>JBJEFR010000028.1:0-42908 GCA_051874255.1 Anaeroplasmataceae bacterium
AAAAAGTTCTTGAAACAGCATTTCTACTGTATCAAGAACGTCGTTTCTATTTGGTGGAGATGCGGGGAATCGAACCCCGGTATATAGCTAGATTCACTAAGCTTTCTACATGTTTAGCTTATCCTAGAATTTCGTTAAATGCATAGCGAACAAGCAAACCATCATTTAACTACACTCTATTAAATTCGTATTATAAGTTAGAGTAGCACTTATAATATATATCCTACTAAATTAAGCATCAAGCTTTAGAGCATAGGAAACTCTAAAGGTGATGTGCTAATGTTATCTAATTAGCAAGCATATGCATAGTTAACATTGTTGTTGTTAACTAATGCAAATGTATAATCGTTTTCTTCTGCGTTTATTTACAGAACCTCGACGTTTTTAAGGTGGCCGATAATCCCACCACATGCTTACTTACCTTCACCAACCACAGCGAATCCAAGACATCCCCATATGCAAAAGAATTATACTTATAAATAATTCTTTTGTCAACTTATTTATCTATTTTTTAATATTTTAGCCATTCTTCTATTGGCATCCTTTTCCTTAAGGCTTTCTCTTTTATCAGCCAGCTTTTTACCTTTGCATAAGGCTATTTCTATTTTACATAAGGAACCTTCTAAATATACCTTAGTTGGTACTAAAGTACATCCATCCTGCTTACATTTATTAAATAGCTTAATTATTTCCTTTTTATGAAGTAATAATTCTCTCGATCTTGTTTCATCATGATTAAAAATATTACCAAACTCGTATTTCGCAATATTCATATTTATTATTATAGGCTTATAATCTTTTATTTGAACATAAGAATCATTAATATTACATTTATGAGCTCTTATTGATTTAATTTCTGTTCCCTTTAATTTAATACCAGCCTCATATGTTTCTAATATGAAATATTCATGTCTTGCTTTTCTATTTTCAGCAATGATTTCCATAATATCAATTCTCCCTTACCTATAATAATCATTTTCTAAAACAAAATCTATAGTTCTTTCCTTTTTATTAGTATTGTATACTACTATTCTAACATGATCACCAATTTTGTATAAATGATTTTGTCCCACAAGCGTCATTTGTTTTTCATTATAAACATAATATCCATTCATATTACTAATATGAACTAATCCCTCTATACCATTTTCTAGTGTTACATACATTCCAAATTTAGTTATACTGCTTACAATTCCATTGTAGGAATTACCTATATATTTAGACATATACATAGTTGATAGCATATCATTTACTTCTCTTTCGCATTCAACACTTTTTCTTTCTTGAATGCTACATTGCTCACAAATATCAGGAAGTATAGCTTGATAATAAATGATATCATTATCAAAATTATTACTTGGATGAAGCATTAGTTTTTTTAATAGTCTATGCACCATTAAATCAGGATATCTTCTAATTGGCGATGTAAAATGACAATAATACTTAAATGCCAGTCCATAATGTCCTAAGCATTGTTCTTTATATTTAGCTTTCATCATAGCTCTTAAAACCATATTATTTATAACTAAATATTCATCAGTATCCTTAAGACTATTCATTAAAGTTTGAATCATTTTAGGTTTAATTTCATTTTTGGTATTTAAGACCTTATAGCCTAAATTTCTAATTAGACTAAATACATTATTAAGCTTCTCTTGATCAGGATTTTCATGAATACGATATACTGATGGTATACCTGCTATATTCATATGATATGCAATCGTTTGATTAGCCATCAGCATAAAATCCTCTATCAATAATTCTGCAGTATTTCTCTCTCTTAATATAAATTCGATAGGATTACCATTTTCATCTAGTGTTATTTTATATTCAGGAACATCAAAATCTAAAGCACCATTTTTAGTTCTTTTATTTCTAATTATTTTACTTAAATCTTCCATATTTTTAAGCATAGGATAGATATCACTATATTCATTTATTAATTCTGAATCATTAGAAATAAGCATTTTATTAACCTTGCTATAAGTCATTCTATGAGTTGATTTAATTATCCCCTCACATATATCATATCCAACTAAATTACCATTCTTATCTATTTCCATAATACATGATAATACTAGTCTATTTACACCTTCATTTAATGAACATATTCCATTAGATAGCTTATGTGGAAGCATAGGTATAACTCTATCAGCTAAATATACAGATGTTCCTCTTTTATATGCTTCATGATCTAATGGTGAATTTTCCTTAACATATTCACTTACATCAGCAATATGTACATATAATTTATAGTTTCCATTTGATAAAACCTTTAAACAAACTGCATCATCAAAATCCTTTGAATCATCACCATCAATAGTTATAATTAAATCATTTGTAAAATCTACTCTTTCCTTGTAATTATTTATATCAACACTATCAGGAATAGTTTTTGATTCTATAATAGCCTCAGAAGAAAATTCCTTTTCAAAGCCATATTGTAAGGCAACTAAAGATATATCAACACCAGGGTCATCCTTATGACCTACTATTTTAGAAATCTTTGCTGTAAGCTTTTGATTATTATATATTAAGTCACCTACTACTATATTTCCTTCAACAGCTCCATTTAAATCAGACTCTAAAACTAAGGCTCTTGTATCAAAATTTTTATCTCTAGAAACAATATAATACTCGGTACCTTTTTTTCTTTTCTTAAATATTAATACACCATATATATGTTCATTGTTTCTTTTTAATATATCAATAACTCTTGCCTCATCCTTTTTATTAGTATATGATGGTAAAACATAAAACGAAACAAAGTCATTATTATAAGCCCCATTAAGATTATCAATAGATACAAAGTATTCCTTTTCACTATTTTCTTCCTTTATAAATCCAAAGCCTTTAGAATTAATACTAATTGTACCTTTTAACTTTACATAATAAAGAGCTTTATTGGTATATATTTTATCTTCAGATTCTAATTTATTTAAAATATCACTTACTTCTTTAATAGATAAATGTGTTGTCTTAACTACATCAGTAAGATAATGGTTAAATGGCTTTAACAATGCATTTATTACTAATTCTTCTTTTTTCATAAAATCACCACCTTACTAATAAAAAAAGATTTCCTTAGAAATCTTTTTGATTAAATAATAGCTCTAACAATTATTAGTACAAAGAATATTACTGCGATTGCAGCAGTAGCTCTTTGAAAGAATAATTCTATACCACGAGTCTTTTGATTTTTAAATAATTCTGTCTTTTGTCCACTAAAAGCATCATTTATATTATCCTTAGACTCTTGCATCATAACTATAATTATTAATAAAATCGCAAAGATTATAATAAATATATCAACTACGTTCATATTATTTCCTCCAATTATTAGAAATACTCAATTATTATATCATTTAATATAAATTAAATCAATAACTACTTAAAAAATAGTCCAAAATGAAAGAAAAAGCACACAAGTGCTTTTCCTTTCTATTTTAAAACTAGCAAATAGTTACATTACCATCTTTATCTTCAAATAAAACTACACCATTTGAATAAGTATATGTACCTGTTTGGTATGAAGCAGATGTCATTTCTGCAACAGTTTTCTTAACTGAAACAACCTTTGTATCCTTAGTATATTTTACAATTACATAAGATACATCTCCATCATTAATTACCTCATCACTACTATTATAGAATTCTAATGTATATTCTGTAGAAGCTAAAGTCTTAGGCTCAGTTTGACCTTCAATATTAGCTACTACACTCATAGATGATGTAATATCAGCTACCGTAGATCCAGTAAATGAAGCATCTAATGCTAATACCTTTTTCTCAACATCCTTTGTCTCTTGATCAAATAGCTTTAAATATTCAATCTTTTGTTCAGCTTGATCAACAGCTCCAGGTGTCTTTCCATCTTCTTCAGTATCGAATGTTACTGTATATGTACCCGCAGCTAAATTATCAAATACTAACCATCCTTTTGCAGAAACTTCAAGTTCATACTTTGTACCATTAAAAGTATAAGACCCCTTTGAATCTGATGTTGATTGTAATAGATTTGCACAAAACTTAGAAACTGGAGTAATTGATGAATTAGAATTTGTTAAAATAACCTTTCTTCCTGTATTATTACTATTATAAGCTATCATAAATGTAGCACCATCATTTTTAACAGTAAATTCAATAGTATTACCACTAAATAAATCAAGATATCCTGCCTTCATCTTCATCTTAGAAGCAGTTCCCTTCTTAACACTAAATGGTCCATATACAGTATCTGATAATTTATCTACTGCAGCATATGAAGTAAATGCTTCAGTATTTACCGTATTTGCAAGCTCATTTACTGTATATGTAGGTAGGTTATTATAAGCAATTTGATCTTCATCATTTCTAATAGATGTCATACTATCAAATGTAATAGCATTTACTTCAGCTATAGTTTCACATGAAGAAATAGCTGTTTTTAATGCCTCATAAGCGGCTGTATATGCAGCTAGATTATATGCTTCTGTATAAGAGGCTTTATCAGAATTATATATTTCATCAAGTGATGATATTTTATTATCTATTGTTACATCTAAGTCAGAGTCAATAGCCATCAATAATAATACGTGTGCTTCTGTTTTTGCTTTAATTATACCTGTTTCACTATTGATATAGCTATCTACATTCTCATCTGTAACTACACCATCAGCATCAGCTAATATTTTATCTAAATCATCATTTAGCGCTTGTACCTCTGCAGCAACCTCTGCTGCATTAATTGTATATCCTTCTGTAAAATACTCTTTTACATATGAACTAAATAGTGCTTTATATTCATTTACCTTAGCCTCAACTCTTTGAAGTGGAGTAACCTGAGATTCATACTGGATAACTAACTCCTCTAAAGCTTCAAGCTTAGTAATATCAGCTGCATTAAGATAAGTTTTTTCAACATCTGTTAAGGCATCAACTAATTCTCTTACTTGTGAAATTGAAGATGCATATGTAAGGATAGTTGTTGATGATGCATCTGTTGCTGGTAATAATGCTATACATTCTGATATATATTCAACCTTTTCTGTTATTGTAGCAATTTCTGCATCTGATAATGCAGCTTCTAAATATGCAACTACAGCTTCGTAAATTTCTTTAATCTCTGCACTTGTAGTTGCGGCATTAATTAATGCTTTTTTAGCTGACACGTAATCTTCTATTTCAGTCTTTTTAGTTATGTAGTTAGTATCAAGTGCCATTGCTGCTACCTTTGCATCAACCTCTGCAAGCATTCCACTCTTATATACATCTGTAGAAGGCTCCTCAAAGGCAACTGCTAAATTGTCAATACTAGATGTCTTACTTCCGTTATCACTTGAAACAAATCTAATACCCTGTAATCCTTTAATTTCAGTTTCTAAATCAGTAACAAATGCTACACCATTGATTGTCATTGTTACTTTATGAGAAGCTAAATCAAATTCAAAATTAATTTTATATGTAGTATCTGCTAGGCTAACAGCATTTAGTGCTGCTGTTGCACTACCCGCATTTAAACGATACTTTATTAAATCAGCATCAGTTCTTAATCCAAATACCTCTGTATTAGATTTTTCTGCATTTGTTCCAATAAATTGTACAAATGTCCAGCTATTTCCACTTCCTTTAGTAGTAACCTCTACATATCCCTTTACCTTACCAAGTTCTAGAGTCTCACCAAAGTCAACACATAATTGAGTTCCTGCATCAGTAGTATCAATTAGTTCAGCACTTCCGTTTCCTAATTTAACATAATTAGTTGTATTATCTGCTGTAACATTTGTTTTTGAATTTAAATAGCTATAAATTCCTTTAGTTCCCCAAGTACCAGACCAATCAGTTAATTTATCTGTTTCTACCATTGAATTGAAATCTTCAGCTATAATGGCATCTTGTGATTCACTTATTATATCAAATGCAGTTTTCTCAACCCACTTAGCATATAATGTTGTATTAGCTGTTATGCTAGCTCCCGCAACTGCCTTAGTTGTTAAAGCTGCATCTGTATACCATCCTTCAAATTTCCAACCATCTGCTGTTAAGTTAGGTAAAGTGTCAGGAAGCTTATCAACATTTGTTAATTCTGCTTGAGCTTCTCCATGTCCATTTACGTTATATGTAACACTAAATTTAGTAGCTACTTCTACGCTCCACTTTGCATATAATGTTGTGTTTGCACTGATAGCTGCTCCTGGAGTTGCCTTTGTAGTATAGTTACTATCTAAATACCATCCCTCAAATTTATATCCTGTCTCACTTAGTTCAGGTAAAGTTGAAGGTAATGCTGTAAGATTTGATGCTGATGATGGAGCTGTTCCATGTCCACAAGCATCATAGGTTACGCTGTATTTTAACTCCTCCTTATCACCAGGATTATCAGTTGTAGGATTATCCTTCTTACAAGCTACAAGACTACATCCTGCAGCTAATGCTACTGATGTAGCTAAAATTCCTTTTACTGTTTTTTTCATTAAAAAATCTTTCCTTTCTTTTTTCATACTTACAAGATAGATTATAATATAATGAAAGCGTTTTTTCAAGCCGTTTTTTAAAGAAAAAAGGAGGCTTCAACGCCTCCAAATTATTATTTTGCAACTACGTTAGCTGCCTCTTTACCTTTTTTTCCATCTACAACATCAAAAGTAACGGCTTCACCCTCGTTTAAAGTCTTAAACCCTTCTTTTTGAATTGCAGTATAGTATACAAAATAATCAATTCCTTCTGCGGTAATAAATCCATAACCTTTTTTAGAATCGAACCATTTTACAATACCTTCCATACTCAGTTCCTCCTATATAAAATGTTAATAAAAACAAGGAATTTCTAATCTGATGTATGTACCACAAAATAGCATTTCAAGTTCTCATTACATTACCATTATAAAGTATTTTTCTACAATTTTCAAGAAAAATTGAAAGCGTTTTAAAAAAATCCTATCAAAACGATAGGATTATTTTATTCTATTTATAGCACTAAATATAGCATCAATAGTTGATTTAACTACTGATTGGTCCATTCCAAATCCAAAATATGACTTATTATCCTTTAAATTTTTGATTTCAACATATGTTACAGCTTCACTATTTGAACCATTATTTAATGAATGCTGTGAGTAATCTGCTATATCAATGTTGTAATGCTTTGAAGCATTCAAAGCTGAGATAACTGATTCAATAGGTCCCTCTCCTGGTCCATAATAGGTTTCCTCACTACCACAATAATCAATAGTTAAATATCTTCTTCTTTCAGTAGATGAATCATCAATATATTGTTTTACAAAAGAACAATTTGTAAAATAATCAAGATAATTTTCCATAAATAAGGCAAATATTTCCTTAGGCTCTAGCTCCCCTTTAGCCTCTGTTTCCTTTTGAACAATAGCTTGGAAATCAGCCTGCATATTCTTTGGTACTCGAAGTCCATAGGTTTGTTCAAGAACAAAAGCAATTCCACCCTTTCCAGATTGAGAATTAATACGAACTAATGCCTCATATTCTCTTCCTAAATCTGATGGATCTATAGGTAAATAAGGTACCTCCCATTTATTACTCTTTGAATCCTTGTAAGCTCTCATTCCTTTATTAATAGCATCCTGATGAGAACCACTGAAGGCTGTAAATACAAGCTTTCCTACATAAGGATGTCTATCATCAATAGTCATCTTAGTAACATCCTCATATAAATCTCTTAAATCATTAATATTACTAAAATCTAGCTTAGGATCAATTCCCTTAACAAACATATTAAGTCCAACTGTAACAATATCTAGGTTACCAGTTCTTTCACCATTACCAAATAATGTACCCTCAACTCTATCTGCACCTGCCAAAATACCTAGCTCACATGATGCAATTCCACAGCCTCTATCATTATGAGGATGTAGTGAAACTATAACTCTTTGTCTATCCTTAAAATTTCTACACATATATTCTATTTGATCAGCATATACGTTAGGAGTATCCATCTCTACTGTAGAGGGAAGATTAATAATAACTTTATTATCCTTAGTTGCACCCCAAGTATCTAGAACTGCCTCACATATTTCACTCGCATAATCCATTTCTGTTCCTGTAAATGATTCAGGAGAGTATTCAAGAATAATTTCACCCTCAAATTCGCTTGATAAATTCTTAACAAGCTCAACACCCTTTACAGCTATATCAATTATTTCTTCCTTTGATTTATTGAAAACAACCTTTCTTTGTAATACAGATGTTGAATTATATATATGTAATATAGCCTTAGGTAATCCCTTTAAAGCCTCAAAGGTTCTTCTTATTAAATGCTCACGAGCTTGTGTTAAAACCTGCACTGTTACATCTTCTGGAATCAAATTATCATCTATTAGCTTTCTTAAAAAATCAAATTCAATTTGACTAGCACTAGGAAAACCAACCTCTATTTCTTTAAAGCCTATTTCAACTAGCTTTTTAAACATTCTAACCTTTTGATCAATATCCATAGGTGTTATAAGAGCTTGGTTTCCATCTCTTAAGTCAACACTACACCAAATAGGAGCCTTAGTTATTTCCTTATCAGGCCAGGTTCTATCCTTAAGCTTTATTGTTTCAAACTTTTGATACTTTTCAAAATTCTTCATATTAATTTATCCTCCTTTAAAATAAATAAGTCCTCTAAGCATGATAGCCTAGAGGACGATAAATCGTGGTTCCACCTCAATTTGTAAATATCTCACAATATTTACCTCTTCAAGTTCTTAATAAAAAACTCTACTGCGATAACGGGCAGCTCCGTAGCCTCCTACTTAACATTAGTTGTTCAGTGCTCTACTCTTAGGACTAATTCAATATAAACCTCACTCTAGCTTTCACCAACCGCTAGTTCTCTATACTTTAGCTTATACCTACTACTTCCTAGTCTTCGTATGTAAGTTTATTTTATAATATTTGTTTTATAAAGTCAACATTAACTTCTTAAACATCTATTACACATATTTTTACAATTATCAATTTTAATCCCAAAATAATATGACATATATTTATGAATACAAATGTTATTCTTGCATAAATATAAAATACTATTCAATTGATAATACTTATAATCCTTAATTCTTTTTATCTCTTTGTTATTTTTTAAATTACTATCAATGTTACTTATAAAATATTTTAATACCCTAGTATCCGACTCATTATATAATATGATACATTCTCCATAAGATTTATCCCTTGAGCATCTTCCTGACATTTGGGCAAGGGATTCAATACTATCAGGTATATTATAATTAATAACAAAACGAATATCCGGTTTATTTATTCCCATTCCAAAGGCCACTGTTGATATCATAATTCTTTTTTTATTAGTAATAAAAAGGCTTTGGTTTTCTTCCTTTATATTATTATCTAAGGCTCCATGATAATATATTACATCATATGATAGTAATCTATTATATAACATCATTACATCATTTCTAGTTTGGGCATATATAATACCTGATTCATGATGATTATTTAGATAATCAATTATAAAATCAAGCTTATTTTTATTATATACTATTTTATAAAATAACTCTTTTCTATCAAAACAATCTGATATCAAGTTATAATTATAAATACCAGTAACTCTCTTTATTTCCTCTATAGTATATTTATTTGCGGTAGCTGTAAAACAACTAATGACTACTTTATATCCTAAATCATTAATAAACCCTTTTATATTCAAAAAAGATTCCCTAAAATCCATATGCCACATTAAGGTATGAGCCTCATCAATGACTATTAAGGATATTTTTACTCTTTTAATAGCATTTAAAAAATCTTTATTTATAAGCCTTTCAGGGCTTATATATAGTAATTTTATATTGTTAATATTTTTATAAATATCATATGAATTAGAGCTACTATTAATATATTCAGCCCATATATTATAATTCTTGAGTTCTCTAACCTGATCTGACATTAAAGATATTAAGGGTGTTATTACTAATGTAATACCATCAAATATTAAAGCAGGTATTTGAAAGCAAATACTTTTGCCACCTCCCGTAGGGATAATAGCCAAAGTATTCTTTCTTTCTAATATTGAGTCAATAATTGATTCTTGTCTTCCTCTAAAGTCATTATATCCATAATATTTTTTTAGTATTTCATATTTGTTCATATAATCACCATTAAATATATAAACAAATACCCTTAATATTTACTTATGAAAACTGAGAATTATATAAATCATAATAAAATCCCTTCTTATTCATAAGCTCTTCATGATTACCTTGTTCTACTATATCACCATTATTTAACACTAATATCGTATCTGCATTTCTAATAGTAGATAATCTATGTGCTATAACAAAACAAGTTTTATTCTTTTGTAGCAATACCATAGCATTTTGAATTTTCATCTCTGTTGAGGTATCAACATTACTTGTAGCCTCATCTAAAATTAACATTTTACTATCAAGCATCATTGCTCTTGCAATAGTAAGAAGCTGTTTTTGTCCCTTAGATATATTATCTCCACCTTCATTTAATATAGTATCATATCCTAAAGGTAGGGCTTCTATATAATCATCAATATTAGCCATTTGACAGACCTTTTTTACATCATCTAAGGTTGCATCCTTTTTACCATAGCATATATTTTCATAAATAGTTCCGTTACGTAGCCATGTATCCTGAAGCACCATTGAAAACATTGATCTTAGGCTACTTTTTTTAATATAATTAATATCTTTATTATCTAAATAGATATGTCCATCTATAACATCATAAAATCTCATCAATAAATTTATAATAGTTGTTTTACCGGCACCTGTAGGTCCAACTATCGCAACCAATGATCCTGGCTTAACCTCTAGATTTAGATTATTAATAATTATCTTATCCTGAACATAGGCAAATTTTACATTTTCAAAAACAATATGACCTATTGTATCAGTTATACAAATACTACCTTCATTATCACGTTCTATATCAAGCTCTAGAATATCAAAAATTCTTTCACTGGCTGCAATAGCTGATTCTATATCAGAGTATATATTAGCTATTTCATTAATAGGTCCTGAAAATTTTCTTGAATATAAAACAAAGCTAGATATTTTTCCAATATCCATATGCCTATATGAATACATATACATAATAGAACCAAATAATGATATTAAAGACAATGATACATTATTTATAAAGTTTACACCAGGACCATTCCATGCTGCAAGACAGTCAGCCTCACAATAAGCCTCTGCAGCTTTATCATTATAGACCTTAAATTTTTCTAAGATTTGTTTTTCATTTGAATATGCTTTTATAGTTTTAAGTCCCGTAATAGCCTCCTCAGCATAGCCATTAAGCATACCAAGACTTCTTGAGCGTGCTCTAAATTTCTCTCTTAATCTCTTTCTAATCAAAGCTGTAAAAAGCATAGAAAGTGGTACAGTTACAACAAAAACTAATACTAAAAGTGGTTCAATTAGAAGCATCATTATAAATGATCCTACAATCTGAATAAATGATGATGCCAAAGTAACTATATCACTAGAAAGCGAGGTATTAACAGTATCAATATCATAACTCATTCTCGATATAATATCTCCTGTTTGGGTCTTGTCAAAAAACGAAATAGGCATTTGCTCAATATGATTAAATAAATCATGTCTCATACTTACTGTGATTTTCTGGCTAAATCTAACCATTAAAATATTTAATATATAGGATAGGATTCCACTTACTACATAAAATACTACAAGTATTATTGAATAATATAATATTCTATTTATATTTACCATACCAAGCTCTGCATCAAGCTCTTTAATAGCTTTACCACTCAAGTAAGGGCCAAATAGCTGTAGTACTGAGGATGATATTGTAAGAAATATTGCCACTATAAGCATAATTTTATGCTTAAATACATATTTTAAAAGCTTTCCTACGGCCTTTTTCTTATCTCTAGCCTTATCAGTAGAGGAACTCATTTTTCCTTTTCCACTTAAATTAACACTACCATTCATATACTACTCACTCCCTCCCATTTGAGAATATGCAATATATGAATATATATCACAACTCTTAAGTAATTCACTGTGAGTACCATAACCCACTATATTTCCTTTATCAAGAACTATAATTTTGTCACAATCCTTAATACTAGAGATTCGTTGAGCTATCAAAATTATATTGCTATAATTTTGATATAATTCAGTTCTTAGTTTTAAATCCGTTTTATAGTCTAGGGCACTACTAGAATCATCTAATACTATTACCTCACTTTGACCAGCTAGGGCTCTAGCTATTAATATTCTTTGCTTCTGTCCACCTGAAAGGTTATTTCCTTTAGGTCTTAAAACGGTCATAATTCCATCCTCAAGATTATTAACGAAATCATAAGCCTGAGCTTTTTTTAATGCCTCAATAACCTCATTATCAGTTAAATCTCTACCAAAGCTAACATTTTCATATATTGTATCATTAAATATTAAATCAGCTTGAAAAACAGTTCCAAATTTCTTTCTATATTCATTAGGCTCATATGATTTAATATTTTTTCCATCATAATAAATTTCTCCCTTATCAGGATTATAAAATCTTAATAATAAATTTAAAATAGTAGATTTTCCGCTACCAGTAGCTCCTATTATTCCAAGTGATTCGCCTTTTTTTATTGAAAATGTAATATTACTAATATTATTATGCTTCTTTAAATATGAAAAACTAACATCTCTAAATTCAATAAATTCATTAGATGTATCATCCCTTTGTTCTTTTATAATCTCACTTTCTAATGCGAATACCTCATTAATTCTTTTTGCACTTGCACTTGCCTTTGATGCCGTAATAAATAATCTTGTGAATGTTAGCATTGAGTTTGAAATAATCGCAAAATAGCTAGTAAATGCGACAATATCACCTTTACTACATAGCCCTTTATTACATCTATAAGCCCCAAAAATAATAACTCCTACTAATCCTACGTTAAGTAAAATAGTTATTATAGGATTTAATCCTGCCATAACACTATTAGCTCTTGTATTTACTTTACTTACATTGGTATTTATTTGCTCGAATCTTTGTTTTTCCTCTTCTTCCTTATTTAAAGCCTTAATAACTCTTGCTCCTGTAACATTTTCTCGTACATTTTGAACTAATTTATCATTTTCATCCTGTAGACTTTTAAAAATAGGCAATCCATGATGTGAAATAATAACAATAACTAATAATATTATAGGTAAAATAACAAGCATTACTAGGGTTAGTATTTCATCAACAAAAAAACAAACAATTATTCCACCTATTAATAAAATAGGAGCTCTAACACCAAGTCTTAACATCATTCCCGTCATTTGATTAATATTATAGGTATCAGTTGTCATCCTTCCTACTAAAGAAGGAAGAGTTATTTTATCCTTCTTTGTTTCACTAAGACCCTCTATAGCCTCAAATAAATCATAACGAATTCTTGAGGTGGATTTCTTACAAATAATAGATGCTTCCTTATTGGCAAATACATTAAATAAGAATCCACATAAAGAGCATAAAATCATTATAACTCCATAAATAACTATCCTACTTATACTTCCTTTTAGTATAACCACATCTATAATATATGATAAAACATATGGTATTACTAAATCACAAAGAGTACCTATAATTTTTATTAATAATGTAATTATAATCCATAATTTATATGGTTTAATATATTTAAATATTAAATTCACACTACCACGTTCCATTCATAAATATTATAAAATTTATCTTTTTTTTATTCAAGAAAAAAAGGATATAAACTAAATTATTAGTAATATCCTTTCTTAAATTATTAATTATTTTCGTTATTTACTTCACTATATTCAGCATCTACTGTTTCACCATCAAATGTAGTATTATCAGTAGGTATATCATTTAATAATAATTGATAATATCTAGCATTCGCAAGCATATAATATGGTTCAAAATATAATAAATAAATACCACAAGTTATAATTCCTAATAATATATGTGGGAAGAAGCTTAAATCAAATACAAACTTATCCATTTTATTACCATTCATTAGTTTTCTTGATTCAGTAATACATTCCATTATTGGTTTATTAGGATCAAGTAAGAAAATATAAGGTGCTGCACTATATGAGTATGACTTAACAAATCCTGGAATAAAGAATAATAGTGACCATAGGAAGGTAAATATTCCTATTACTAATTCAAGTCCAATAAATTTTATACTATTAGATAAATCCTTATATCCTCCTAATAAATCTTCAACCTGAGGAGTTCTATTATTTTTAACAGCTTCATATGTTAACCATAGTATTGATATATCCATTGGCATAGCGAAAATACTAATAACCCCTGCCACTAAGCCATATATGAATGTACATAAAAAGATATTCAACCTCTTTCCTACTACATTTTGTTTTGCGTAATTCTTAATTTCCACTCTATTCATAAACATTCTCCTTTAAATATCTATTTGTAATTGCCTTTAGGCAATAATACATAGTTTCATTGTATGGAACCTTTATTCCATGCTTTTTAGCTAAATTAATAGCTGTAAGGCCAAAATAATCAAGCTCATTTTTTCTTTTGTTAATAATATCCATTGTAAGTGATGTTACCCTTTTACTTGACCAGTTAAGTGATTCCTTCATAAAATATGAAACATCATCCATAGTTAAATTAATTCCTTCATAAGAGGCTATCATAACTATCTCACTCATTAAATTATATAAAAGCTTTTGTAAATTTTCATCATGCATATCTAAATATGTTGAATTAGTTAAGGCTGAAACCTGATTAATTCCTATATTTAACATCCATTTTCTCCAAACTGCTCTTTTCATATCCTCATAAATAGTATTATTTATTCCACTTTTATCAAATATATCCTTTAATAATTGAACATCAGGTGTAATTTCCTTATTCCATTCATTTCCAAATGCAAGCTCAGAAACCTTACTAGCATTAACACTTGTAGGAGCTATTTTATTAGCTTCTATTCGAATCATTCCATAATAAACTATGTTATTAGGATATTTCTTCTTAACTATATCATGAGCTACAATACCATTTAATAGTGGTAATATTTTAGTATCATCATTAACAAAGACTCTCATATCCTCTAAGGATGTGTCTAAATCATAGTTCTTAACACAGACTAAAATATAATCCATCTTTAAATCTGATGTTACCTTAATATTATATTTAATATCATTAACAATGACACCATTTTTTAAATTTTCATAGTATTTTCCTAAGGCTAATAAATATATATCATCTTTACAAACCTTATAAATATTAGAGGCTAAGGCAAGGCCTACAGCTCCTCCACCAATTATTCCTACTCTCATGCCTCATTACCTATTTTCGCTTTATCAGGGAAGACAGTATATATACCTCTTCCTCCATCCTTTGAGCTATATAATGCTGCATCAGCATTTGAATATAGAGTATCAAAGGTTCCATCCTCTAAGGTTACTCCAAGTGATACTGACATTTTTTGATTATCAAGGAAATCTAGAGTTGTTTCTCGTAATATATTTATTAACTCATCTATTCTGTATGATACTACACTTCTTCTTATCTCAAATTGAGTAGGTAAATTATATAAAAGTACTACAAATTCATCTCCACCAAGCCTACAAATTATAGAATCTTCCTTAAAGGCCTTTTTTAATGTATCAGATATAAATACCAAGGCTTGATCTCCAGCGGAATGCCCATATGTATCATTTATATCCTTAAATTTATCAACATCGATAATAATGAAGGCATAGGACTGTTTAGTAACATCATTTAATATTTGATTTATTCTATCCTCTGAATATCTTCTATTATATAGATTAGTTAAAGAATCCGTATTACTTAACTTTTCAAGCTTACGATTTCTTTCTATTTCATTATCTCTTTCAAATTCTATTCTATATAAGTCAATAATTCTTTTTATACTCTTATCAACAGTCATTCTTAATCTTTCATTTTCGAAATCAACAAGCTCTGCATATTCAAACATATCATCTGAAGAATTAGTTCCCAATAATGAATTTTTTATAATATGGGCTTGTTTTAAAAACATTTTATCTCCAGTAAGCTTAGCATATGACATTACCATGAATGAGTATTCCTCGTATAATCCTTTATCATTGCTATCCATTACCAAAGAACTTAATAAGAATAATACTCTTGTTTTAGTTCCAATAGCCTCTATTTCATCAATATGTAGCATTATTTCATATATATCATCAACATAGCTTGAATTAGCGTATTCTATTCTTTTTATGAGATTACTAATTTCCTTAATAACCTCAAAAGGAAGCGCTAAGCTATCTTCAAATAGCATTAATGCTAGCTTTATTGTTCTGTCAATATGATCATATCTCTTTAGCATTATATTCATACATAGCTGATCAAGTAATATCTTTTGATAATGAAGGTCTTTTGCAATCGCATATTCGTCAGCCTCATTTTTAGCCTTATCATAATACTCTAATGCATATTTATAATCACCAATACTTGAAAATATATCTCCTACATTACAATGGCATATAGAAATAATAAATTTATTATCATATTTCCTAGCTATCTTTAAGCTTGTAATAATTGCATCAATCGCATCATATGGCTCTAGGGCTGCGATATTAACTGAGCTTTTTATAAAATGACTAAGCATAATATATTTATCATTGTTTAAAGCTGTAGCACCCTCAACACACGAGGTAGCATATTGTCTAGCCTTATTCATATTTTTTTCATAATATACATAATAATAGGCTAAATAATAATCACTAACCATCATTCCATAAGCATTAGATTCTCTTGATGCTTGTTTAAAAAGATTAGTTGCAAGATTATAGACATTTTTAGCTTCTGTTAAAACAAGCTCAGTATCTTCAATTTCACTGATTAAATCGCTAATCTCCATAATCCACCATCTCCTTAATTTTTATAATAAAACAATATTATGTTTACTTAATTCCTCTAAATCCTCTTCAGGCCAAATAGATGCCTGTACTTCTCCAATATGAATCTTTTCAAGGAAGAACATACATAATCTAGATTGTCCAATTCCTCCACCTATTGTAAGAGGTAATTCTTGATTTATAATTCCTTGTACATAAGGATTTGTAAGCTTATATTCCTCATGTCTCTTTTTCAACTGCTTTACAATTGATTTTTCATTTACTCTAATACCCATGCTTGATAATTCAAATGCTGTCTTTAATACATCGTTCCATACCAAAATATCACCATTTAGCTTCCAATCATCATAATCTGCGGCTCTTCCATCATGTGGATTACCATCAGATAAATCCCATCCTATTTGATATAAGAATACAGCCTTATATTCTTTGCATATAGCATTTTCTCTTTCTTTTCTTGATAGCATAGGGTATTTTTTTTCTAAATCTGTCGTTGATATAAATATTATATCATCTGGTAATTTATTTGTAAAACATGGGAACTTATTATTTATCTTTTTTTCTACTTTTTTTAGCACCTTATATATTGTTTTTACAGTTTTCTTTAAATAAGAAAACTTTCTTTCCTCTGCAGATATAACCTTTTCCCAGTCCCATTGGTCAACATATGCTGAATGATAAGTATCTAAGTCCTCATCACGCCTAATCGCATTCATATCAGTATATAATCCTTTTCCAACCTCAAATCCATATCTCTTTAAAGCATTTCTTTTCCATTTAGCTAAAGATTGAACAATTTCAGCTGACTCATTTATTCCCTTAATATCAAAGGCTACAGCTCTTTCTACTCCATTTAAATTATCATTAAGTCCACTTTTAGGTAGTACAAATAGTGGTGCAGATACTCTTACTAAATTTAAAGCCTTTTGTAATTCCAATTCAAATGTGTCTTTTACAAACTTTATAGCAATTTCTGTATCTATTAAGTTTAGTTTTGATTGATAACCATCTTTAATTATTATATTTTTCATTATTATTTCCTCCATTGCTTCTAATAATTAATTTTATTAATTTATCTTCTTTATTATATCTTTCTATATATTCATCATAGGATTTAAAATAGATTGGATCAAAGGTCATCCTTACACCATGCTTTCTTGATGCAAACATTGATAAATATAAAATATTATCCTTTACTTCATATCTAAAATTCTTAAATAATTCATGATTAATACTATATAAATTTACATTACACTCGTTATCAAAGGTAAATTTATACAATCTTATATACTTTATTCTTATAGAATTATTTAAATGGTATTTAATAGAAACACTATCTATTTTTATACTTCCCTTATTTCCTTGCATTGCATCAAAAACTTCAACTACATGACCATAGCTTTTGTATTCAAAAACATTATATATTTCCGTAATAGCCTTATTATTAGGTAAATATTTCATATATGGTAAATATCTATTAATAGCTTCATTCTTTAATGTTAATAAATATTTATCCTTACCAAATGATGAAGCAATTATAATTACACTTACAAACATTGCAATAATAATTCCTATTATCAAATATACATAATTATCTAAAACATATGCTAATACTAATCCTATTACAACTGATAAAATACCAAGAAGAATTCTTAAAACACTTCTAGTTATTCTAGTAGCTATAATTCTTTTAAATATTTTTTCCACTTAGCATCATCATCTTCTTTCCTTAAAGTCACACTTTGTGTATAATTTTACCATAAAAATCCCTATTTTTTTAACTTTTTTTAAAAAACATTAAAAAAATAGCACTTTTTTCTTTATTTTTATATCATTTTATATTTAAAGTTTTTAAATAATAGTAAAAATATGTCATTTATACAAAAAGGATGACAAAAAATGTCATCCTTTTTGTATATCCTTTAACTTTATGTAAATATCGCACGACGGAGCATTAAGTTCCTATGCGCAAAAATATTAAAAAACTGGCAGAAGTAGCAGGATTCGAACCTGCGCGTGACGGAGTCAGAGACATTTTAAGTTTTTTAAATAATATTTATGATCATTTTTTATTAATTCATAATTATTATTAATTAAAGGTAAATTTGTATCAAAGCTTTTAATATATAAATATGCTGTACTTTTATTAACATTAAATTTGGTTATTAAATCATCAATTGTAATATAATCACCATCCCTTAAAGTAAAACTCATTCATTGAAATACTAATGATTTTGGGAAATCATTAAATTTATTCATAATAACACCTCACAATTCAATTAAATTATAAGATGTGCTTGTTTTAATCATTAATATTATTATTGTTGTTTTCTTTATTTTGCTTTATATTTTTAATTATTAATCTAATAAAGAAAAATATAATAATTACCATTAAGCAAACAAAGAATCCTACAATAAATCCTTGCCAAAATTCATTTATTAGTGATCCATTACTATAATTGTATTCTATATTTTCTGGATTTGTTGGTACTAATTCTAATATTAAATTAATCATTATTTATTTCCTCCTTTTCATTATTTAATAATTCATCATATGTACAATTGAAAATTATTTTTATTTTTTCTAATTGTTGAAAGCTTGGCTCATTAATTCCTTGTTCCCAATTTATGTATGTTTTATAGGGAATATTTAATTTTTGTGCGAAACTTTCTTGTGTGAATCCTTTTAATTTTCGTATTTTTTTTAAATTTTTGCTAAAATTCATTTTTTTTACCTCCATATATTGATTTTTATGTTTTTTTAATATATAATATACACGTAATAAACATTGACGGATAATTTATCCGCATACGTCTCATTAGATTAAAATCTATCAGAGAACACTTTGTTTATTACTTTTTTTTTGCCAATTTATTAATAGCTAATAAATAAGCTTTTTCTTCAGTTTCTGTATCAACATTAAAATTAGCTTTTCTTTTACTATATCTAACTTTATCATCAATTGTAGCATTACGTTTTAATCTAACTATTTTACCGTTAGATTCATATACTTTATGTAATGATTGATTTTTTTTATTATCTGATTTATCAGATGTCAAGCCAACAGAAACAAATTGATTGTCTTTTTCTAAAACAATAACATGAAAATGACCACCTCTAAAATATTTACGAACTGGCATTTTTACATAATTTATTTTTTTATTAGAAATAATAGCACCTACTTCTTATTTGAGTTATATTGTTGAAAAAGCAATGCATATTCATACTTATGATGCTCCTTCATTGCTTTTTTAACATTTGATAAATTACCAGTATTTGCAGCTGAGACAAGCTTTCTTTCAGTTTGCTCATACTTTTTGTTAAGATATTCTTGAGAACATCTTTTAGCAAGATCCTTTTCTTCTTTTTTAAAGAACATATTAATCACCTTTTCTAATTTTTATTAGAACGTAATCGACTATTTACTAAAATTTGTTGCTGAAGTTTTGTCATTTTATCAATATTGATTTCAATGACAGATACCAAATAATCAATTTTATTGTCATCTGGATTATTTGATTCAACTTCTTTTCTCAAATTAATTACATGCTTTAAATTAACTTTAGATAAATAATCGATTATACGATTCTTGCGACTATAATACATACACACCTCACACACATTTTTACGTCTATTTTTTTAGTTCCGACGTCGGAACAAGAAAGGAAAGATAAAGATGCAAGAAAATTTAAACATTGAATTACTTAATAAAATAATGTTAGATCTTTATAAAGCTACAAATACAAAAGATCTATCTATTGATGCTGGAATTGAAATATTCTACAACCATATAAAATTAAATAGTAGAGATGCTACTATTAAATACTACAAATCACAATTGAATATAATATTAGATTTTTTAAAGAGAAATAATATAAATTATTTTTCATTAATAAATCAGGAATTAATTGAAAAATATATAAATGAATGTAAAAATGTAAAAAATATAACTATTAATAAAAGAATTACAGCTTTGCTTTATGTAATAAAGGTTTTAAAAGAAAAAGATTTAATTAGTAATATTAATATTAAATTTCATAAACTAAAAGAAACCAAACCCGAAATTAAAACAATTGATATTAATACACTAAATAAAATCTTAGAATATATTAAAACTAAAAGTTATATTGACCAAGCAGCTATACTTCTACTTATCCAAACAGGAATACGTAGAACAGAACTTGTTAACATTAAAACAAAGAATATTGATTTAATTAATAATTCTATTTTTTTAGAATATACTAAGACAAATCAAAATAGATACATATTCTTTGATAATGATACAAAAGAAATATTAACTAAAGTTATTAATAATAATAATGAATACTTATTCACATTTAATAATAAAAAAATGTCACCAAATAGTGTGAGCAATTTATGTACTAGAATAAAAAATGAAATTAAACTAGATAAATTATCACCACATAAATTCAGGCATACTTATGCAACTATACTTTTAGAAAACGGTGCAGATATAGAAACAGTAAGACTTCTTTTAGGCCATTCAACATATGAAATGACTAAAAGATATTTACACATAAAAAATAAAAAGTTAAAGGATAGCTCTCTCAAATTAAATCCTTTAACTTTACTAAAACAAGAGTGACGGACCATTAAGTTCCTACACTCCAAATATTTAAAAAACTGGCAGAAGTAGCAGGATTCGAACCTGCGCGTGACGGAGTCAGAGTCCGTAGCCTTACCGCTTGGCTATACTTCTAGGTTGCAGTATATATTATATCTCAAAATAAATAAAAATCAACCAATACCTTGTAATATTTAAAGGTATTGGTTGATTTATTTAAATATTTACTACCTTTATTTTATCATCAGTTTCGATAACTATTGATGTTGATTTTAATATATCTAAAGCCTCATCATATTTCTTTGTAATTGCTTCTGTCATTCGCTTATATCCCATAAGCCTTTGGCACATCTTATATAATTCTATTTTAGTTATATTTTCATTATTTATAGCTATAACCTTCATTCCAGAGGCAATTTCATATGGTGAGATATATTTAATATCTCTTGGAGTTGCCCCTCTATCTGGAATTCTTAAGGTAAGTGGTTTATCACTTAGGAATAAATACCCATCCTTACTTCTAACATCCTTAGATAAATGCATAGCCTTATTTAATAAATACTCATCTTCAATAGCTCTTGTAACCTTATCTGATTTATAAATTGGTAATATTCTTTTAAGTAGCCATGATTCATTTATAGGTGCTTCTAGATTTAAAATATTCATAATTAAATCTTCAAAATCCTCTTCACCTCTATAATTTTTAATTAGCTCCTCATCATTAGCATAAATGTAGGCTTCAAATGTTTTATCATCCTTTTCATAGGATATTACTATATCATCTGGTGCCATATTTACTAAGTCTTCATTTTCCTTATTTAGGGCCTCTATTAGCTTAGTTTTTTCAAGCTTTGGATTTTGGTACCATCCAACACTCCAAACTCTTATATATTTAAAACCCATTCTTTCTAATATTTCTTTTCTAAGTCTATTTCTATCACGACATAATCCTAAATCAAAGTAGCTCTTACCATCACATTCAATAGCCGCAATATAATTATTAGTTTTAGGGTCCTTAACACATAAATCTATTTTCATTAAGGAATAACCTACCTTATAATCAACCTTATATCCACTATCCTCTAAGAATTTTTTTACATCCTGTGAGAAATCAGTACTATTAGATGAAATTTCTTTATCATTAGTTGCCGGATTTGAAGCAAATTCAATATATCCCCTTAAAAGCTTAGCTCCTAGAGCTTCACTTGTTATATCTGTAGGCTTTATAGATGTAACAAGCTTTACATTATATTTAGCTCTACTTATCGCAACATTTAATCTTCTTTCTCCACCCTCTTTATTTAATGGACCAAAGTTTTGAATAAATTTGTGATTTTCATCATATCCATAGCCAACACTAAATATAATAGTATCTCTTTCATCACCCTGAACCGTTTCTAGATTTTTAATGAATAAGGGTTCAGAGTCATTAGATATATCAATTCCTTCTTTAAAAATCATATCATTAACTAGACTTTCAATTAATGATTGTTGTGATATAGAAAATGCTACAATTCCAAGACTTCTTTTATTTTTATATTTCTTATAATGCTCTCTTACTAATTCACAAACCTTTAAGGCTTCTTCCTTATTAGTACGCATTTTATGAGTAAATACACCATTTTCTACATAGTATTCCTCTACACCAAAATCCTCGGTTTTATTTAAAGCATTAGGGAATGTTACTAAATCATTATTATAAAAATGCTTATTACTATAGGCAATTAATTCCTCATTTTTACTTCTATAATGCCACATAAGACTATATTTAGGTAAGCATGCAAGAGAAATATCTAAAATACTTTCATAATCACTTGCACTTTCCTCCTCGGTGTCCTCTGTATCACAGGAATTAAAGAAATTTGATGGTGGCATTTGTAAAGGATCTCCTACTACAACCATTTGATTAGATCTATAAATAGAGCCTAAGGCATCATATGGGAATATTTGAGATGCTTCGTCAAATATAACTAAATCAAATTTTACCTTACCACATTCTAAATACGTAGAAACGCTTAATGGAGACATTAAAAATGCTGGCTTTAAGGTTTGTATAAATTCCGCATTACTATTAATAAGCTCACGAACTGACATTTGTTTACGCTTCTTTTGATATTCACGATTAATTATTGATGAAGGGCTTCCAGGGGCAATAATATCGTTATTAGGCTTCATGCTTTCTAAGCGTTCTTTTATCAAATCTCTTGCAATCTTAGAGTGCTCGTGATCCCTTTTAATAAAGATATTTACAAGCTTATCCATATCAATAGAATTAAACTGCTTAAAGGCTTCTATATCATTTAAAACCTTATTAGTTAAGGATTTATAATACACTCCTTTAAAAACATTTATAAGCTCATTTATTTGATATTTATTATCTAGTCCATAATCAATAAATTTTAAGGCATCAAGTCTTCTTAATTCATTTAAAATATCATTTATCTTAATCCATGAAGGTAAGTAATCATAATGGGTTATTTTATTACTTGTCTTTAAATATAAATCTTTTATACTATGAGTCTTAAGATTAATTATATTTTCATCATATAAATGTTGATAGGATAGATATTCATCTAATCCCTTTATATTTTCATTAATACTACTTAGTAATTCTAAATTATTACTATCATATTTAAAATTAGTTAAATCCTTAATATTACTACAAGCCTTTATTTTCTTTAATAATTCTAAAATATCACTAAATGATGTGTTATAGCCTTCATATTTATCATTTAAAATATGTCTTATGCTATAAGCATCAAGCTCAAATCGTGAATCTATTTTTTTAAATTCATATGCATATTCTAATGCTTTAATAGTATTTTTATAGCTAACCTTCTTGCCTACTTTAATACTTTTAAGCTTTTTTTGTATTTTACGATAATTAGAATTAAATACTCTAGAAATACCTTTATGTTTTAAAAGTTCTTCTCTTAGGCATACATATTCATCCTTATAAATATCATCTTTATAGAATTTTGAAATAAATTCCTTTATTTCTCTTACCTTTAAGGCATTATTATTAAGTAATGTGGTTATGCTAATATATTTATCAATATTATCCTTATTAAAGAATTCCTTATAAACGTATTTACTATTAGATATCGTTAAATATAATTCATAAAAATTATAATAATCATCTAGATTATAGATAGTAACATTAAACTCTTTTTTAATATTAGAAATATCAGATAAAACATTCTCTAAAAATAATTTATTTCTAGTTAATATTTCTATATTTTTCTTTGTATGAGATTTTGATAAATCCTTAAATCCATAAAATGGAAATTGCCTATAATCATATTCTAATATATCCTCATACAAGGTATATTTTTCAATATTTTTTATAACCTCATTATAATAATTAGCATTAATATTAGTTATTTCATAATCACAATTATTCTTATAGGTACTATAATTACTAAATATTTCATATGGTGTCTTATTATACTCATCTATTTTCTTATGTAATAGAAAAGCATAATCATCTAAAATATTTTCAATACCAGATACTTCATTTAATATATCATAGGCCTCATTATCAATAATAGTTTTAGGAGTGTTAAGAGTTTTATATAATTCCTCAATTACCTTTTTCTTATTAGTTTTATTTGAATGTAATTCCAGTGCAAATTCATCGAGTCCAAGCTTTTTTAGTTTATCATAAACAACATTTAGGGCTGCCTGCTTCTCACTAACAAATAGAATTTTTTTACCATCATATAAGGATGAAGCTATTAAATTAGTAATAGTTTGACTTTTTCCGGTACCAGGAGGTCCTTGAAGAACGATTGATTCTCCCCTTCTTATAGCATTAATAGCCTCAATTTGAGAATGATCAGCATCAAGTACTAAATGTAGATCATCTCCATATTTATTTTTAATAATAGTATTATTATTTTTCTCATTTAATAGATTAGTAATTAAAGGATTTTTTAATACCTCACGCTCATTTTCTATTAAATCCTCATACATATTTAATTTATTAAAATCAAAAATACTTATATAGCATTCCTCACGTGTATACCATCCGTATGCTTTTGAGCTATCACTAACATAGCTTAGGTATTCACTAGGTAACATAGTATCATCGTATGGCTTAAGATTAATATTAAGTTCATTTTTTAACTTATATGATAGACATGGATTTAACAAGGCTTCTTCTTCATACATTGATATAGTATAAACATTAGCATTAGTATTTTCTATTTTAATAGGAACTAATATAATAGGTGCCTTAAATGGTATATTGTTTTCTTTATAATATAGCATACCTAAAGCTAAATACAAAATATTTACTCCCTGTTCCTGTAAGGAAGAATAAGCCTTCTTTTTTAAATTCTTAATAACAGGATTAACAAATCCATTTTCCTTATATAATACGATATGCTTATCACGAATATTTTTTTCAATATGTGGATATATATCATCATATTCAATTTCATTTAAATCCATTTCCTTATTAACCATAGAAACAAATTTATCTATATTATATATTTCAAATTTTTTATCACCTAAAATATCCTGATATAAATTATCTATATCAGGGCTTTTTACCTCAACAGTTAAAAACTTTTGATTTTTAAAATTTATTAATTTATTACTTTTTGATAAATCCAATAGATTTAACGCTACATTCTTAAGCTTCATAATTCCTATCCCCCATAAAAAATTAAAAGCCCTTAATATAATAATAGGGCTTCTTTAATAGCTTCAATAGTTTCATCACTATTAATTCCAACAAAAGCACATGTAAATGTACCTTCTTCATTTTTAGTTGCACTAAAGGTATATAATGGTGATTTTTTTTCTAAAAGCACTTTGCTTGGTGCAACCTGGGCCTCAATTAATAAATTAATACGATGTGGATTTATAGGCATTGATTTAACATCAATAAACTTTATTAGCATATTATTTACAATATAATCTCTAATATCTTGAACATAATTATTTGACATAAGTAACTCCTCTTTCTTATAAATAAATGATAACATAACTAATACATATTATCAAGAAAAAAGACGCTTTCGCGTCTATTTTCCTCCTATATCTCTCATAGCTTTTTTCATAGCCTTACGCATCCTAGTATGACAGCATGCACATTCACCTGTTAATATACCCTTTTTTCTTTTATAAATATAACTACCTATAATAAAAGCAACTATTAAAGAGATTATAATTATAATACTGATATCTACTAAGGTCATAATTATCTCCTTTTTATGCTTGAATTATTTTTTTATCTTTTCGCTTATTAAATAACCAAATACCAACTCCGGCTAAGGCAGCGACAAGAATTATTATAGCTATAGGCCAAACGAATTCTAAGGTTAGATATACTATTGTTGAGGCAATATATGATACAACAATCCAGAACAAAATGGTTCTTCCTAGTTTATGTTCTGGAAGCTCAGCCTTAGCTGTAGCAATAGCAGCAAAGCATGGAATAGTTGTCATATTAAATACGATAAATGATATCAAGGCAGGCCAAGTTATTCCTGTTGCCTTAATCATTGCAACTACCTCTAAAATACCATCCTCTGAAGCTTCATTTCCAAGTGATTCTAATATAGACTTAATTTCAGGATTAGCTGCAGCAAGACATGCCGCTAATGTAAAGAAGGTTGCGATTACATTTTCCTTTGCAATAAGTCCTGTAATAGCTGCGACAGCAAATACCCATCCAGCACTATTTAGCTGGGCACCAAATCCAAGTGGTGTAAATATTGGGCTTACAAATTTACCAATAGAGCTTAATATTGATAAATCACTTTCCTCCGCACTTAGCATATGCCAATCCCAACCAAAATTTGATAAGAACCATATAACAATAGTTGAAACTAAAATAATAGTAAATGCTTTTTCAATATAATGCTTAAGCTTATCCCAAAGATGAAAAACAAGTGGTTTAAATCTTGGCATATGATATGTTGGAAGCTCCATAATGAATGGTGAAACATCACCACGCATTGTTGTATTACGCATTACAATAATAGCTATAATAGCGGTAATAATTCCAACAATGTACATTGCATATGTTATTAAATCAACATTTCCGAATCCAAAGGCACTAACAATGGCTCCGGCAATAGCGGTAAGGATTGGAAGCTTAGCTCCACAGCTAAAAAATGGAATAACTCTAATAGTTGAAACTCTTTCCTTCTCATCAGCAAGAGTACGTGTGTTAATCATAGCTGGTACTGAACATCCAAATCCCATTATCATTGGAATAAAGGCTCTACCTGTAAGTCCAAATTTCTTAAATATTCTATCAAGAATGAAGACAATTCTTGCCATATACCCAGTATCCTCTAATATTGAGAATAATAAGAATAAGAATAATATTTGAGGAACAAATGATAGTACTGAAAAAACTCCAGCAACTATTCCATCATTTATTAATCCACTTAAAGCTGGATGAAGCCCAGATGTCCAATCACTAATTAACGATGCTAGTCCATCAGTTAATGAAGACACAAAATTAGTTAATATTACTCCTGGGGAGTTTATACCAGCCTCGGTAAAGAATAATCCTTCAAACAATGTACCCTCGAATGAAGGACCATCAAATTTGATTAACCCTCCAAGGAAAAATAAATTTTCAGTAAATGTCAGATGGAATACCAAAAATAATATAATTAAAAATATTGGTATAGCTAAAAATCTATTAGTTAATATCTTATCAGCCTTTACTGTTTTCGAATCTGGTTCTTTATTACCTATTAATTTTTTTGTCATAGCTATTGAATAATGATTTTCAATATATTTATATCTTTGATCCGCTACAACTGCCTCTAAATCAGTTCCAAATATATCATCATTATAAGTCTTTTTAAACTCATCAACTATTTTTACCAAATCCTGATGATTATATATTTCAAGCTCATCAGACTCTATTAGCTTAACCGCATGGAAGGTTGGATTTTCAACATCAAGTCCAACAAAGGCAGTTGTAACATCCATTAATACATGAGATAATGGTCCTTCACTAAGAACACTATGTCCCTTTCTTGGTTTATTTGATTCTGTAATTGCCCTTTCCATTAGCTCATCAATATTATCCTCTAAGGCAGCTGATATTTCAACTACAGGAATACCTAGATTCTTTTCTAGCTTCTTTATATCAATACTATCCCCGTTCTTCTTTACAACGTCCATCATATTTAAAGCTAATACCATTGGAACATCTATTTCTAGTAGCTGTGTAGTAAGATATAAATTTCTTTCTAGATTAGTTGCATCTACAATATTAATGATACAATCTGGTTTTTCATCACATATAAAATTACGAGAAACTATTTCCTCTGGTGTATAAGGTGAAAGTGAATAAATACCTGGTAAATCGACTATTGCGACATGTTCTTTAGATTTCTTATATATACCATCCTTTTTATCAACAGTAACCCCGGGCCAGTTACCAACATGCTGTGTTGATCCGGTTAGGGCATTAAATAAAGTTGTTTTCCCGCAGTTAGGATTTCCAGCAAGTGCAAATCTTTTCATTAATCAAACACCTCCACAACCTCTACTAAGTCAGCCTCTGACTTTCTTAGTGTAAGCTCATAATTTCGTAAATGAATTTGAATTGGATCTCCTAGTGGAGCGACCTTATCTATAATTATATTAACTCCTGGTGTAACTCCCATATCAAATAATCTTCTTCTCAATTTTCCCTCTCCTAAAACCTTAGTTACTTTTACTTTTTGGTTTAAAGGGATTTTACTTAATAACTTTGCCATAATACTCTCCTTCAGTTAGATAAGACTAACTCATATCCTATTTTAAAAGTTAGATAAGACTAACCTACTTAAATTATATACCTTTATAATCTTTTGTCAATATAATTTTTAGAATTTTTTACCAATTTTAAATTTAAATTTAAAGCTTTTCTAAAGAATCATAAAAAACACATTCCGAGGAAAGAAAAAAAGAATAAATATAGAGTAACTAATTTTCTTGGTAATAATACTATTTATTAGTGTTAAAAATAAAACATAAATTTATCTTAAAAATTATCTTTTGTTTCCTTATTAAATAAACAAAAGAGCAAGGGCGGCAACCCTTGCTCTTTTCTATCATTTTAATTCTTTTGTTCATATCTATTATATTAAACATTTTTAATTAATGCAAGTATTTATTAAAATATTTACATTAAAAGTTAATCTTTATAACTCTAATAATAATTCTTCCTTTTCCTTTAAAGATAAAAAGGACCCTAATATTTGATTCTTAATAAGTTCTTTTTTTAAATCCTCAGATATATTTAAACGCTCATACTCTTTTATCACATCAGTATTAGATACCATCATATTATCCGAATTAATACATACCTTAACATTATTATTCAATAGAATATCAATTGGATATTCTAAATATGAATTAAATATCTTAGTATTTAAATTACTAGTAGGACATAATTCTAATAAAATATTTTCATCTGAAAGTATCTTCATTAATTTCTTATCCGTAACAGCTCTTATTCCATGTCCTATTCTTTTTGGCTTATATTTTAAAGCATCGTATATACTTTCGCTTCCAAGAGCTTCACCAGAGTGTATAGTTAAAGGTACATCTAAATTTTCTAGTAAATAATCAAACATATGATTAGGAAATAATGCCTCAGCTCCTGCAAGATCTAAAGCTACTACTCCTTTATTTAAATACTTTTTCACTAATCTTTTGGTTTCTAAATTCTCTTTTATGTTATCACTACCTCGCATAGCACATAAAATAAGGTTAGCCTTTATAGCTCCGTCCTTTATTCCTTGAATGGCTGCCACTACTACTTCCTCTTGGGTTAAGTATTTAGTATGCTTTTGGGGTGCAAAGCGTATTTCAACATACATATAATTTTTCTCTTTAAGCTCAGAAAGCAACGTCCTAATAGCATATATAATACTGTCTTTTGTTTGGAGTAACTGACAAGGAAAATCAAATTTTAATAAATATTCATTTAAGTCCTTACAATTATCTCCAACAGATAATATATTAAATAATTCATTATCAGAATAATTACATTCAATATTATTTAATTTCATTAAGCCTTTAACATTATTAATAGATAATGAGCCATCTAAATGTAGGTGCAGATCTAAATACTTCATAATACCTCCTAAAGCCACTTATTTAAGCATTCCATTAGTTTATCATATTCTATTGGCTTACTAATATGATCATTCATACCAGAATTCAAAGCTTTTTCTATATCAGTAACAAATGCATCGGCAGTCATCGCAACAATAATAGTCTCTTTATCAAATTCTCTTATTTTTTTGCAAGCCTCATATCCGTTCATTCCATCCATTTGAATATCCATAAATATAATATCATATTTTTTATTCTTTGCCATATTTATAGCATCTATACCATTTTTTGCTTCATCGCAATTCATATTAGTATCAATTAAGAATTCTTTAGCTATTTCAATATTGAAGTCATTATCATCTACTATAAGTGCGCTTATTTTACTATAATCATTTACTGTAATATTATGTGTTATTATATCATTCGAGTGCTTTAAATTTACATTCACAATAAATGTAGATCCATAACCCACTTTACTTTCTACCTTAATATCACCATTCATCATTTTAACAATTCTTTTTACAATTGGAAGTCCAAGTCCGGTTCCCTCTATTTGATTTCCAGAAGAATGCTGGGTCCTAAAGAAAGGCTCAAATATTTTTTCTAAATCATCATGCTCAATTCCTCTACCAGAATCACGTACAACAAGGACATAATCTCCATATCCCTCCATTGAGGATTTTTCTTCTGTTACTGAAACCATAATATTTCCTCCTACTGGAGAAAATTTAATAGCGTTACCTACAATATTAAACATAATTTCTTCAAGTCTAGCTATATCACCAATAACAATTTTATTTTTTATATCCTTTTTAATTTCTATCGTTTGTTCCTTAGGCTCACTCATAGACATTAATAATTCTAAGGATCTATCAAAAACATTTTCTATATCTAATTTTTCTTCTAGTAAAGATAATTTTCCACTTTCAATTTTAGACATATCTAGTACCTCATTAACAAGCCTTAATAAATGATTACTAGAAACCTCTATTTTATTGAGTGCATCTGTGATTTTTTCTTCATCCTTAATATATTTATGACCGATTTTACTCATACCTAATATAGCATTGAGTGGAGTTCTTATATCATGACTCATTCTTGATAAAAAGAGACTTTTACTTTTATTAGCATTATCAGCTTGATTTTTAGCCTCCTCTATTGAGCTTAAAACCTCTAATTCTATTTTCTTTCTTTTATCAACATCCTGATTAGTTACTAATACCTTCTTAGGTACTCCCTCTTCTCTTTCAACGCATATTACTGCAATATTTTCCCAAATCGTTCTATTTTTTCTTTTTACCTTAAAATCATCCTTCATTATATCAACATCACTTAATTCATTCATGATGTTTTCAACGCTTAAATATTTATATATTTTATCCTTATCCATCACTACTAAATTTTTTAAATGATTAACAAAATCCTCATATTTTCCCTCTTTAGGAATTTTATTTCCTTCTGGTGATGTATTAACAATATAGCGATATTCAAGTGTTTCAAAATCAACTAATGTAAATTTATCAAAAAGCTTACTTACCCCTCTAACCGCTTTTCTATAATCGTTATATCCTGCCCTTTTTTTCTTTTCATTTAAAAACCTACAATATAAATCTAGTATTAATATTATGAATAAAACAACTGTTAATAATGCTAGAATAAAGGACACATTATTACTTAGCTTTAAATGACTCATAGTAACGCTATCAATATTTAGCTCGTCTTGTATTTTTTCTGCATATAAATACCAAACTACACTACCTATAATCATTATAACTAAGCATATAACCGATATTATTCTTAAAAATTTACCACGATTCATTAAAACCACTCCTTATATATAAATTATAATACTAAATCCGAGCAATTTTAACAAAAAGCGTACGCTAAATTTCGACAAATTAAGCTGTATAATCTGTTGTGATTTTCTCCCAGAGTCTATCTATAACATCTTCTTTAAAGTAATCCTTTAGCTTATACACCTCTATTTTTAGTTCTTTTATTTTAGTTATATCCTTATTACATGAATAATATAGCTCCTGCCATTTTTTTTGATAATATAAAATAAGATCATTAAATTTCCTACTCATTTTTCTACTATTATTGGCTATTGCTTCATTAACTAATTTTTCTACATACATAAGAACACCCTCTTCCTTAATTTTATTATAATAAAGAAAAAAAATTTAGGTGGGTAAATTTTACCCACCATTATTTTATATTTATTAAAACATATTCACTATGTCTAGATGTTCTTGATTGAAATCCCCAACCTGATAATCCTGATGATACTATCATATTAAAATTTTCATTCTTTTTATAGCCATATGATAAATCATTAGTTAAGGCTGTAAAAATCTCAAATGGCCAAAGCTGTCCTGCATGCGTATGTCCTGATATTATTAACTTTATATCACATGCTTTCGTAGCTTCATAATCGTTAGGAGAATGATCTAGTGATATAAGAAACTTATTTTTATCTAAATCTTTTGTAAGTTCAAAAATACTTTTTCTAGAGGTATTAGATTTATCATCTCTGCCTATTAAAACTAAATCATCATTTATTACCTTAATATCATCTTCTAATATTTTTATACTATTATTTTTAATAGTACCCACTAGTTCTTCTTTAGTATAGTTTTTATTTTTAGTATACTGATTAGCATCATGATTTCCATTTATATAATATATTCCATATTTATTATTTATAGTAGATAATATATTAAATACCTCATATAACTCTTCTTTAGTAGTTTTTTCATCTACTATATCTCCTCCTAATATAACTATATCAGGATTATCATTGTTTATAGTATCTACTATTTTAATAAGTTTTTTACTATTAACTGAATTACCATAATGCATATCAGATATAAAAACGATTTTATAATCATTATTATTACTGATAGTATTTATTGTATATTCTGTTTTAATTATATTATTCATATTATAATATCCATATATTACCAAGCTTAATGATAATAATATAGGTAAGATCATCGAATGATAAATTACATCTATTATTTTATGATTATTTACTCTATTAAATATATGATATATTAATTTAGAAATTATTAAGAATAATAGAAAATATATAAACCATACAAAATATAGACTATAAATATAACATGCTGGTAATAATATTAATAAAGCTATTAGGATAGTTAGTAATATAATTATTCTTTTATTTTTTGTAAAAAAATGAATAGAATAATATATTTTTCTAACCAAAAATACTGATACTATTAAGACCAATAATATTGGTAATACTATAAACATACTAAAACCTCAAACATATTTTTTAAGCATTTCTTATAGCATCTATAGGCTTTTTCATTGCGATTTTATAAACTGGGAATAATGATGATATAAATGCTACAAATAAAGAAATTAAAAGCATAAGTACAAATTGTCTTATTCCTATACTCAAAATAGTAATTGATAAATTATAATTATTTCTTAATACATTATTTAATGTAAATACAATCGTAATTGTTACAGCAAAAGATAATATAAAGTTAATAATAGCAATTACCACGGCTTCATTAAAGAATATACCAAATACATCACTGCTCTTAGCTCCTAAAGCTCTTAAAATACCAATATCTCTCTTTTTATATGATATTGATGTAGCAATATAATTTGTCATTAATAATGCTGCAAAAACAGCAAATCCTATTCCAATGTATAAAAATACACTAGATAAATCCTCTAAAAGTCCGTTAACATCATATAACAAGGTTGTAGGTCCACTTTCTAATTTAAAGTGAATATTATGATTGTTTATATTATAGCTATTATTATATGACCACTTAACAACACTCTTAAGGGCTGATTGTCCTACCATATCATGAATTGCGAAGGAATATATATTATCATAATCAGATGCTACCTCATCATATATAGCATTTGATACACATAAAGTATTAGCATCAATCTTACTATATTCTGGTAAATAAAAACCTCTAATATTACAATCATATTCTTCGTTTATATTATATGTCCAATTGTGAAAATATAATGTATAGCCTTGAGGTAGTATTTGATTATCAATAGTTGTAATTTCATCCATTATTTCATTCATTAATTCATAATAAAATTTATCATATGATAAATAATTTTCATATAATTCATCATAAGTTTTATAATAATTTCCATTAGTATCAGTTACCCATGTAGGAAGATCATTTTCAAAATAATAGTTATAATAATCAACATACTCTCGTAAATAATTTATTTTTGTTTGTTCATCAATGTTTGACCATTCCTCACTTGAAAATGATTGATAAGAAAATACTCCATCAATTTCAGTGAAATATCCACCTATCCAACCACTTGCAGTTGCCTTCGGTAATAGTTGACTATAGAATGAATCTTGCATTTCATAATGTAGATTACTTCTGTCAGCATATTTTTTTACATATTCTGGAGCATTCCATTCGTCATAAGAAATCCAATCATTTAAATTACCATAATATGTCATTGAACTATCTAAATAGCTCTTTATATTAACTAATATTTCATTTTTATTTAATGGATCTTGTGAACCAATTAATTTATAATTAAGATTATTATCCCCTAAGCTTTTAACTGAATATATCTCACTCGCGTACAAATTTATAGCATCAGTAACAGTACTATATGCATATACTGAAAAGTTATTTAATGGAATTGCAATTTGTTCACGCTCAATTTCTTTCCTATAATTATCTATGAATCCCTCTTTAACAAATAATTGACCATGATATCCATAATCTATAGTAGTGTCTAGCTCTTGTTTAATAAGATAATTAAAAATACCTTCACTAGCATTTTCAAGTACAGAAAAATGACTACGATCAAAATGAGTATCAATAATTCCTACTATCTTAAATTCTTGCTCACTAATTCTAATATATGGATTTATATTTAAAAATCCTTCTTTACCTAAATCTTTCATTTGATCAGGGGTATATTTATCTGAATTATGAACATATCCATAATTTAAGAATGTTTCATACATATATTCAGATATGGCTACCTCATAATTTGAAGATGGGATATTTCCAATTAATCCAAATCCTTTAGAATTAATAAAATCGTTATTTATTTCTAAAAATCCTTTAAATGAAGAATGATTAATTGAAGACCAAGATGGCTGACTATATAAATTATTATAAATATCAATAGAGCTATATCCTTTAGGTGTATATACACCTTTAAAATCCATATTTAGCTCCGTTGATATCGTTTTAATATCTTCATCAGATAATAAAACCCTATTGTAGTTATTATATTCATCCACGGTATTCTTTGAAAATGATATATTAGTCACATTAGAATCTATTAAGGATTCTACAGTAGCATTATATTTATTATAAGAATTAACTGTATCCGCAAGTCCAAATAAGGTAAAGGCTACTACCGATAATAATATTGATATAACTAACCTAACAGGCTTAGTTTTAAGAGAGCTTACTCCTATTTTAAAGCTATCCTTAAAAGGTAATCTTGACTTAATAAGCTTAAATTTGCTTTCATCTCCAATTACGATATTATCCTCATTTGTATCCTTAAAGCATTCTTTATTACCAAATTCATCAATTCTAGCAAATTTTTTTAAATCCCTATTAGATTTATCATCAATAGAAATAATGGCATTATTTTGCTTAAGATATTCGTTAATCATTTTAACATCCTCTATGGTTAACTCATATCCCTTTTCTATTTGAATTATTTTGTTATCTACTACAGATATTGATTCGTTTTTCTTTGAGGCCTCAGAAAGATATTTTTCAATATCAGAAATAACCTGTCCATCCTTAAGCTCAATTACTCTATCTCCATAGCTTTCTGCAAATTCTCTATCGTGTGAAACAACAATTACAAGCTTTGTTTTAGATAATTCCTTTAGTGTATCAAATACCTGAATACCTGTTTTACTATCAAGGGCTCCAGTTGGTTCATCCGCTAAAATAATTTCAGGATCCTTTACTAACGCACGAGCAATCGCAACTCTTTGTTTTTGACCTCCTGATAATTGATTAGGCTTTCTTGATGCATAATCTAATAAATCAACACGACCTAAAATATCATTAATAGCTTCCTTTGTAGCTTTTTTACCCTGAAGCTCTAAGGCAAGTGCCACATTAGCTCCAACACTAAATTCATTTAAAATATTATATTCCTGGAATATAAATCCTAAATAAGTATTTCTATAGGAATCAAAATCAGCCTGTTTAAAATCAGCACTTGATTTACCCTTAATAATTATTTCACCACTATCAAGCTTATCAAGTCCACCAAGCATATTAAGTAGGGTTGATTTTCCTGATCCTGATTTACCTAAAATAAACACAAGTCCTTTTTGAGGAAATTTTAACGACACATTATCTAATGCCCTTACTTCTTTTCCATTCTTAGTCTTGTATACTTTATTAATATTTCTAACCTCTAGCATAAAAATACCTCCCTTTATAACACATTTATTAATTTTATAATAACATCAAAGGCTTTTTTAGCACTATTAATAACATTTGAGTTAAAATCTCCTCCATCTCCATCAAATGTGTCACTAATACATTTAATAGATAGGCATTCTATATTAGATAAATAGCATACTCTCATTATACCAGCTATTTCCATATCACAAATATTGCAGCCTAGACTATTTAAAAACTGTTTTTCTTGCTTATCCTCAATAAATTTCCCACCTGAGGCAACTGTTGCTTCTAAAATATTAGGATAAATAGCCTTTACAAAATCTATATATTTATTAGACATAGGTATAAATTCATCATCAAATTCCTCATATTGATATTTCTTTACATTATCAATTGGTGATACATCAAAATCATAGTTTAAAACTTTCCTTACAACAAATAAATCTGATACTTGAAGTCCTCTTTCAAGAGCACCTGTTACTCCAAAATTTAAAACTAGCTTAACATCGAATTTAGTTATAAGTAATTGAGTAGCACTTGATGAATCAATAATTCCACATCCTGATTTAATAGCATATATATCATGATTATTAATTGATGTTTTATAAACTTTTCTATTATTTATTATCATTTCTTCATTTTTAGAGCCATATTCTAAAAAGGCCTTCAATTCTCTTTCAATTGCAATTATTAAACCTATTTTCATTTTTCCACCTCTATAATATAATGATACCACATTATTACCTTTAAATTAACCATTATTACTAAAAAATCTTAAGCGCCTAAGCACTTAAGATTATAATTAGTTATTTTATAAAATCAATCAATTCGCTAGTATATTTTTTTACTAAATAATCCGTTTTAGCCATAACTAATAGCCTTATTAAATCTTCTGTACCAGAGGATCTAATAATAACTTTACAGTCATTATCATTCTTCTTTATTTCTTCTATCTTTAACAATAAGGCTTCATTACTTAATATTTGATTCTTATTTCCAACATTAATATTTAATAGCTTACTAGGATATAATGTTATTTCATTATAATAATCATCTATTTTCTTATTTAGAGATTGTAATATCTTAATAAGTAATAAAGATATTAAAACTCCATCTCCTGTATGAAATATATCCTTCATTATTATATGTCCAGATGCTTCTCCTCCTATAGATAAATTATGAGTAGTTAATTCTTTAATTATATATTTATCTCCAACAGGGGTTTCTATAACCTTTATTCCCTTTTCTTTTAAAGCCTTTACAATCCCTAAATTACTCATTTTAGATAGTACTACACTATTATTTTTAAGATTGCCATTATTATATAAATACATAGATATAATATAAATTATCATATCACCATCTATAATATTCCCATTACTATCTATAACATTTACTCTATCACCATCTCCATCATATGCAAATCCAATATCACAAGCATTTTTCTTAACTATATACCTTAGATTATCTAAATATGTTGATCCACATTTATAATTTATATTAAAGCCATTAGGCTTATCATTTATAATAACTAAATCATTTGTTACTTTTTTAAATATAATAGGTGCGATTTCACATAAGGCACCATTTGCACAATCTATGCAAATTTTCAAGTTTGATTTGATAATATAATTTTCTAAAAAATTAAAATATTCTATTTTAGGATAATTATAATGAATTGTTCCAAAATCAAGCTCCTCTATCTTATAATTATCAATTAATGCCTCCAGCATTAATTCCTCATAATCCGATAGCTTATATCCCTTATTAACTATTTTTATACCATTATCCATATAAGGATTATGGCTTGCGGTTATCATTACCCCAGTAAGTCCTTTAATATATGATAGATATATTAAACCAGAAGTAGATAAAACACCTACATAATTAATGTTTATACCTGCCATTAATATACCACTTGATATACTTGATACTATCATATCCTTAGATATTCTTGTATCAGTTGCGATTATAACATCATTATTAAAAGCTTTTAAGGAGTAGCCGATTTTAAATAAAAAATCATATGATAAAGATTTTCCTGGGATGCCTCTTATTCCATCAGTTCCAAAATATTTCATTTATCGTACCTCTTATAATTATATTTATGAGCATAATTATGCTTTATAACTTCTTTACTTCTCGCAATAGCAAAATCTAAAGCCTCTAAATCCTTAGTTAAGGTTGTACCTGAGGCTATGTAGGTATTTTCTTTAATATTAATAGGTGCAATTAAATTACAGTTACAGCCTATAAAAACATTATCCCCAATATTTGTCTTATGCTTATTATTTCCATCATAATTCACCGTTATTGCACCACAGCCAAAATTAACGCCATTACCACAGCTAGCATCTCCCATATATGCAAGATGACTTACATTAGTATATGAACCAATAGTTGAATTTTTTATTTCTACATAATTTCCTATACGATTATTATCATTAATAATACTATTCATTCTAATATGGGCATATGGTCCTACTTTTGTGTTTTTTCCAACATATGAATCATGTATAACACTTCTATATATAATTCCTGAAATAGTACTATTATATATTTCACTATAAGGTCCTATAACTGATGATTCTTTAATTATGCTTTTTCCCATTATAATACTTCCTGTTTTAATTATTGCATTAGCCTCAATTATAACATCACTACCAATAATTACATTATTTTCAATAATTACACCATTTAGCATATGCTTCTTATTAATACTATTTATTAATTCCTTTTCTACAATTGAAAGCTGATATAAGTCATTTATCCCTAAATATTTATAGCTATTACCTAAAGCATATGAATCTACTTTATAATCATCTTTAATTATCTTAACTAAATCAGTTAAATAATACTCGCCTTTATTATTTTTATTATCTATTTTTAAAATATTGCCCAATATATCATTGTTAATACACATTATCCCTGAATTTACTTCCTGAATTTTTCTATCTTGCTCTTCTAAATCATTTTCCTCAACAATACCTTCGATTTTATTGTTTTTTCTTATTATTCTTCCATAACCAAAAGGATTATCAAGAATTAATGTACCTATAGTTAAATCATTATTATTACTAATATGATATCTTATAATATCATCTATTATTGTCTCATCAATAAGAGGTACATCCCCTGGTATTATTAGGGTATATCCTATGCCTTCAATTTTATCTAATGCCTTAGCTACTGCATCAGAGGTGCCAAGCTGTTTTTCTTGATATACCTTAATTACCCCATCTTCTAAAATATCCAAAAATACCTCTCTTTTATATCCTAATACACAAATAATATTATCAAATGAGCTTTTTTTTATACTATCAACTAGATATGAAATCATAGGCTTACCAAGGATATTTACTGCACATTTAGGAGTATCTATTTTCATTCTTGTACCTTTTCCTGCCGCCAATATAATTGCATAATTCATATTATCACCCTAATAAATTATATCGAAATGGCAAATATGTTATTACTACTTTTAACTTTAATGTATCAATAAAAAACGATATCTTTTACTATTTCATTTAATTCAGTATTAATGGATACATCACTTTCTTGAGTTATTTAATACTTTTCATAAGCTTTAGCTTTGAACTGCAACTCTACTTGGCTTTCTTGACCAACCTTATTACGATTGAATAGTTCTTTTTGGTAGTTTGCTTCTTTATTTAATATAATAAGTCTTTCATTTTGGGATATTCCATCTTTAATTAATATAGAATTATGATATTCTAGATTAGATAAAATAGCTAATTCAATCGTGGTAGCATAATCTCTAATATTTCCGTTCTTCTCAGGATTTTTTTCTTGCCATTCCTTTGCTTTCATTCCAAATAATGCCACATTCAGCATATCAGCTTCACTTGCATAAATATAATTTATTTGTTCAGGATTAAGATCAACAATTATTAAATTCTCTTTTATCGCTTCAGTATGAATTAAATAATTTATCTTAGTTAGCAATCTTTTCCCTTGCCACTCAAGTTCTTGAGATTCTTGAATCTTTAATCTTTGAAATTCTTTAATAATATATAGCTTAACTTCTGGTGATATCCATGAAGCAAATTCCAAAGCTATATCTTTATGAGCAAATGTACCACCATTTTTAGTCGGCTTTGTTTTAATACCGATTGCATTAAATTCATTTACCCATCTAGTAGGAGACATTGTAAATGAGTTTCTTCCACTTTGAGATAATAGGGGGTCGAATTCGACCCGTTTAAAATTAGAATTATTTAACATCTCCCATAATCCCAAATACTCTAATGTACCACGTAATCTCATCCAATTCTTAACAACATCTTTAGGTTCTTTTGGATTTTTTATTCTAGCAATATCAGTTAAACTAATAAAATCATCATCTTTAATACCACTTATTGAAATTTCTCTATCTTTAACAATTATTTTCTTCACTTCATTTATCCTCCATTCATGTATACTTAAATTTAACACATTACTTTAATAACAACATATATTATAGGTTTTGGTTGAAACTCATTATTCAAAGTTTTACACTAAAGCCCAAAAATACCAATTAAAATAGAAAAAGCCTATTTCCTAATAAGTTAATTATTTAATAAATCCTGATCACCCTCAGTTTAAATTTTGAATATTTTATTTAGTGCATATACCATTTTACGTACTAAATAATATTAAAAAATTATTTACCTTTATAAATTGAAAATAGAAACTATGAATATCACTTGTTATAAAATACTTTTTCATTATTATTTCAACCAATTCGGCATAAAAGTCTTACATCACAAATATTTAAATTATATATTTTTAGCATTTGTTCAATTATTGGAACAATCTTATATAAGTAATAATATTCTCCGTAATATGTATCCCATTCGTAGTAAATATAATTTTTCTTAATATCATCTTCAAATTTAGCATATATCTCCTCATCTATTATTTTAGGATTATAATCTGAATATGACTTTAGTTTTTTTAAATCATTTTTTGATATAATACCAGCATACTCATGAATTCCAGCACTATAATCTTCAATAATCCTATCAAGATCCATCCAATAATAAGAACACATAAGGCCCTTCTCAAGTTCATTTGCGTTGTTATATTGTTCCATATTCTTTTTTTTAAATTCTTCATTCATATGATTAAATCCAATTGGAAATGAAGAACCATATTCTTCAATAAAAAATCTTGCATGTGATCTAACATAATAAAATGTGTTATCTCCCTCATACTCTAATGAAATCCATTTATCATCTTCTATCTTTTTTTCTAAACAAAAATTATAATATACTCCCATAATAGTAATCTCCTTTTCTTATCACACATTTAAATTTCTCATATTCAATTTATGTGAAATTATTTATTCATGTGAATTTTGACATAATTTCATTTTAACAATAAGTTTCACGCCACAAAGCTACTGACTAATATGCATTTTTTGCTAATTACATTATAATATGCATTTTTTAATTACTCAATAGTTATATGTATTTTTTACAAAATTAATTGAAAATAGAAAAAAAACATATTAGAATTAATATAGGAGTTGAAAAAATGGGATTTAAAGAGCAATTAACTAAATTAAGAAAAAAAAAGCAAATCAATCAAGTTGATCTAGCTAATATGATGGGTGTTAAACAATATGTTGTATCATCCTGGGAAACAGGAAGATCTGAACCAAATATTAATCAAATTCTAAAGCTAAGTGAAATATTTGATCTTCCTACTGATTACCTATTAGATAAGCCTACAATTAAGGTTTCATCAGAAGATGAATTTAACAAAATAATAGAAAATATTAATAACGATATAAATGATGATTTTATAACTGAAATTAAAACTATTTGTAATGACTTACCAAAGAAAAAAAAGGATAAAATAATTAAAATTATCAAAGAAGTTTGTGAGTATTAAAACAAAAGGGGCTGTTAAAAAACTCAGTATATTAAAATAATCGTAACCTCTATATATACCTTTAAAATAATGAGAGTA
>JBJEFR010000029.1:0-10024 GCA_051874255.1 Anaeroplasmataceae bacterium
AATACCCGTGACTGGACTTTCACCAGTGAGATTAGTGCCATGCCCGGCACACATTTTAAAAAGTATTCAAGTGAATACTTTTTTTTCTCCTAATCTTCTTTTTTTATATATTTGATATACTCATAGGTTGAATGTTCATTAGTTCTTTCAACCATTTTATTATAAACAATATCACGTAAGTATTTAGCATTTTCTTTAAGTGATAGATTCTTATCGGGATAATATGGTCCATCTACAAAGGTAATCATTTTAGGATATTTACCAAGCTTTCTTTTTTGATAACAATTTGTAAGAGCATAAACAGGCTTATTATACATTGCGGCATATTTAAAGCTTGTCTCATCATATTCTCTTACCTTTGTATAAAATGGCCATATATGAGCTTCTGGATAAATTGTAATTAAAGCCTTCTGACTAAGTCTATACTCAATAGCCTTAAGAAGCTTTTTCTTTAAAGATAATTTATCACTAAGTGGCATTACACCAAGAGCTCTTAATAACCCTTTTAAAAAAGGTATAGACATTGCTTCTGGTGATGCAATAAAATAATTCTTTCTAGTTAATAATAAAATATTAGGTACAAAAGAATCACCAACACCTGAGGTATGATTTCCATATAAAAAGGCTCCGGTTTTCTTAGCCACTCTAATACATTTTTTATTTATGAACTTTTGATGATATCTCATTTTAACAATTAAAAAAACAAGTGGCTTAGCAATAAAATAATAAAAAGCAAATGACCAAGCACGATAAAATATATTTTTTTTAACATATTTATAATTATCTTTAAGTGGCTTCGCATTAATATTTATTCCTAAAAAATCATCATTTTTTTGGTCATTATAATAAATAATTCGCTCTTTCATTATTTTTTCCTCTCTAAAGGCTTATCCATTCTTTAATATAAATTTTATCTAATTTAGACACTTTTATCAAGAAAAATATCATTATAGACAAAACTTTAATTATATGGCCTTACACATTTCATAATAATATCCATTATTTTTTCAATATCATCTATACAATCTTGTTGAACCCATCGAATAACTATAGAGGATATACCTGTAATATAGTAATCTAAAATATACTCTATTTCACTCTCATTAATTTTAAACTTTGTCATAATTGGTTTAAAAATCAATTCATAAAGTCTATTTAATCCACTTTTATCATCAAATAAATTAGGATTTTTATAAATAGCTTTATAAGTTTTCCTATTTTCTTTTATATACTCAAGATATGGCTTTAAAAATAGGCTATTAATAAAAATTAAATCTTCTAATTTATTGGTATTAAGATCTATATCTTTTATTTCTTTATTATTAAACTTAGCCTCAAGCTTTATATTTAGCATATCTAAGCATTCTCTTAATAAATCACTAGTATTTTCATAGTGGAGGTAAAAGGTAGAACGATTTACTCCAGCCTTCTGACATATTTCCTTAACAGTAATATATTCAAAATCCTTTTTTTCTAATATTAAGATTAATGCTTCTACCATTAATTTAGCACTATTGAAATATTTACTTTCAAATCTATTCACCCAAGTACCTCCACAAATTATTATTCATTTGTAATATCTTTTGCTAGTTCAATTATTTCAAACGAATATTTTTCTTTTCTACTATTTAATATTTTATTAAATAATAAATAATTTAATCCACAACAACCTATTCCAATTAATCCTATAACAATTCCAAGTACAAAAAATAAAGTACTTCCTGGTCCAATAACCTTCATAGCCAAGCACATTCCTACTCCTAGAATTAATGCTGAAATTATTCCAAATGTAAATGCGAATATGTATGCTGGTTTTTTAACCTTAGCATCAAGCTTTCTTAAGGCCATAACCTTTGAATCCGTTTTAGCTGAATACTCCTTTGCAATGCTTTCTGCATATACCTTATCTAAATCTTTCATTTTATATTTCCTCCTTTTATTTTACACTAATATATTATCATTTCTATTTAAAATAACGATAAACACAAACAAGGAGAAATGTCGATTTATAAAAAAAGGATTAAAAATAATTTTAATCCCATTTTTTTAAATAGCTCATATCCGCAACTAAATACATAACCTGATTTTTAGGATATGGCTTTGCACCATATTTTATCTCAATATTCGGATTTATTGCGTTTTTAAATTCTTCTACATATTCCTTAAGTATTCGTGCATTACCACTACCTAGTGGATATGTAAGACCGTTACTACCATTAATCATAATTTTATAAATAATCTTTACAGCTTCCGTAACCTCAATATAATCCCATATTTGCTCACAAGGTGTAACAAGTGGTGATATACCCTCGCTTACACTTTTTTTAACATAGCTAACTAAAGTATTAGGATTATCATACTCTCCATATACTGATAAAATTCTTATCCAATTAAATTCTAGCCCTAATTGTTCACATAAGATATTTGCCATTTTACCAGCAGCATATTTAGCTATTCCATAGCCTGTAATAGGATTACATAGAGTATTTATAGATAATTTTTCATTTTTAAGTCCATATTCTGCCTGACTACCTGAGCCAATAAATTTTTTAGCTCCCATTTTTTTGGCTAAACTAACTGCATCTAAGGTATATTTGATGTTTAGATTTTGTGTGTATACATCATTTCTGCCATCACCAATCGTTTTATCCCATGCTAAATGAATAAAATAATCAACCATAAAATCTGGCGTAAAGCTCGATAAATTAGATAAATCACACTTAACAATATGTATTAAATTATTATTAGGAATAATATCAAGCTTATTACTATTTTCTCTTACAATCATATAAACCTCATGATTTAATGAGATTAAATATTTAGTTAACGCAAGCCCAATCATCCCGGTTGAACCAGTAATACATACCTTCATTAATCTTCACTTACCTTCATTATTTCATCTATTTCTTCCTTTGGTAAATATGGAGCCAAATTTTCAAGAGGTGCAGAAACCATACTTCCATCAGATAGCTTCATACTTCCAGCCTTTGGTTGAAAATATGTTTCATGATCAACCATTACTTCTAATATTTCAGGCTTTGTTATAGCCTTATTTTTTTCTAAATACAAATCTAATTCCTTATTTGAACTAACTCTATTAAAGCTATATCCATATGCATAAGCTATTTTCTCCATATCCGGGAAGCTTAAATCCAAAGAATCAGGACCTACTCCACATAATGGTTTTCCTTTAAAGAAATTACTTTGAGATTGTCTTATTGAATGATATCCATCATTATTAAATACTACTATTCTTATTGGTAGGTTATGATGAATTATAGTTTGAAGCTCCTGAATATTCATTTGGATACTTCCATCTCCCTCAAAGCACATTATTGGCTCTTTGCCTAAGGCTATTGAAGCACCAAAGGCTGCAGGTAGCCCATAACCCATAGAGGCTATAGCTGAATTTTCAATAAATCTAGAATGCTCGCCAATATGATACATTTGACTTCCTACTACACAGGCTGTACCATTACTTGCGACTGTAACACCTTTGAATTCTCTTGATAATTTATCTATAGCATAATAAGCATTACATAATTTATTCTGATTTATGAATTTTTCAAGTAGTAATGGATATTTCTGCTTCCATCCATTAATTATATTCATCCATTTTTCATTATTAAATAGCTTTGTATTATTATCTAATCTTTTATTAAGCTTATCTATAACAGAATATACATCAGCACATATAGGGTATTCAACATGAATAGTTGGCTTTAAAAGCTCCGCTTTATCAATATCAACCATTATTACATGAGATTTTGGTGCCCATGATTTATAATTAAATCCAACCTGTCTTATTGATAATCTACATCCTAGTGATATTATTAAATCACTATTTTGAACAGCGAAATTTCCATATCTATCACCAAAATTACCAGGTCTTCCTGCACATAATGGGTGATCTGATGGAATTGCATCAATTGCATTCCATGCTGTAACAACTGGTACATTTAATTTATCTATTAAACTTAAAAATTTTTCATAGCTTCCACTACTTCTAATGGCACTTCCTGCATAAACAATAGGCCTTTTACTTTCTTTAATCTTATTTATAATATAATCAATATCTTCATCCTTTGCCTCATAAGAAATGTTTTCTATTTCATATCCAAGAAGCTCATCAGTTTCTATATAGCTTGATTGAACATCTCCTGGAATATCTAACCAGGTTGGTCCCTTTCTTCCATTATTGGCAAGATATATTGCCTTTTCAAGCATATATCTAATATCGTTTTTATTTACTACTATATCAGCGTATTTTGTCATTCCCTTTACGGCACCAACAATATTAAATTCCTGGTCTCCCATTGCACGTAGTGGTAATGATGTTGAAAGTGAGCATGCATCCCATCTTATTTGACCAGATAATACTATCATAGGAACACTATCTAGGTATGCCCCACACACTCCATTTAAGGCATTAATTCCTCCTGGACCCGTTGTAACAACTAATACAGCAGGCTTATTTTTTATTCTTGCATATCCCTCACAAGCCATTGAAGATGCTTGTTCATGGTGATTATAATATACTTTAAATGCTTCGCTGTGGCCAAAGGCGTCGTTAAGATTCATTGATCCTCCACCAACAACACAGAAAGCTGTATCTAGATTAGCCTCAGATAGTTTTTTTACTATGTAATCAGCAACTCTCATTTTCATTTTCTTCACCTAACTTTATATTACTAAACTATTTTATCATAACTCATATCATAATACAAATTAGAAAAAATAATAGAGGCGTTAAAACCTCTATTTATTTAAAAATTCAATTATAGCATTAGACATATCATCAATCATCTTATCTGTCATACCTGGATATACACCAATCCAAAAGGTATTATTCATAATATGATCTGTTACTGTTAAATCTCCTACTACACGATATCCTGTTTTAGTTTTTCTCATTTCATCAAAGCATGGATGCTTAATTAAATTTCCAGCGAATAGCTTTCTTGTTTGAATATTTTTAGCTTCTAAATACTTAGTTAATTCAACACAAGATACTCCTTCCTTACAGGTAATTAAAAAGCCAAACCATGATGGATCTGAATTAGGGCATGCCTCTGGTAGGATTAGCTTATCCTTAAGGCAATCTAAATTCTCTCGTAATCTTTTCCAGTTGTATTTTCTTCTTTCTACAAAGCTTGGAAATTTCTTTAACTGGGCAACTCCTATTGCTGCTTGCATATCAGTAACCTTAAGATTATATCCAAAATGAGAATATGTATACTTATGATCATATCCCTTTGGAAGCTCACCATATTGTCCATCAAATCGATGCTTACAATAATTATCTACACCACTTGGGCATATACAATCTCTTCCCCAATCTCTAAATGATTTTAAAATACGATATAGCTTAGGATTTGTTGTATATACCGCTCCACCTTCTCCCATTGTCATATGATGTGGTGGATAGAATGAAGATGTTCCTATATCTCCAATTGTTCCTGTGAATTTCTCTTCTCCATTAATAGTATATTTACTACCTAAGGCATCACAGTTATCTTCAATTAACCATAAATTATGCTTATCACAAAATTCCTTAACTGATGCTAAATCAAAAGGATTACCTAAGGTATGCGCAATCATCACTGCCTTAGTCTTACTTGATAATGCAGCTTCTAGCTTAGTAACATCTATATTATACTGTGGAATAGTTACATCAACAAATACTGGAATTGCACCATAATTAATTACTGGTGTTACAGTTGTTGGAAATCCGCACGCAACAGTAATTACCTCATCTCCACGCTTAATAGCACGTTCTCCAAGCTCTGGAGCTGTAAGGGCCATAAACGCAAGTAGATTTGCGCTAGATCCAGAATTAACCAATAAAACTGGTAGCTTAATATTTAGATACTGTGCTAAATCTCGCTCAAACATATCACAATATCTACCACTTGTAAGCCAGAACTCTAATGATGAATCAACAAGATTTACCATCTCTTCTTCATCGTATACTCTTCTTGCATATGATATTCTATCGCCAGTTTCATATTCTTTATTAACATGGTTTTCATTATAGTACTTTTTCACAAGTTCTAATATTTGTTCCTTTGTTGTCATAACTTCTCCTATTTATTAAACTCTTCAATTTGTTTATCCATACAATCTGGAATATTTTCCAAATTATCTAAATATACCTTTGTCCATTCAACTATTTTATCTATTGTTTCATCAATATGCCATGTTGGACTCCAACCAAATACATCCTTAACTAAATTATTATCTAGCTTTAGGAAGGCTGCCTCATGTGGTCCACCATCATATTTATTTATATATCCTAGTCCATTTCCCCATGAAGCACAAAATTTAGAAACCAAATCTCCTGTGGTAACGCAATCACAATCATCTGGTCCTATATTATAATATCCTTCATAAGCCTTATTTTCATATTGCTTCATAACAATTGTTAAATATAAAAATAATGGCTCTAATACATGTTGATATGGTCTTGTTGAATATGGATTTCTTATAATAATATCGGTTTTATTCTCAATAGCTCTAACACAGTCTGGAATTATTCTATCAGCTTGAAAATCTCCTCCACCAATTACATTTCCAGCTCTTGCAGTTGATATACTACACTCTATATCATTAAAAAATGATTTTTTATAGCTATGAGTTACAAGCTCACTACATGATTTTGAATTACTATATGGATCATATCCATCTAGTGGCTCATTCTCCTTAAAGGGATGATTTTCTATATCTTCATTTAAATACACCTTATCTGTAGTAACATTTAATACTGATTTAACACTTTTTGTTTGTCTAACACATTCGAGTAAGTTAACTGTTCCCATTACATTTGTCTCGTATGTATATAATGGGCTTTTATATGATTCTCTTACAATAGGCTGAGCTGCAAGATGAATTACTATTTCTGGCTCGTATTTATCAAATACCTCCTTAAGCTTTTCATAATCTCTTATATCAGCTATTATAGATACAATTTTATCATCAACATCTGCCAAATTATATAAACTCTTTTCTGCTGGTAATAATGAATATCCTATAACCTTAGCCTTGGCATTCACTAATATTCTTGTAAGCCATGAACCCTTAAAACCAGTATGACCTGTAATTAATATTTTTTTATCCTTAAAAAAACTTAAATCTACCATATTATTTCCAAACCTTCCAAGGTGCGTTTCCACTATTCCATAGTTTTTCAAGCTTTTCTTTTTCTCTTAATGTATCCATACATTGCCAGAATCCCTTATGGACATATGCATTAAGTTGTTTTTCCTCAACTAATGTTTTAAGTGGTGAATCCTCAAATGGTGTGTCATCACCATCAATATAATCAAATATTTCAGGATTCATTACCATAAATCCAATATTAATTAAATCTCCATCTAAATCTGACTTTTCTCTAAATATTTCAACCTCACCCTTACTATTAACCTCTACAATTCCTTTTGATTGACCGAAATTGTAAACTGACATAGTTCCGATTTTTCCAGACTCTTTATGGCTATTCAACAAATCATGTAAATCAATATCTCCAACAGCATCTCCATAAGTTAAAAAGAATGGTTCATCTCCAACAAATCTTTTAACTCTTTTAACTCTTCCTCCTGTTTGAGTATTAAGTCCTGTATCTACTACTGTAACCTTCCAATTGTCCATACTTCTTTTATGAACAATACGTTCGTTTGTAGAAAAATCAAATGTAACATCATTATTATATAGGAAATAATGTGCAAAATATTCTTTAATTACCTTTTGCTTATATCCTGCACAAATTATAAATTCATTAAACCCTTGTGCTGCATACATTTTCATAATATGAACTAATATTGGCATCTCGCCTATTTCAATCATTGGTTTTGGCTTTAAATGTGATTCTTCGCTAATTCTAGTTCCAAATCCACCAGCTAATATAACTACTTTCATAAAGTAATCCTCCTAATATAATAATTATAAAATTATTATTTATCTAAATATGTCGAAATTAATCGTTCCTATTCATCAAAATTAATTCTTTCCTCTTCAATAACTAAAGGTCTTTCAAGTGATCTTTGATTAATACTCATCACATATTCTCCAACCATTCCAATGAAGAACATATTAAGTGATATTAAAAAGGCAATACCACAGTAAATTGCATAATTAAAGCTTATTTTTAACACAATACCTAATACAACTAAGGCAATGCTTCCAAGACCTGTTATAAAGGATAAAAACATACCTAATTTACCTGCAAGCCTTGGTAATGTTTTAGTATAGGTAGTAAATGATAGCATTGCAGCATCATAAAGACTTCCAAAATTATTACTGCTTTTCCCTTTTCTTCTTTTTTCTTGAGTATAATTTATAACCTTAATATCATCAGCATATTCAACTACTATACCTCTAATAAAAGGCATAGGATCTTTAATTTGCTTAAGCATTCTTGTAAATGAAATATCGTATAATCCAAATCCATCATATTGTTCAATAAATTGAACCCTACTCCATTTTTTACTTAATCTATAATAAATACTTCTAAATAGTCTTACAAGCTTATTTTCTTTAGATTTGGTTTTTACTCCAACTACTACTTTATATCCCTTTTCCCACTCACGAACAAATTTATGAATCATATCAACAGGCTGTTGAAAATCTGCACATAATGTAATTGTACAGGCACACTCTTCATTTTCTATCATTCCATAATAAGGAGAATTAAATTGACCAAAATTTTTAGCATTAAAAATAGCCTTTATTTGCTTATCCTCTTTACATAATTCTCTAATTTTTTCTCTTGTACTATCCTTTGATTTATTATCAATAAATAGTATTTGATACTCATATTCGCTTAAATTATTCTTAAATTCTTCTCTAATAGCATTTGCCATTGGAATAACATTCTCTTCTTCATTATAAGTTGGAACCATTACTCTAATCTTTGTCATAGTTAGTCTCCTTTATTCCATATTCTTCATAATTACAAAGTTTTCTACTAAATAATAAGATAATAATAATAACTATCAACTTAAATATATTACCACATAATAGCGAAAAAGCAAACCCCCTAAGACCCTTTAATTTTATTCCAATGATACATAAAGCTAATACGACCACCAAATGTAATATATTTATAACTAATTGTACTACTGGCTTTTTATACTTAATAATAAGAATTAACATTAAATTAGCTGAAAAGAAGATAATTTGAGCTAATATAGCATATAACAATATTTCATGAGCCGCATCATAAACGCTAGGATATAAAAGCTTAATTAATATTGGTGAAAATATCTCACATCCAATAAATGCTAAAAAAGCTAATCCTAAGCATGATGCCATATATATAAGCACATATTTTTTCTTAAACTCACCTTTAAATCTTCTTAAATATCCCATAATTACCCCTGTTAGAGGCACAGTTACAAGCGCAACTATCTTACCTACTAAGGATGCCACATAATAGGTTGTAACATCACTTCCAGACATAAAATAATTTAATAATAATCTATCTATATTTAATATTACATTATTAATTAATTCTCCTATCATAAATGATAAGGCAATCTGATAAAGTGGGCTTCTTAGTGAAGAGGTTTTAAAGAAATCCTTAAAAATATTTCCCTTAATAAATACTAGTATTAGGGCAAGTACTTCTCCTACAAAGAAACAAATCTCCCAAACAGGAACTATAAAATATAATAAGGCTCCAACTCCATATCCTACTCCAATTAGTACATAATACAGCATAAAATATCCATATTTTAAGTTTTTACGATATTCTACATCTGCATAATATCTAAAAGCTGTAACTATAAGAAGGATATTAACAAATATTACATTGCTTAGTGTAAATATATGATTTATAACCAAAAAAACACAAGTAATTAAAATTCCTATACTTCCTGTTATTAAAATTAATAAATTATAGTCACCATTATTAGTTTTACCCTCATTTATATAAACCATTCTTGCATTATTAATAGATGTACCTATCGATCCTGCAACAATACTAATCATAGAAACAATTGTTAATACAACTCCAAACTGTTCTTCA
>JBJEFR010000030.1:0-9820 GCA_051874255.1 Anaeroplasmataceae bacterium
GAAATAAAAGTATTCATGAAATGGAAAGAATAGACACTTAGGTCTATTCTTTTTTTGGTTTTTAACAAAAATATGATAAAATATTAAAAAATACCAATATTTTACAATATTAAATCGCTTTATAGACAAGGAGGGTAAATATGGATTTAAATAGAATAAATGAATTATTCTTATATTTAAAAAATAATGAATTAAGTTATTTTGATGAATTTTATAATATGACTAATCAATATATTTTTTACAATATAGTAAAGATTGTAGATTCATTTGAGGATGCCGAAGATATCCTTCAAGATACCTATATTTACTTTCTAAATAAAATAAATACTATAAGTAAAAATAGTAGCCCAGTTGGTTATCTATTACTAACAGCCAAGCACAAGGCAATTGATTTTTTAAGAAAACAAAAAAGAGTTGTATTTTCAGAGGATTATATTAATTATAATTATCATGTGGATTTTAATCCCAATGATAATTCATTAATTAAGGCCTTAAAGGAAAAATTAGAGAAGGAGGATTTAGAGATTATTATATTACATGTTATTGATGGATTAACATTTAAAGAGATTTCTAAATTAAAGGACAAGCCGTTAGGTACTATCCTATGGAAGTATAATAAAATTATTAAAGATTTAAGAGAGGAGCTAAACTATGAGGATTTCAGATGAAGATATTAGAAATTATCAAATAAAAACAACTTCTAATATGATTTTAAATGAAGTAAATAAAGTTAATACTAAGCCTAAATTTCAATTTAGATTTAAACTGGGTATATCTCTTTCAAGCTTATTTGTCGCAGCCTGCAGTATTATTCTAATTATAGCTTTACTCCCAAGCAATGATACGCCTAAAAATATTGAAGGTGGAGATACTGATACTACTATAAATGTTGATGAGGAGGTTTTAAATTTCCAGGTCAGCTCATTAGTATCTATTATTTCCAATGATATTAATACAGCATTATTAAATACTTCTTTGTCAATTACCGATGATTTTGAGTATGAATTTGAAAATCCATTTGATAATAATGGTTTTGAGGATCCATTTGATAATAGATTTGAAGATCCTTTTAATAATGATAACAATAAAGAAGTGGATGAAGACTTCTTTAATGATGTAATTAAGGAATATCAATTATTTGAGGATGTTATCTATAATAAATATTATAAGATTGAAGAAGAAATTACATATAATTATAATGAATATAAAGGAATGTATGATGATTATAAGCTAATGCTTGGATATAATAATTATAAAATATATGTCAATTATATAAATAAGGATGATGAAGAAAGTGAATTTGAAGGCGAAATTGATATTAATGGAACCATATACAGAATAGAAGGTAAAGAAGAAAAAGATATTGATGAATTAGAGCTTAGTACTAAAATATATTTATCAGATGATGAGTATTATTTAGTTAAGGAAGAATATGAGGATGATGAGTATTCATATAAATTTTCTATAAAATCTAAAAATAAAGAAAAATATGAATATAAACTAAAAATTGAAGATGATGAAATATCCTTCAAAATTGATTCTAATGAAAAGAAATTTGAATATGAAATAAAAGTTGAGGATGATAAAAAATGGGTAATTGGCTTTAATGGTTCTGATAATAAATTTGACTTTTCTTTAGAAATTGATGAGGCAGGTAAAAAAAATTATAGAAAGTTTTAAATATTTCCAATAAATCCCATAGCTTGTTCGCTTATTAGGTGAATTAGAAATGGAGGCAATAAAATGAAAACAAAAAATTTAAAAGGAATTCTATTAGGAGGATTTGCATTTAGTGCAATATTTACTTTAGCTGCATGCTCAAACAGTGAAGCAGGGGCATCACAATTTATTCTAGCTTCAAATGAAAAGCTTGCATATTCAACAACTACAGCTATATCTATGCTTGATAGTGATGAGCTTATGGCTGCGACATCTATTGAGGAAGAAACAGTAGATACAACAACAGATAACTCAACAGAGTATTTACCAGAAATTATTGAACAAGCTGATTTAATTATTACAAATGATGCTAATTTTAGCTTTGTAAGCATTGAATCAGATAGAGAGGATTACCTAAATCTTAATATCATAAGTTTTAATGATTATGAAGGTGCTACTCATACATTCAAGCTTTATTACAATGATGTTACAGAAAAAGTTGATACTGATGATGATGAAGTAGAAACAAAGATTAGTTATACTGGTCTTGTTGTATATAATGAAATGGAATATTCATTCAAATTTGAATCTAAGACAGAAGTTGAAGAGGATGAATCAGAAGTTAAGACTAAGCTTGTAATTTATACTGGAGAAAATTCATATATTTCTATTAAGAATGAATGTGAAACAGAAGAGGATGAAATTGAAGAAAAATTCACATATAAGGTAGTAGAAAATAATGAAACAGTTGTATCATATTCTATCTCAACTGAAATTGAAAATGGTGAAACTAAGGTTAAGGTTAAGATTAATGGTGAAACTATTAAATTAGAAGAAACTATTAAAGATGATAAACACTATATTTCTTTTAAAGATGGAAAATATGAAGCATTCTTTGAAAGAGTTAAGGATGAAAATGGAAAGCATAAGCATCAATTAGTTGAGAATATTGAAGGATTATTCTCAGAAACTGAAATTCCTGCAGATATGCCAAGTTATGAGGATATGAAGAATCATTTTGAAGAGCATTTCAAAAACTTCGAAGAAATGTTTAATGATATGAATAAGAAGCCAGAAGAAAATCCTGATGCAGATGAAGTTCCAGAGGTAGAAGAGGATATTGAAAATAATGATGATGTTGTAGTTGAGGATACTGAACTTGATACAACAACAGAAGATGCAAACCAAGAAGTAACTGAATAATATGCTATTTATTCTTTCCTAATTTCCTGCCCTTAAGCTAAACGCTTAAGGGTATTTTTTTAATATTTTATAATAGTAAACTAAAATAAAGATAATATGAGTTCAATATTAGATTTTTATTGCATTTAACTGTGAAAATGTAATAATATATTTATATGGTTATTTATTTAAATTGAAAAGTGGTGATTATATGAAAAAAACAAAGTCAAATAAAATAATTACTTATATTCCATCAAGATATATTATTGCTGTTTTATTATCTATTTTGGAAATTTCATTAGTTATTTTATCTGTGTTTTTATTAACGATGTATTTACCTTATTTTTATATCGCTGTGATAATTACTACTGTATTTGTTATTTTGAATATAATTTCCTCAAATGAAAATCCTGATTATAAAATTCCATGGCTTTTATTTGTTATAATATTACCTATTGTTGGATTTATGCTTTATTTTATGTTTTACAAAAGAAAACTTCCAAGACATATTTTAAAAAGATTTAATGCTTTAGATCATAGCTTTAAATATGATGATACAAAAAATTTTGAAGATTTAAAGGAAGAAAATATGCTAATTTATAGTGAGGCATTAATGATAAAAAATATATCTAATGCCCATATTTATAAAGATACAGCTCTTCATTATTATAAATGTGGAGAGGAAATGTTTGATGATATGATAGAAGAGCTAAAAAAAGCTCAAAAATTTATTTTTTTAGAGTATTTTATAATAGAAAATGGCTTTTTTTGGGATTCAATATTAAATATATTAAAGGAAAAGGTTCAAAATGGTGTTGAGGTTAAAATTCTTTACGATGATATTGGTTGTATGACAACACTTCCTGGAAATTATACTAGGACCCTTAAAAAAATGGGCATTGATGCAGTGCTATTTTCAAAATTAAAGGGTCAAGCTGATGGTGAGTTTAATAATAGAAGCCACCGTAAAATATTAGTTATAGATGGACTTGTAGGTTTTACAGGAGGAATTAATATAGCCGATGAATATATTAATAGATATGAAAGATTTGGTTATTGGAAGGATACAGGTATAAAGATGTGCGGTAATGCTGTAAACGAGCTTACAAAGCTATTTTTAGTGGATTATAATATTAATATTAAAAAGATTAATAAATTATCCTTTAATAAATACTATGTTAATTCAACATGCGAAAGTCAAGGGTTTGTTATACCATTTGGAGATGGCCCTAAGCCAATGTATGATAAGTATATATCTAAGTCTATCATTTTAAATATGCTTAATCATTCTAAAAAATATGTATATATAACAACACCTTATTTGATTATAGATAATGAAATGACAAGAACGTTAGAAAATACGGCATTAAGAGGCGTTGATGTTAGAATAATAGTTCCACATATTCCCGATAAAAAAACAGTTTTCGCATTAACTAGAGATAATTATAACCAGCTTATTAAATCTGGTGTTAAGGTATATGAATATAGGCCAGGATTTATTCATGCTAAATCATATATAGCTGATGGTGAGGTTGCGATGATTGGTACAATAAATTTAGATTATAGAAGTCTAGCACATCACTTTGAAAATGGTGTATGGATTTATAAAAATGATGTTATTAAAGAAATGGAAGATGATTTTATTAATACTATGAATGAATCTATTTATATGAATGAATGTCAGTATAAGCCTAGATTTATCAAGAAAACACTCATTAAACTTATGAAAATATTCTCTCCATTATTTTAAAAAAATATTTATTCATTAGATAAGCATATTACTTGAATTATATAGGATGATTTTTTATAATTAAGGTGCAAATTAAAAAAAGAAGGAGATTATAAATATGAAATATAAATGTTTAGTTTGTGGACAAGTTTTTGAAGTACCTGATGGAGAGGAAGCTGTTTGTCCTGTATGTCATGTTAAAGGTGACAAGGTAGTTCCTTATGTTGAAGAGGAAATGACTTGGCCTGCAGAGCATGTACTTGGAGTTGCAAAAGGTGTTGACATGGAAATTGTTGAAGGATTAAGAAGCAATTTCAATGGAGAATGTAGCGAGGTTGGAATGTATCTTGCAATGAGTAGAGTTGCATACCGTGAAGGATATCCTGAAATTGCAACAGTACTTAAGGAGATTGCATTTGAAGAAGCAGAACATGCCTCTAGATTTGCTGAAATGCTTGGTGAATTAGTAACTGATTCAACAGAAGAAAACATCAAGAAGATGTTAAATGGTGAAAATGGAGCTTGTCATGGCAAAATGGCTATAGCTAAGAAGGCTAAGGAATTAAATCTTGATGCAATTCATGATTCTGTTCACGAAATGGCAAGAGATGAAGCAAGACATGGTAAAGCTTTAATTGCATTATTAAATCATTATTTCAATAAGTAAGATAAAGGCCCTTGTTTAAAGGGCTTTTATTTTATATAATATTTTAGAAAGTAGGTATAAAGTTATGTATAAAATAGGACTTATTGGATATGGAAAAATGGGATCAAGTATATTAAAGGGAATAGTTAGCTCTAAGCTATATGAAGCTAAGGATATTTTAGTATATAATCCTGATTTAGAAAATGTTATTAAGGATGGATTCAATACGGCTGCTAATGAATTAGAAGTATATGAAAATTCAAAAATATTTATTTTTGCGATAAAGCCTCAAACCTTCCCTTCAGTTATGGAAAAATTGCATGAGGCTACAAAAAAACCGGAAATTGTTGTATCAATTGCTGCAGGAATAACAATTGATTATTTAGAAAAAAATTTATCAGATAATGAGTATGTAAGAATAATGCCTAATTTAGGCGCTTCAATTAATATGTCTGTTTCTACTATGGCTACAAGTAAAAACGCTAAAGAAAGCACAATAAATGCGGTTAAAGACATATTTTCATCAATCGGTAGCGTTACTATTGTGAGTGAAGACAAAATTAATACCTTATTACCAATGAATGGATCATATCCAGCATATTTTTGGTACTTTGTTAGATCATTTGTTCGTAGCGCTGTAAAAAATGGTGTTAAGGAAGAGGAAGTAAGAAATATGCTTGCAGATGCATCAATTGGTTGTGCTATGATGCTAAAATCATCACCTAAGGATTTAGATACCCTTATTAATGATGTATGTAGCTATAAGGGTACTACTATAGAAGGTGTAAATGTATTTGATGAATGTAATTTAGATGAAATTGTTGATAAATGTGCAATAGCTTGTACAAAAAGAGCATTAGAATTAGAAAAATAAAATGAAAAAACTATAGCTTGATAACAGGCTATAGTTTTTTATTCACTTAAATATTTTAAACAGCTTTTATATTTATCTACTCGGTCAAGATCTTTTTGAGTAACCTCTTTTAATCTAGATAAATCCATATTATTAGTTAAATCGTTAATTTTAACCTTTCTTGCTAACTCACATTTCTTAATATTTTTTATATAATCCTCATAAGAAATATTTTTATCATGTGTTAATGTCTTAATTGCCTCTAAGCATTCATCATTAACTCCAAGGGCTTTTAAATCATCTATAGTGTAGTTTGTATCTTCAATAACATCATGTAAATATCCTACAATTTTTTCATTTTCTGTCTTTCCCATTGCCGCAACAGCCTCAGGGTGAAGATAATATGGATGACCACCCTTATCATATTGACCTTCATGAGCCTTTTTTGAAAATTCTGCAACTTTATTTAATAACTCTGACATAATACCACCTCATGCTTATCATATTATTTTTTAATTTATTCCTAATATTTATTATACACTATTTTATTCTTTAATATTTAAATAACATATATTTTATTAAATATATACAAAAAAAGGAAGATTAATCCGAATTTAATCTTCCTTTAACAAATGACCGCACGCCTAGGGAATGCAGGTCAAATCTCCAAAAAATGGCGGTTCGTAAGCGATTCGAACGCTTGACCGCACGCTTAGAAGTCTAAAAATGGCTTATCTATGCTATTTTTTAGTATTTGTTGAAATGTTTTCTATTGCTATTTGCATAATATTTTATTCAATTACAGTTATATTATACTCACGTTCGGTATCAAAAAATGATACTCTAAAAATTTTTTATAAAAAAATCAAAGCTACACAGCTTTAATTAATTTATACGATTTTGTCCTCCTTTCATATACTAGATCTATATATACAATGGAATAATTATATATAAAGGCTTTTAATTCTTGTATATATCTTTTTACTTTTAATGTTGAAATATTTAATTTTTTTGAAAAATATTCAACATTGTTTAAAGCTTCTGGATAATTAGCAAGCCTTTCAAATATAAATAATGTTAGTTGTGTTTTCATAATTTTTTAGAAATTTTTAGAGTACCAAAAACAATAATAAAAAAGAACTTTCGTTTTTGAAAGTTCTTATTTTTTAAGGCCTGCAAATTCCCATTAATTTTGTATATGGATCATGTAATACATTATACAATAGAACAAATGCATACATGATATAATATAGAACTGCTACAATGGCCCAAAATAGATATAGTAATAATTTAATCCAGGAAAATTTTTCTGGAAGAAGAATATCCATAAAGCTTTTAAATAAATCTGATATTACTCTAAATATATTTAATATAAAAGTAAATATTGAATCAAATACAAATAAAATACCGTATGCACTCCATCTAAGAGCTAAAATTATAGCTTGTAAAAAATAAACAGTAGAATCATACAATTTGCTTATCATGTGCTAGCCTCCTTTAATCCACTTAATTGCTTTTGAAAAAATTGTTGTAATAAATTTAGGAATCGAAATAAGAAACAGTGTAATAGCTACGGTTGAGAATGTTTTTAAAATCCCTACAATACTATCTAAAGCTTTACATATTGATTTCATGATTTTCGCCTTCTTATCAATTCTTTAATAGCTCTTATTCCAGGAGCCCATGAATTTTTATATAGATAGAAACCTAAAAAAATTATTAAAGCTATTACAATTACAATTAATATTGTTTTAAATATTGTCTCAGTCTTCATTTTTTCCTACCCCCTTAATAAGTGGTGGAAGAATAATTACAATTCCCACTATATAGCATCCAAAGGTTAATATAGCTGCAATAAATCTTTTAACCAATTCCCATTCACTAACTTGCGAAATTTTAAGTTCAATCGGATCATTCGGAGTTACTGAAGGTGATACAGCTTTTGCATAGTATTGAATTCCCGCTTCTTCATAACCAAGCCTTAATATTCTAACATCATCATACATGTTATATCCAAACATATATTTAAATCCGCTTACTTCATGCAAATCATCACAGGTTGATACGGCCATTAAGACTGAATAATCATGTTGAAAAGCTGTTTTATCAATGCTATATGTTGTAAATTCTGCATCAGTAAATCTAGCATTTCCAGGCTGACAAAACGCTTCAATAGGTTCATCAATTAATCCCCATGTATAATGATATGTATAAGGAAATATTTCTCTTGTTTCATTTGAAGAACTAATTACATTGCTAGAATTATAAAAAACTTCACTAAATTTTCCTTTACAATATTTTTCAGTATACTCAATTTTTATATAATTTAATTTTTCCATTTTATAATTAGCATCAAAATTTAAAAACCATAAGCATTCTTTTACTTGGTCATATAATTCGTTATCGTCTTTAGCTGCTAATTCAAGATATGCATTAACTAAACCATCAGAACATATATCCCATTCAAGAGGAGATATAATTACCGGTTGAACTTCCATATCTGTTACTACAATTATTGAATCATATGATGTAGTTACTTTTTTTATAGTTTGTCCATTTTCTACATCAAAGCTGGTTTCAAAGACAAAATTTATGTCGTCACAATATACATCAATAATTGTAGAAGAAGAAAGATCTGTTATTGTAAATTGTTCTACTAAATAATCCCTGGTTAAATATTGCTCTTCAGTAATATATTTATCATTAATTTTAAGTGGGAATCTAATCGCAACAACATTTCCATCTCTTTTATATCTGTCATTATATGGAATATAATTTTGACTTTCTTCAGCTTCATTAAATCTATAATTGATATTATATTTAGAATTATAATTAACCGGATTATATCCTTTTAAGGCGTCATAATATGGATTATAAAAATAGATCCATAAGCTTATTTGTTTATTAGCTTCATATGAGTTATAATCTTCTGCAATTGCTACACAATTCCAAGAGCTCATTTTTTCGTCATATGTAAAATTTTCTATAATATTACCATAATTAATTCCTAACTCAGTTAAATCATCTGATATTTTAGAATCCTCTGAAATACCTGAATAATTATTATTACTTGCAAGAGAAATATGGCCCATACATACAAATAAAATTAAACTAGCTACGATACAAGATATTTTTTTAAACATTAATATCACATCCTAACTAAAAAAATCTTTAATCTTATTTAAAATCTTTACAATTGCATCACCAATTTTTTTAAAAAATCTTATGAAAAAATTTGGTTCTTTATCACTTTTAGTATCTTCAGAAGAACTAGATCCATTATTATTGTTTCCATTACTAGTTTCAGAAAATTTAATTGTAATTACTTCAGAAGTATTATTTCCTTCATAATCGTTAGCTCTAATTGTAATTAAATATGTTTTATTTAATTCAGCTACATAATCATTGTCAGATGTTTTCCAACATGATATATCATATGATGCTTCAACATACCCTGAATTATCTTTAATTGAATCTATAAAATAATCAAATAAGATATTATTATAGTATGTATCAATATTATTTAGAATTTGCTCAATATTAACATTATCATTAATATATTCATTTAAATTAACTGTTGCTGATTTTGTTTTAAGTGTAATTACTGGAGCTACTGTGTCAACTTCACCTTCTACGTAGTAGGTTGAATAATTCTCAGCTATTTGTCCATTTTCTAGTAAAGCAATACAATAATAATCACCTTCTGAACCATTAACATTAAAATTATCAGTTATTGTTTCAGGAGATACTT
>JBJEFR010000031.1:0-2409 GCA_051874255.1 Anaeroplasmataceae bacterium
AGTTTACATAAGTAACATTTAACTCTATTGACATATTTTTATTAAATGTTATAATGAATGAGGTAAATAAAACAGGGGAGCTGGTGTGACCGGCTGAGAGGAAGATATATCTTCGACCCATAACCTGATCTAGGTAATGCTAGCGTAGGGACAAAATAAGTTTTATACATTTATTTTATCTTTATTTTAAAGCATGTTTCCTAGTGAAACATTTTTTTATTTTAAAGGGAGGATATAGAAGTGAAAAAGAAAAAAATGTTAGATGTTAAAACATTAGCTGAAATTGCTATTTTCGCAGCAATAGGTTATGTTTTAGATCTTATTGCAGGTGCTTGCTCATCATTTTTACCATTCATTAATGGTGGTAGCGTAGGTATTGCAATGGTAGCTGTTTTAGTAATAGCAATTAGAAGAGGAACTATACCAGGATTAATAACTGGACTTATTATAGGACTTCTTGATTTAATGGATGGATTTTATGCAATCTCTGATGCATGGTGGAAGATTTTACTTCAAGTAGGATTAGACTATGTATTTGCATACACTTTAGTAGGTCTTGCAGGACTATTCAGAGGATTAATTGCAAGAGCTAAGACAAAGAGCATTAGAGGAATCTTTGTTGCACTAGCTGCAGTATGCGGTGGAGCTTTAAAGTTTATGTCACATTTTCTATCTGGAATTTTATTCTGGCCAGAAAATCCAACAGATAAGGTAGCTGCTCGTATAACCTACTCTATTGTTTATAATGGTGGATATATGCTACCATCAATTATTTTATCAGGGCTTGTAATTGTTGCTATTGTAACAATGCAACCACAATTATTCCTACTTGAGGATTCATTAGATGAGGTATCATATGAAGGATAAGAAGAAGATTATTGGAATTATTACTATTGTCTTAGGTGCAATTATTACTATCCTTGGAATAGTTTTATATGCTAGAAGCATGAAGCTTGGTGAGTATTATTCAGCAGAGGATAATTATACATTATATGGTGAAAGAGATTTTGAAGAGAAGGTTCTTGGTAGAGGTGCCTTATCTACATCAATTATCTTAATTGGTATTGCAGTAATATTAGTTGGAGTATATACATTAGTAGCTAAGGATTTCAAAAAAGGATATGTATATATCACACTAAATGTAATTGGTATTATCAGTGCTTTACTTGGGTCATCATATGCAATAAACTATTCTGCAAAGGTAGATAAGTATATTAATAAGATTGATCCAACAGCTTCTACTGATAAGATTGCTGATAAGGCTTTATCTGCATATAATAAAATAAATGGATATGATAGTCCTTGGTTATATGTCTTATGGGCAATGCTTGGAGCTATATTAGTAGGATATACATTATCTAAATTAATTGAGATTTATAAAAATAATAAAGAACAAGCTAAATAAAAAAAGTCCAATCAATGATTGGATTTTTTTTTACTCTGTTATGTCATTTTTAATTACGCTATATTTAAAGCTTAAAGCCTTACGAACTCTAATTCCGACTAATACAGCTAGTACCACAGAAATACAATCCTTTATTACAAATGGTAGTACACCTATAGATATTGAATATAGTATACTTACATTTTTACCTAGATGGAAATTTAGTATGAAATACATATAAATTGTACCTATAAAATAAATTAGTATTAATGCTAGGGCAATAGAAATTATGCTTAATATTCTTTTATCTTTATTATAGGTTATTAATAATTGAGCTAGTATAAATGATAAAATATATCCAAATGATGGTGTCAAAATATATCCTATTCCACCACCAGATGAGAATACTGGTAATCCTACAAGTCCAAGGAAGGTATATAATGCCATAATAATTACCCCTCTGATTCTTCCTAATACTAATGGTATTAAGAATACCATAAATGTTTGTAGAGTCATTGGAATAGTAGGAAGTGGGATGGTTATTTTGCTTCCTATTATCATTAAAGATAGCATAATTGCTATTAAGGAAATATTATAAATTGATTTCATTTTTTATTTTGCCTCCATATATTTTTAAAAAATAATTGACAACGTGTTGTAAAAGTCATATAATGTAAAACGTACTTTACAAAAGACTATTGACATTTTAGCATAATAGTTTTAAAATGTAAAGCGTACTTTACAAAATGTTTTAAATTTGGAGGTTATTATGTTAGAACAAGTTAAAGAAGTATTAGTATCTACAACAAATATTGATGAGAATTTAATTACACTAGAGGCATCTTTAAAGGATGATTTAGGAATTGACTCATTAGATTCAGTTGAAATAGTATTAGAGCTTGAATCAAAATTTGATGTAAAAATTTCTGACGAAGAATTAGCTTCTATGAAAACAGTAAATGATATTGTTAAGCTATTAGAAGAAAAACAAAAATAAGAGCCAAGGCTCTTATTTTGTTAATAAG
>JBJEFR010000032.1:0-2402 GCA_051874255.1 Anaeroplasmataceae bacterium
GAATGTTTTATTATCAATTAGGTAGAATAAAACGTGAAAAAAAGTTATATTTTGAAGCTTTTGAATATTATCAGAAGGCAATAGGAGTATTACAATCTATTTATTGTATCGAAAGGATTATTCAGGTTAATATTGAAATAGCTAATGCTTTGCTTAGTTTAGAGTTATATGATCAAGCAGAAACTAAATATTTAGCATTGTTAGCTGAAGCACAAAAAAATGGTTTAAGAATAAGAGCATGTGTCTGTTTAAATAATTTATCATATTTATATTTAATAAATAAAGAATATGATAAATGCCAAGAATTTGCATATAAAGCTAAAAAAGCTGGTTCAATTCATCATGATTTAAATTATTACTTAGCCTATTGTGCATATAAAACAAGACCTTATAAAGAAGCTAGAAAGATCGTTTCTAAATTATTAAAAGATGAAGATAATCGTCATACTGCAAGAATGATGAAAATGATTCAAGGATTTATTAATGATAATAATGATAAAATTGATAAATATTTTTGCCTGATTAAAGATGAAATTGATAAATTAAACAATACTTTAGAAATGAAGCTCTTATATGAGATGAATATTGCATATTATTTAGAAAAAAATGATATTAAATGTCTAAAAATGATTAATGATTATTTTAAATTAACCAAATTCTAAGCCTCATTTTGAGGCTTTTTTATAATATCTTTATTTTCATATTGAAAAGTTGGCCGATTTACACAATTGCAAAAAAAAGTTGTTTGTAGTTACCATTAAAATAGTTAAAGAAAGACAACTATATATAAGTCAAGTAATAAATTATGAAATAGTTTGAAATATTAAATACTATAAAATATAGTAATTGTTCTTTGAAATTGTGAATGTAAATGTACTGAAAAAAACTATCTAAAAAATAGCTCATTTTTCTATTAATTATGATTTAAAAAATTTAATTTATTTTAGATAATTTATATCAAATTTAAGATTATTAGTTTCAAGATGATAAATTATTCTTAGAAGTTTTCTTACGCAATGACCTAATGCACATAGATGCCCTTTACCTTGGCTTCGCTTTAAATGGTAGTAATCGTTAAATATTGGATTATGTCGTATTACAGGTATAATGGCTCGATAAAGCGTGATCCTTAGATATTTAGAACCTTTCTTGGTTATAGCAGTTTTATTAGCTGAAAATTCACCGGATTCACTTATATATGGGTTCACACCTGCAAATTTAATTATTTTACCTGCATTAGAGTATTTACGTATATCACCAAGTTCGGCTAAAATAGAAGTACCAGAAATAGTTGAAATTCCTGGTATTGATGTGATAGAAGAATCTTGGGTGATAGCGAGTTCTTCTATTTTTTTATCTAATTCATCAATTTGAGAATTGATCAAATCAATACTGGCAATGATAGATTTAATGATAAAAGAAATAGATGTGTTATGAACCCCTACAGAATTAGAGGCCAACTCTTTTAACTCTTCAGCAGTGAAAGAATTACAGTATTTAAAACATTTTCTTAAAGAACGAATATCTGTATGTGCTATTGTATAGGCATCACTATATTCTCGTAAGATATTTAAATAAGTAATAGTATATTCATTATTGAATAAAGTGTTGAATTCAGGAAAAACAATATCTATATGTCTTTGAAGAGTATTTTTCTTGCGATTCATTTCAATAGTTAATTGAGTACGATAACGAGTCAATTCTTTGGCTTGGTTTAATTTATCATCTTGGATAGAAATGATACGATAGTAATCTTTATCCAAGAGCGTTTTGGCAATCAATATTGCATCTTTTTTATCACTTTTAATCGTTTTTAAAGAAGCTTTTCTAAGATTCTTCGTAGTAATAGGATTGATCAAAGCTACTTTATAACCTTCAGATAGTAAATTACTCTCGATAGCAAAGTTATAATGGCCTGTATCTTCCATGCCAATAAGAATCTCATCTTTAGGATATTTGTTAAGTTCAGCATAAAGTTCATTAAATCCTTCTTTATTATTATTGAAGAAAAAAGGATCACATAAAGATTCACCAGTAGATGCATCCATGACAAAAGCTGCATGTTTGTATTTGGCGATATCAATTCCAACAAGTTTCATAATTATAAATTCCTTTCTAAAATGATTGATTTGTGATTGTGAAATATAATCCACTTCAAAGGTATCAAAAAGCCTGGTGTGTTTAGAATTCAAAAGACTCATACAACTAATAATAAATACAATACAAAGAAGTGGTAAGATCCTTTCTAAAAAGTCAAAGCAATAAGGAAAAAAATACAAATTCACATTCACAATTACAAATTTTATCACATCCTGAAGTGATACCAAACTATTCAGGAAGAAAGGAGAATTGGTATGTTGGTTTATTACTCTTTGTATGAGTAACTTCAATATACCAGGAAA
>JBJEFR010000033.1:0-41684 GCA_051874255.1 Anaeroplasmataceae bacterium
ATTTGAAATAAACAAACTAAGAGATTAAACTCCTAGTTTTAGTATACGAAAAAAATACGCATACGTTCGTGCGAAATTAACGCCTTAGGAGAGTAAATACCAACTGATAAATTAAAATCGGGGCTCGTTGAGTAAGGAAACAAACAAGAATTTTATAGCATTATAGAGTTTTATAGGTTTTGTGGAACGGAATAAATAGTATTATATTTTAAACTATCCCATTTATTGGGATTTTTTTTATTATATATGATAAAATAGGAATAGGACGTGATATATTGAAGCCCATAAATGAAAAAGAAGAAATGTTTTTTAAAAGAATAAGGTCTTTGAAGGAAAAGGCTATTAATAACTATCAAATATCTAATTTGAAATTTCTAGATATAAGGCAACAAGAAATTGTAAAATATATTATTGGTTATGATTGTTATTTGTATTTTGATGGAGGATATGTGGATAGTGAATATAAAAAATGCATTATATCGCCTTTTGAAATAGAAGAGCCTTTATTTAATATTGATATTTTAAAACTAAAATATAATCCTAAATTTTTAAATCTAAATCATAGAAAGGTTATGGCTTGTATTTTAGATTTAGGAATAAAAAGAGAAGTATTTGGTGATATTATTTTTAATAATGAAGCATGTTATATATGTGTGTCTAGTGAAATGAGTGAGTATTTTATTAATAACCTAAGATTGATTTCGCATACACCTGTAGAGCTTGTATTAAGTGATGATGATATAAAAAATATTATTACTCTTGAGGAGAAAAAGGTATATGTATCATCCTTAAGAATAGATACAGTTATAAGTGGTATGTATAATATATCTAGAAAAATAAGCCAAGAGCTTGTATTAGGTGAGTATGTTAAGGTAAATCAAGCTATTATTACAAATACTAGCTATAATTTAAATATTGGGGATATATTAAGTGTTAGAGGAAAGGGAAGGTTTAAAGTAATTAATATTCTTGGAAATACAAGAAGTGATAGATATGTTTTACAGCTTGGTAAATATGTATGAAAACGCTTTTTGAAAAAAATATAATTGTTTGTGTTCAAAATACACTTGTTTTTTTAAAAATAACAAGTATAATTAATATAATATAAGATGAGGAGTTAGAAATATGTTAATAAGTACAAGAGATAAAGAAAAAGTTAGTAGTGCAAAAGCAATAATTCAAGGGATGAGTAGTGTAGGTGGATTATATGTTTTTGAAAATATAAAAAAGATTGGCTTTGATGAATCATTTTTATCTATGTCATACGAACAAATGGCTAAAAAGGTATTAGGATTTGTTTTCGATGACTTTAAGCAAAGTGATATTGATGAGTGTGTAGATAAGGCTTATAATCCTATTAATTTCCCAAAGGGATGTGTATCTCTTAAGCATTATGATGGATATAGCTTTTTAAACCTATTTAATGGTCCTACATTTGCATTTAAGGACATGGCACTTACATTATTACCACATTTACTTCAAACAAGTAAAAAGATGGAGGGTAATAATAAAAAGACGGTAGTATTAACTGCTACATCAGGAGATACAGGAAGTGCAGCCTTAAATGGATTTACTAAATCAGAAAATACTAATATTTATGTATTATATCCATATAATAGAGTATCTCAATTCCAAGAGAAGCAAATGCTATCATTTAATGGTAAGAATTCTAGAAGCTTTGCTGTAAAGGGAAATTTTGATGATTGTCAAAGAACTGTAAAGGATTTCTTTAATCAAGAAAAATTTGATTTTGTTGATCTTTCTAGTGCTAATAGTATTAATATTGGAAGATTAGCTCCTCAAATAGTTTATTATTTTTATGCATATTGTGATTTAGTTAATAAAGGAAAAATTAAGTTTAATGATAAAATTAATTTCTGTGTACCAACAGGTAATTTTGGAGATATTTTAGCAGGATATATTGCATCATTACTTGGACTTCCTGTAAATAAGCTAATTTGTGCATCAAACAAAAACAAGGTTTTAACAGATTTCTTTAAAACAGGTGTTTATGATGCAAATAGAGAATTCTATACAACTAATACTCCATCAATGGATATTTTAGTATCAAGTAATTTAGAAAGACTATTATTTATGATTACTAATGATGCTTCATATGTTGCATCTTTAATGAATGATTTAAAGACAAAGGGTAAATATGAGCTTGATAAGAAATATTTAGACAAGCTTAGTATGTTTGAGGCAGGATACTGTGAGGAAAGCGATACTATTAAGCTAATTGCTAAAGTTTATAACGAAACCTCTCATTTAATGGACCCACATACTGCAGTAGCTTATGGTGTATATGAGGAATATAAGAATAGTAGTAAGGATAATACATTATGTGTAGTATTATCAACAGCTAATCCTTATAAATTTAATGATACTATCTGCAAGGCTTTAAATATTGAAAGTGATAAGGATGAATTTGTTAATATTGAAAACATATATAAGAAAACAAATTATGAAATTGATCCAAGAATTTTAGCTTTAAAATCAACAAAGATGGATAGAACTATTTGGTCACTTGAGGATACATATAATAATTTGCATGAAGTTGTTGGAGGCTTAAATGATTAAGATTAAAGTGCCAGCAACTAGTGCTAATCTAGGACCTGGATTTGATGTTTTAGGAATTGCTTTTAATCTTTATAATTCATTTAGATTTGAAGAAAGTGAAGAATTTCAAATGATTGGATTTGAAAAAAGATATGAAGCAGTAGAAAAAAATTTAGTATGTCAGTCTTATATAAAGGCGTTTGAAAGTATAAATGAAACACCTATTCCTATTAAAATATATATGGATACCCAGGATGTACCTACCTCAAGAGGACTTGGTAGTAGTGCAACCTGTATCGTGGCAGGAGTACTTGCGGCTAAGTATTATTTAAAAGGTAAGCTAAGCCTTGAGAGTGCCTTCCAAATCGCCACAGGTATTGAGGGTCATCCTGATAACGTTGCCCCAGCAATGTTTGGTGGATTAATTGCATCATATAAGGATAATGATATTTATAAGCATATTAGATATGACGTAAGTAGTATTTTAAAATTTAATGTACTTGTCCCTGACTTTGAATTATCTACTCATGAATCAAGATCAGTTCTTCCGCATGAGCTTCCTTATAGTGATATTGTTTATAATACGGCAAGAATAGCCAATATCCCTTATGCCTTTTATATGGGTAATTTAAATCTTATTAAGGATTTATTAAGTGATAAAATGCATGAGCCATATCGTATGAGGCTTATAAAAGGCGCAGAGGATATAAAGAAAAGGGCACATGAAAATGGATGTGCATTCGCAATAAGTGGAGCAGGACCTAGCCTACTAGTTATTAGTGAAGAGAATATTAATAATAAATTTAATGATTTTAGTAATTGGAAAATATATAATTTAGCTATTGCCAAGGATGGAGCAATAGTAATTGAGATGTAAGTGGAGGAAAAAAGATGAGTATAGTATGTAAATTCGGTGGTTCATCGATGGCTGATGCTGAGCAATTTGAAAAGGTTAAAAATATTGTTTTAGCTAAAAATGAAAGAAAGATTGTAGTAGTATCAGCGATTGGTAAAAAGAAAAGTGAGGATAGTAAGATAACAGATCTTTTATATCTTTTACACGCACATATTAAATACAAGGTTAATTATAATTCAATATTTGATCAAATTAAGGAAAGATATTATCAGGTAAAAAATGATTTAGGATTAAAAACTGACCTAGATAATGAATTTAATATTATTGAATCTAATTTTAAATCTGATTTACAGGTTGATTATATAGTTTCTCGTGGTGAATATTTAGCTGCGAAATTAATGGCAGATTATATTGGTTGCAAGTTTATAGATGCTAAGGATGTAATTAAGTTCAATTATGATGGAACTGTTAATTATGATGAAACAGGAGCATTAATTAAAGAATACACTAAGGGTGATGATAGATGTGTTATTCCAGGATTCTATGGTTCATATGATAATGGAGAAATTCATTTATTTAGCCGTGGTGGAAGTGATATTACAGGTTCAATTGTAGCTAAATCAATTGGAGCTTCAATTTATGAAAACTGGACTGATGTTTGTGGAATTTTAATGGCTGATCCAAGAATTATTAAAAACCCACATAAGATATCAAAGATTACCTATGAGGAGCTAAGAGAGCTATCATATATGGGAGCCTCTGTTCTTCATCAGGATGCTATTTTCCCAATTGAGGATAGAAATATTCCTATTAATATTTTAAATACTAATGATCCACTTGATAGTGGTACAATTATTTCAAATAATGATTTCCAAAGTGATAGAGCAATCACTGGAATTGCAGGTAAGAAGGATTTTACATCAATTATGATTCTTAAGAAAAGATTCGCAAGAAAAATTGATGTATTATCACAAATATTTAATGTATTCAAAAAATATTCAGTTAATGTTGAACTTGTTCCAACAGGAGTAGATGCTTTTAGCTTTGTAGTTGAAACTGCTGAATTTGAGAAGGTTCAATACAAGCTATTACAGGCCTTAAGAGAAATTGAAGATATTGTTGATATTAATATTGAAAATGGTATTTCTTTAGTAGCAATAGTAGGTAAAAATATGGCATCTAAGCCTGGATTTAGTGGTCAAATATTTGCTGTTTTGGGACAAAATGGAATTAATGTAAAAATTATAGCACAGGGTTCTCATGAATATAACATTATAGTTGGAGTTGCAACAGAAGACTTCGAAAAGGCTATAAAGGTTATTTATGATAATATGGTAGAATAATGAAGGATAGTTTATTAGTAGATAAGTCAGTACTTCCTTTAAGCTTTTTACTTGTTTACAAGACAAAAGAGCTTATTGAAGAAAAGAAAATGAGTGTTAGTGATGCCTGTAAGGAAATAGGAATCAGTAGAAGTACATATTATAAATATTGTGATCATATATTTACACCACCTAAGAAAACTGGTAAAAGATCAATTTTCTTAGTACAAGTAGATAATGTTTATGGTGCTTTGTCAGATGTATTAAATAAAATAGCTGAGCACAACTGTAACATTATTACCATTAATCAAGATACACCGGTTACTGAATATGCTTATATTACAGTAATGATTGATACATTACAATTAAACCTAACAATAGATGAATTAGTTACTGAAATGCTTAGTTTACCTAAAACTAAGAATGTTACAGTACTTGCTTCAGAGTAAAAAAAGCTTTTTAAGCTTTTTTTTATTTGTATATTGAATATTAAAAAAAAGAGAGTATAATTTTCACTTGGAGAAAGGTGAATTATATGGAAACAGAAAATGAAAATACCTTAAATAAGCGAAATTTAAAAAGCTTTAAATATTTACTTTTTTTAGCAATTCCGATATTTATAGAATTATTATTACATTTAATTGTTGGATATTCTGATCAATTAATGATGAGTAAATATGATACAGCTGTAACAGCAATTACTAATTGTAATACTATTATTAATATGATAATTACAGCATTTACTGTTTTTAGCTCGGCTGCAGTTATTCTTATTACACATTTTAAAGGTAGTAAAAATGAAACTAATGAAAGAAAGGTTTATAGTGCATCATTTTATTTTAATTTAATATTTTCAATATTGGTTAGTTTATTACTTTTTACTGTAGGATATTATTTTTTAAAGCTTATAAAATGTCCTATAGAATCACTTTTAGAAGCAAAGAAGTATATGCTTATAGCAGGAGGTTTGCTTGGATTTCATTTAATGACCGTAACTTTTTTAGCATATTTAAAGGCGAATTCATTAATGAAAGAATCAATGGTTATAAATTTAATAGTTAATATTTTAAATATTATAGGTAATTTAATACTAATTCCTCACTTTAAAATTGTAGGAGTAGCAATTTCATCTTCTATATCAAGATTTATAGGCTTGATTTTAGCTATAATTATTTATAAAATAAAGATAGGTTATAAATTTAAATTTGGTGAATTCTTAAATTCAAAGGCAATACTTAAGAAATATGTTGGTGTCGGATTACCGGCATCAAGTGAAACTATTTCTTACCAAACAAGCCAAATTATTATCCAACTTTGTATTAATGGATTTGGAATAGCTGTTGTAAATATTAAGACATATGCATCAATGTTTGCGATGATTACCTATATGGTCACTGAGGCAATAAGCTTGAGTATGCAAATTGTAATTGGTGAGCTATTTGGCAAGGGAGAATTTAAGGAAGCTAAAAAGAAAATTAAACAAACCCTAATTTTAGGAATAATTTGTTCAACTGTGATTGCGGTTATTTTCTTTTTAACAGCAAAATGGGATTTTAAAATTTTCCATATTAGTGATCCTAAGATGCTAAAGCTTGCTCAAATGATAATGTTTATTGATATTTTCCTTGAGATAGGTAGAGCTGTAAATATTGTATGTGTTAGATCCTTACAAACAGCTGGGGATATTTTATTTCCAACAATATTAAGCGTTGTATCTTGTTGGCTTATTGCAACCCTTGGTTCATTCATACTTGGTGATAACAAATTTTTAGGATTAGGCTTATGTGGAGTTTGGATAAGTATGGCTATAGATGAATGCTTTAGGGCTATTATATTTATAATAAGATTCACTAAAGGAAAATGGATTAAACATTGTTATAAAGGAGCAAGTGTATGATTATTGGAATTATAGAAACATTAGATAGTGAAGCTAGAACAATTAGGGACTCTTTAGGAAATTATGAAAAAAAGGTAATTGGTGGAGTTAAATTTTATAGAGCTCAGGTTAAGGATAATTTGTGTATTTTAGTAAGAACATTACCAGGTAAGGTTAATGTTGCCCATGCAACAAGCCTACTTATTTCTCATTATAAGGCACAGCTTATAATTTCAAGCGGAGCTGCAGTAGGTGCATGTGGCTTGAATCCTGGTGATTTATTTATTGGTAACCAAAGCTGTTATTTTGATGTTGATATGTCAAAACTAGGTTATCAAAAGGGAGAATATCCTGGGCTAAGTAAATATTTTATTGCAGATTCACTTAGAAATACACAGGTAAAAAAGATTATTAAGGATATGGACCTTGAATATAAATCAGGTACACTACTTAGTGGTGATAAATATATCATATCTAATGATGAACTACCTTTCATACCACAAGAAGAGCATGTGGCTTTAGATATGGAGGGAAGCTCTATTGCACATATTGCCTTTTTATATAAGGTACCAGTTGTAATTATAAGAAGCATCTCAAAAGTTATTAATAATGATACTGTTAGCGATAGAAATTGTGCAGATATATGTTTAAATTTAATTAATAAGCTATTTTAATGTATTTTTAATAATTAATGGTAAATAATATACTTGGTGATCTTCTTGAAAAAAAGAATAAAAAAAGGATATCTTGAAGAAAAATATTTATTAGAGACTAACCCTATGCAAACTATGATTGATAGTGAGACGGCCCGTGAGCTAATTTGGGAATGGAATGAGTCTGTACATAAATATATAGTAAAAGAAGAAGAGCCTGAAAATAAAAAGGAAATACCTTAAAAAGTATTTCCTTTTATTTTAAAGCTATGACTTCAATTTCAATATTAGCACCCTTAGGAAGCTTTGAAACCATAACACAGCTTCTTGCAGGATTATTAGTAAAATAATTAGCATATATTTCATTTATGGTTTTAAATTTATCCATATCAGTAATAAAAACAGTTGTTTTTATAACCTTATCCATTGAAGAACCTAAATCCTTAAGTATTGCCTCTAGATTTTGACATACTTGGTTTGTTTCATCCTCAATAGAACTATTATTCATTTCATTAGTTTTAGGATTTAGAGCAATTTGCCCTGACGTAAAAATTAAGTCTCCAACAACAACTGCATGAGAGTATGGTCCAACAGCCTTTGGAGCATTTTGTGAATTAAATGTTTTCATTTTTTTATTCTCCTTTTGGTAAAAAAAAGAGTAGATGATATCTACTCGTTGTTTTTTGATGGTGACCCGTACGGGGTTCGAACCCATAAATGCATGCGTGAAAGGCATGTGTGTTAACCATTTCACCAACGGGCCATATTGTCACACACAATTAGTATTATACCAAAAAAAAATTCTATGTCAACAATAAATTTTATTTTTTTAAAATATATCTTTATTTGATTTTATTGAATGCATAGTAGATAATTTAAAAGTTTATCTAAATAAAATAAAGTATTTAAAAAAATGTTTTTTCTTACCAAGAACTATTCAAATTATCCTAAAAAAAGGTATAATATAAGTAAGAAAGTGAGTGATAATTATGAATTATGTTATAACTATTGGACGTCAATATGGTAGTGGGGGTCGATTTATCGCTAAGAAGCTTGCAGAGGCTTTAAATATTGCCTTCTATGATAATGAACTATTAGCTAAGGCTTCAGTTGAATCTGGTATGTCACAATCTGTCATTGAATCATATGATGAAAAGAAGGATGGTTTTTTCTCAGGGGTAATTCCTTCAACATTCAGTGTTGATCTTTCTATGGGACAAAAGGTATTTTTATCTCAATTTGAAACAATTAAGAAAATTGGAAGTTCTGAATCTTGTGTAATAGTTGGTAGATGTGCTGATTATGTACTTGAGGGAAACGATAATGTGGTTAATGTTTATATCAGTGCACCACTAGAGTCAAGAATTCAGCGTGTAATTAAGTTTTATAATGTTCCAGCAGCTAAGGCTAAGGATACAGTTATAAAAATGGATAAGAAGCGTGCATCTTACTATAATTTCTATACAGATAAGAAATGGGGAAAGGCTGATTCATATGATCTATGTGTGAATTCAGATATAGGTATTGATGAAACAGTTGAGGTTATTAAAAACTTTGTTGAGTCTAAGCTAAAAATTAAATTATAAGATTTTTAAACTGTTATACGATATGTATAGCAGTTTTTTTTCATATTTTCAAATTATTGATTTATCAACAATTATCTACTATAATATAATAGGTGATTAGGTTTATGGGAAATAGATTTGAGGATTTTACATCTCTTATTGCAAATATTAATAAGAGTATAAATAAAATTAAAGGGTATTATATGAATAAATTTGGTTTAAAATCCATTCATGCTATGTGCCTTTTTTATTTAAATCATTATGAAAATGTTACAAATACAATGCTTGTTAATTTAACAAAAGAAGATAAAGCCGCTATTTCTAGAGCACTCGATTTATTAGAGGAAAAACAATATATTTTGTGTGATAAAAAATATAAATCACCAATTAAGCTTTTACCAGAGGGTAAAAAGGTAGCTGATTTTATTGATTCTGCAAGTAGTGATGCAGTTGCATTTGCAAGTAAATCTTACACAGAAGAGGAAAGAGTATTATTATATAAAATGCTTGATAGTATTAATATTAACTTAAGTGATTATATAAATGGCATGAGGAGTGAGTAGTATGAATATATTTTTTAAGGCTTATTGTAGGATTTTTCAATTTTGTTTTAAGGTGGCTTTACCTTTCCTTCCATATAAGGATCCTATAATTATTGATAATATTTCTGGTATAATTCCAGTATTATTAAAAAATGATAAAAAAAGACCAATGATTGTAACAGATAAAACAATAAGCTCACTAGGACTTTTAAACGGCTTAATTGATTCTTTGAAGGAAAATAACATTGATTATGTTATTTATGATGATGTAGTTGCAAACCCTACAACTAAAAATTGCGATGAAGCATTAGAGCTTTTTAATAAAAATAGTTGTGATTCACTAATTGCTTTTGGTGGAGGTTCACCAATGGATTGTGCTAAGGGTGTAGGAGCCCTAAAGGCAAGACCTAAGAAAAATTTAAATAAGCTAAAGGGGATTTTGCATGTTAGAAAAAAGATTCCTTTACTTATAGCTATACCTACAACAGCAGGTACAGGTAGTGAAACTACTTTAGCATGTGTTATTGTTGATTCTAACACTAGGCATAAATATGCCATTAATGATTTCCCATTGATTCCATCATATGCTTGTCTTGATGAATCTGTTTGTATGTCACTTCCTGGAAGTGTAGTTGCAACAACAGGTATGGATGCCTTAACACATGCGATTGAGGCATATATTGGAAAGAGTGGCAATAAAAAGACTCGAAAGGATGCATTAGAGGCTATTAAGCTTATTTTTGATAATATTTTAATTTCTTATAATGAAAAAACACGTGAATCAAGAAAGAATATGCTAATTGCTTCTCATAAGGCTGGAAGAGCCTTTTCTAAGGCTTATGTTGGTTATGTTCATGCAATAGCTCATTCTCTTGGTGGTAAGTATAATGTGCCACATGGACTAGCCAATGCGGTTATTTTGCCAGTGGTATTACGTGAATATGGTAAATCTATTTATAAAAAGATGAAGAAAATTGCAATTTATTTAGGATATGCAACAAATAAAACAAGTAAAGAAGAGGCTTGTGAAATGATTATTTCTAAAATAGAAGAATATAATAGGCTTTTAAATATACCAACAACTATATCTGGTATTAAGGCTGAAGATATTCCAGAAATGTCTTTATATGCCTATAAGGAAGCCAATCCTTTGTATCCGGTACCAAAACTATGGAGCAAGAAAAAGCTTCAAAGTATATATAGGAAGATAGGAGAATAGCTGTGAATCAAGATCAAATTAAAATTATTGTTGAAAAGCAAAGAAATTTCTTTTCAACAGGTAAAACACTAGATTATAAATTTCGTAAAGAATATCTCATTAAGCTATATAAAGCTATTAAGGAGAATATACCATTAATTAATGAAGGTTTATATAAGGACTTAGGGAAAAGTGCATCCGAGTCATATATGTGTGAAATAGGGTTAGTTTTAAGTGAAATTACCTATATGCTTAAGCATATGAAAAAATTCTCAAAGCCTAGAAGAGTTAGAACTCCGCTTGCTCAATATATCTCTAAAAGCTTTGAGCTTGCCTCACCATATGGTAGTGTACTTGTTATGAGCCCTTGGAATTATCCTTTTTTATTAAGCATGGATCCTATTGTAGAGGCAGTCGCAGCTGGTAATGTTGTACTACTTAAAACAAGTGAGTTTTCATTTAATACTAATCAGGTAATAAAAAGAATTCTAGAAAGTGTTTTTCCTCTTGAATATGTAGCTTGTGTTTTTGGAGGATATGAAGAAAATACCATATTAATTCATACAAAATTCGATTATATCTTTTTCACAGGTAGTAAAAGAGTAGGTAATATTGTATATCAAAATGCTTCGATGAATAATACACCTGTAACCCTAGAATTAGGTGGAAAGAGTCCTTGTATAGTTGATAAAAGTGCAAAAATTAAACTTGCGGCAAGAAGAATTGTTTTTGGAAAACTATTAAATGTTGGTCAAACCTGTGTTGCACCTGATTATTTTTTAGTTCATAAGGATATTAAGGAAAAATTTATTGAGGCTATAAAAAAGGAAATTGAGCGTCAATATACATCTAATCCATTAAATAATGAGAAATATGGTAAGATTATTACAATGCATCATTTTGAAAGAGTATGTGGACTTATTGATACTAATAAAGTAATATATGGTGGTGGCTATGATAGAATGAAATTAAAAATAGAGCCAACTATATTAGATAATGTAACATTTAATGATAGAGTAATGCAGGAGGAAATATTTGGACCCATATTTCCAATTATTGAGTATGAAGATTTAGATGAATGTATTAAAAAAATTAATAGTATGGATGCTCCTTTAGCTTGTTATATATATTCAACCACTAAGAAAAATATAAATAAGGTAATTTATCAAACTGGTTTTGGTGGAGGATGTATTAATGATTGTATCATCCATCTTGCATCAAGCTATTTAAGATTTGGTGGTTTTAAAGAAAGTGGAATTGGTTCTTATCATGGTGCTCGTGGATTTGAAACATTTAGTCATTATAAGAGTATTGTAGATAAGAAGAACATTATTGATTTACCTATGAGATATCAACCATATAAGAAGATGAATGATAAATTAGTTAAAATGTTTTTAAAATAAAATATGCTTCGGCATATTTTTTTTATAATTTAAATGCTATAATTGTCATATAAAGAAAGTGAAGTTTTAAATATGCTAACAGTAATTTTAAATAAATTTGAAGAACGTGAAAAGCAAGATGGATTCCCCTGGATATTTAATAATGAAATAAATAGCTTTGAGGGTGAAATTGTTAATGGAGATGTATGCAAGGTATTAACATTTGAAAGAAAGTTTTTATGCTATGGATTTTTAAATACTAATTCTAAAATAATGGTAAGAATATTATCATTAAATGAAAATGATGTTATTAATAAGGAGTTTTTTAAGGAAAGAATTAGCTATGCCCTAGAGCATCGTAAAACCTTGGGCTGGAGCGCTACAAGATTAATATTTAGTGAGGCTGATTTTTTACCAGGACTTGTTGTAGATAAATATGGTGATTATTTATCAGTACAGTTTATGTCCTTAGGTATGGATAAAATAAAGAAGGATATTGTTGATATTCTTGTTGAATTAACTAACTGTAAGGGAATATATGAGCGTAGTGATATGCCTACAAGAGAAAAAGAGGGTTTAGAACAAACTAAAGGCTTTCTTTATGGAAATTTTGATCCAAGAGTCCTAGTAGAAGAGGATGGAATTCATTTTATAGTTGATATTGAAAATGGACAAAAAACAGGATATTTCTTAGATCAAAAACTTAATAGGGATATTTTAAAACTTTATGCTAAGGATAAGGTTGTCCTTGATGCCTTCTCTAATGTAGGAGGCTTTGCACTTCATGCTTGTAAGTATGGAGCACTACATGTTGATGCTTGTGATATTTCACAGCGTGCATGTGATGAAATAGCTAACAATGCTAAATTGAATGGATATACACAACTTGAGGCAAAATGTGTTGATGTGTTTGATTATCTTCATAGTGATATAAAGGATAAGTATGATTTAATTATTTTAGATCCTCCTGCATTCAGTAAAAATAAGGATTCAATAAAAAAAGCCTATAAAGGCTATAAAGAAATTAATATGACGGCTATGAAGCAAATTAAAAGTGGAGGCTATTTATTAACATTTAGCTGTAGCCAGCATATGACACCAGATTTATTTATGCAAATGGTTAATGAGGCAGCCCATGATGCCAAAAGAGTGGTTCAATTTTTAGATTTTAGAATTCAATCACCAGACCATCCGGCATTACTACAGTCAGAAGAGCAATTATATTTAAAATGTATGATTTTAAGAGTAAAATAAAAAAGCGATTACTCGCTTTTTGTTTTATTTAAGCATGTAATTAGCTTAATAATACCATCAAATGCGATTGAACCAACTGCATTTCCAATTGCCATTAGGATAAACCATAATATGACTTTACCATTAAATAAACCTGCATATGTATAATAACATGCATTGGCAACAACATGCTCAAATCCGCATAATATAAATAGTGATATAGGCATAAAGGCAAATAGTACCTTTCCTAAGGGATATTCAACTTTTTTATGTCCTTCAACTGCAAGGTATATCATCACTCCACACATTGCACCTAAAATTAATACCTGCCACCATTTTTCGTTTTGTTTGTTAGTAACAAGGGTTTTACATAGAGCTTTAATGCTATCAGAGATTATTGGAGTACTCTTTAATAGAAGTGAAAGAAGTATTACACCTATAAGATTACCTATTAAGCATATTAATAAATCAATCAAATATTTTTTATTATTATCAAGAACATAGCCAGCCTTACCTGTATATAACCAAAGCTTAAAGTGAATTATGGTAAATAAACCAATACCAAACATAAATGATCCTACTATTTTTAATGCATAGGATCCTTGTGAAGCGCAGGTTAGATAGCAGGTTGCACCAAACACAATACAGCATCCAGCAAGCAATGAACTTACAAAAACCATTAAATAATGTTTCATATTCTACTCTCCAAATTTCAACAAAAAAATTATATCATATTTTTTAATAAAGTAAATATATAAATAATGTTAATTTGTATTTAAGAAATAAAGTATATGTTTAATAAAAAGAAAATTAATTATTGACAAGCAAATAGCAGTTTGATATAATGAAAAGGCAGTTTGTAAATGGCCCTTTAGCCAAGCTGGTAAGGCATGGCACTGCAACTGCCCGATCATCGGTTCGAATCCGGTAGGGGCCTCCAAACTATAATAATAGGCATTGAGATTTCAATGCCTTTATTTATTAATAAAAAGAAAAGTATATTTTACATTTTTATTGATTTATAAACAAATATATATTATAATTAGGCGTAGTAGAAAAGCGATTATGAATTACAAGGAGAGTATGTATGTCAGAAAATAATTTAACAGTTGAACAAGTAAAAGCTTTAGCATTAATCGAAAAATACGAGGACGATATTGAATCTTTTAATATTCAAAAGTCTAGACTTGGTATTTTTCAAGGAAAAAGAAAAAAGGAAATAGAAGCTAAGGTTGCAGATCTTCAAAATAAGATTGCTGGTCTTAAAATTTTATATCATTTAAAATAAGAGGAAAAATCCTCTTTTTTAATTAAAGGGCGGTGACTAGAATGAAAAATGATAATATAGAAATGGCTTATGAATTTGATCCTATGGATGATTCGATGAATTTATATGAAAATAAGATGATATCTATAATTGAGGCAAGGCTTCAGGTTATTAAAAATTTGAATAGCCATGAATGGAATGATTTTTCTAATTCATGCTTTGAAATATTTAAAGCATATCAATATTTAACAGAAGCCTTAATTAAAACAGGAAGAATGTCTAGCGCAATTAGATATTCTAAGGATGCCTTAGAATATTGTCAAATATATCGACAATATGTTGATTCAAAGTCATTAAAATTCTTTTCGGAATTTTTTTCTAAAGTAATAAAGGATTATGGTGTTTAAATGGAAAGATTAGATAAAATATTAAGTCATATGGGATATGGAAGTCGTAAAGAGGTTAAAGAATTAATAAGAAAAGGATATGTAGTTGTCAATGGTGAGGTCATTAAAAATGACGATTTTAAGGTTGATATACAAAGTGATGAAATAATTTTAGATGGACTTGAGATTAAATATGAATCACTTGTATATTTAATGCTTAATAAGCCTGATGGAGTTATTAGTGCAACATATGACCCAAGGTATGAAACAGTATGTGATTTATGTAGTGAATATGAAAAAATGAATATTTTTCCAGTAGGAAGATTAGATATAGATACTGAAGGATTATTATTACTAACTAATGATGGTGATTTAGCACATAAGCTTTTGAGTCCTAAAAATCATGTTGATAAGAAGTATTATGTTGAATTTGAGGGAACATATCAGGATAGCTTTGATTTAGAATTCGAATCTGGAATTATTATTGATGATGGGTATAAGTGTATGCCTGCTAGAATAGAGTATCTTGGAGATAATAAAGCTAATATTATTATTCAAGAGGGAAAGTTTCATCAGGTTAAAAGGATGTTTGAGGCTTTAGGTCTTTATGTTACCTATTTAAGAAGAATTAGCTTTGGAAGCTTAAAAATTGATGAAAATTTATCACTTGGTGAATATCGTCACCTAACTGAAAACGAACTTAATTCGTTAAAAGAGCTTACAAAATAAATAAAAGATAAAAATAATCATAAAATCGTTAATTTATTGAATATTATTTCACATAAACGAGAAAAATAAAAATTTTATAGTAGATATTGACAATATTTTAAAATATGATAAAATATTTTTGTTAATTGAAGAAATGCAATGATTTGGACGCGTGAAGTATTGTGAAAATATAGAGAGTTGATGGCTGGTGGAAATTAACAAGAAGGAATACTTTGTATCACCATATGAGCAGAACATTGAAGCTTAGTAAATGTTTCCGGTTTATAACCGTTAAAGAATAATGTGTTTAACACAGCTAAGAGGTCTATTTAATTATAGGCAATTAGAGTGGTACCGCAGGATATAAACAAAGTCTTGTCTCTAAAATTCATGGGATAAGGCTTTTTTTTATATAATAAATATATTATAATATATATAATAATAAGGGAGGTGAAGATGTTGGAAAGACATATTTTATCTATATTAGTTAAGAATCATTCAGGAGTATTATCTAGAGTATCTGGATTGTTCTCAAGAAGAGGATATAATATCGATAGCTTAACTGTAGGTGTTACCGAAGATCCAACTCTATCACGTATGACAATTAGTGTATATACTGATAAGGAAGAGGTAATTCAAATTAAAAATCAGGTTGCAAAAATTATTGATGTAGTCAAGGTTGTTGAATTATTCCCTGGTACCTCAGTATTTAGAGAATTTGTCCTTATTAAGGTGTCTGCAGCTCCTGAAAAGCGTGCAGAAATTACCAATATTGTAGATATATTTAGAGCAAGCATTGTTGATGTTGCAACAAATTCACTCATTATTCAAATTACTGGAGATGAGCCAAAGATTCAAGCAATTACATCAATGCTAGAGCCATATGGCATAAAGGAAATAGTAAGAACAGGTGTTTCAGCTATATGCCGTGGTGAAAATGAATTAAAAAAGGTTAAACAATAGTGTTTTAATCATATCAGTTTAAAATTTAGGAGGAAAAGTATTTATGAGAATGACTGATGAACAAATTAAGGATGCTTGTAAGGCACCAATTTACTATCAAAAGGATTGTAATTTAGATTATTTAAAGGGAAAAACTGTAGCAATTATTGGTTATGGTTCACAAGGACATGCCCATGCACTAAATCTTAAGGAGTCTGGTGTAAATGTTGTTGTTGGATTATATGAAGGATCTAAATCTTGGGCAAAGGCTGAAGCACAAGGAATGAAGGTTATGCTTACATCTGAAGCAGCAAAGGTTGCAGATGTTATTATGATTCTAATTAATGATGAAAAGCAAGCTGCAATGTATAAGAAGGATATTGCACCAAATCTAACAGCAGGAAAGATGTTAATGTTTGCTCATGGATTTGCAATTCACTTTGGACAAATCGTACCACCTGCAGACGTTGACGTTTGTATGATTGCTCCAAAGGGACCAGGACATACTGTACGTTCTGAGTACCAAGCTGGAAAAGGAGTTCCTTGTTTAGTTGCTGTACATCAAAATGCAACAGGAAAGGCTTTAGAGGTTGCCTTAGCTTATGCTGCTGGAATTGGTGGAGCAAGAGCTGGTGTATTAGAGACTAACTTTAGAACTGAAACTGAAACTGACTTATTTGGTGAGCAAGCAGTTCTATGCGGTGGAGTATGTGCTTTAATGCAAGCTGGATTTGAAACATTATGTGAGGCTGGATATGATCCAAGAAATGCATATTTCGAATGTATTCATGAAATGAAGCTAATCGTTGATTTAATTTACCAATCAGGATTTGCAGGAATGCGTTATTCAATTTCTAATACTGCTGAATATGGTGATTATATTACAGGGCCTAAATTAATTACTGAAGAAACAAAGAAGACTATGAAGCAAATTCTTGCTGATATTCAACAAGGAACATTTGCTAAGGATTTCTTATTAGATATGTCTGAAGCTGGAGGACAAGCTCACTTCAGAGCATTACGTAAATTAGCTGCTGAGCATCCTGCTGAAAAGGTTGGAGAAGAAGTTCGTAAGCTTTATAGCTGGAATAATGAAGCAGATAAGTTTATTAATAACTAATAAAATTATATGATTTACCTCATATAGGCCTTACGATGATCGTGAGGTCTATATTGGTATATAAATAAGGGTGAAAGTATGGAAAATATAGCAATTTTTGACTCTACGTTACGTGATGGAGCTCAAGCTGCAGGTGTTTCATTTTCTGTAAATGATAAAATTAAGATATGTAAGTATCTTGATAATATGGGAATTAAATATATTGAAGCTGGTAATCCAGGAAGTAATCCAAAGGACCTAGAGTTTTTTCAAAGAGTCAAGAAGGAAGTTAAATTCTATAATGCAACTCTTACAGCTTTTGGATCGACAAGAAGAAAAGGAATTAAGGCTTCTGAGGATGCCAATTTAAAATCACTTATAGATGCTGGTACTAAGGCTGTAACAATATTTGGTAAGTCTTGGGATTTTCATGCTACTGAAATATTACATGTTACTCTTGATGAATGCTTAGAAATGATTAAAGATACTATTTCGTTCTTAAAAGCAAATGGCAAAGAAGTAATATTTGATGCAGAACATTTTTTTGATGGATATAAGCATAATAAGGATTATGCATTAAAATCAATCAAAACAGCTGAGGCATCAGGTGCATCATGCATTTGTCTTTGTGATACAAATGGTGGTTGCTTTCCAGATGAAATCTATAATATTGTAAGTGAAGTAAAAAAGCATATTAATGTGGAAATAGGAATACATACACATAATGATACTGGTATGGCGGTTGCAAATAGTATTATGGCTGTAAAAGCAGGTGCAAGCCATGTTCAAGGAACTTTCTTAGGTATTGGTGAAAGATGTGGTAATGCTAATTTATCAACAATAATAGGAAATTTACAATTGCATGGTGAATATAATTGTATTAAACCTGAATATATGCCTAATATGACATCAACAGCACTTAAAATATCAGAAATAACTAATCAAGAACTACAAAGCCAAATGCCATATGTTGGATCAAACGCCTTTGCACATAAGGCTGGAATGCATATTGATGGTGTGACTAAGGCTTCACAATCATTTGAGCATGTATCACCTGATAGTGTTGGTAACCGTAGATCCTTCTTAATGAGTGAAGTCGCAGGAAGGTCAACTTTACTTGAAAAAATAAGAAGAATTGACTCAACTATTGAGAAAGATGATCCAATAACTAAGGTTATAATTGATAAAGTTAAGGAGCTAGAGCATCAAGGATATCAATTCGAGGGTGCTGATGGAACATTTGAGCTTTTGGTAAGAAAGGCTCTTGGAACCTATAATCCATTCTTTGATTTAGAAACATTCAAGATTATTGGAGAAAATAATAATAATATAGAGGAATTTTCAGCATCAGCCATTGTAAAATTAAGCGTAAATGGTGAGGTTGAAATGACAGCAGCTGAGGGAAATGGACCGGTTAATGCCTTAGATAAAGCATTAAGAAAGGCTTTAGAGGTGTTTTACCCTGCCCTTAAAGAGGTTCGTCTTACTGATTATAAGGTTAGAGTATTAGAAGGCGGATCTGCTACTGAATCAAAGGTTCGTGTATTAATTGAATCATCTGATTCAAATGATAAATGGACAACAGTAGGTGTGTCTACTGACATTATTGAGGCTTCTTGGATAGCCCTAGTTGACTCAATAGAATATAAATTAATAAAGGAACAAAAATAAAATTATTTGGAGGAAAATTATTATGGGAATGACTATGACACAAAAAATCCTAGCTGCACATGCTGGTCTTGAATCAGTAAAGGCTGGTCAATTGATTACTTGTAAGCTAGATTTAGTACATGGAAATGATATTACTACACCAGTTGCAGTAAATGTATTTAAAAATATTGGTGTAGATAAGGTATTTGATAAGGATAAGGTATCAATTGTACCTGATCATTTTGTACCAAACAAAGATATTAAATCTGCAGAGCAATGCAAATATATTAGACAATTTGCGCGTGATATGAATATTACTAACTTCTTTGAGGTTGGACAAATGGGAATCGAGCATGCCCTACTTCCTGAAAAAGGTTTAGTAGTTGCAGGAGATGTAGTAATTGGTGCAGACTCTCATACCTGTACATATGGAGCTTTAGGAGCTTTCTCTACAGGAGTTGGTTCAACAGATATGGCTGCAGGTATGGCAACAGGTGAAGCTTGGTTTAAGGTTCCATCTGCTATTAAATTTAACCTAGTAGGAAAATTAAATAAGAATGTATCTGGTAAGGATGTAATTCTTCATATTATTGGAATGATTGGTGTAGATGGTGCATTATATAAATCTATGGAATTCTCAGGAGAAGGATTAAAGAACCTTACTATGGATTCTCGTTTATGTATGGCAAATATGGCTATTGAGGCAGGAGCTAAAAATGGAATTTTTGCAGTTGATGATGTAACATTAGATTACTGTAAAAAGCATTCAAAGAAGACTCCTGTTGTATATGAGGCTGATCCAGATGCAGTATATGATGAGGAATATACAATTGATCTATCAACAATTAGACCAACAGTTGCCTTCCCTCATTTACCTGAAAATACTAAGACAGTTGATGAAATCGGAGAAAAAGAAGTTAAGATTGATCAAGTTGTTATTGGTTCATGTACAAATGGACGTATGGAGGATTTAAGAATTGCTCATGAAATTTTGAAGGGAAGAAAAGTTTCTTCAGATGTAAGAGTAATCATTATTCCAGGTACTCAAAAGATTTATTTAGAGGCAATAGCTGAGGGAATTATTCAAGATTTAGTTGAAGCAGGATGTGCTGTATCAACTCCAACATGTGGACCATGCTTAGGAGGATATATGGGAATTCTAGCAGCTGGTGAAAGATGTGTTTCTACAACAAATAGAAATTTCGTTGGACGTATGGGACATGTTGATAGCGAGGTTTACTTAGCATCTCCAGCTACAGCAGCAGCATCAGCATTAACAGGATATATTACTAATCCAGAAAGTGTAGGTAGATAATTATGAACGCAAAAGGTAGAGCATTTTGTTATGGAGCTGACATTGATACAGATGTAATCATTCCAGCAAGATTTTTAAATACTTCTGATCCAAAGGAGCTTGCAGTTCACTGTATGGAGGACTCAAAGCAGGATATTAATGCAGGACTTCCTGTATTTTCTAAAAGAGTTAAGCCTGGTGATATTATTGTAGCCGAGAAGAATTTTGGATGTGGTTCAAGCCGTGAGCATGCACCAATCGCTATTAAGGCTTGTGGTGTATCTTGTGTTATTGCAAAAACATTCGCAAGAATATTCTATCGTAACGCAATTAACATCGGACTTCCAATTTTAGAGTGTCCTGAAGCTGTTGATGGAATTAGTGAGGGTGATACTGTATCAGTTGATTTCAATACTGGTATTATTGTAAATGAAACAACTGGTAAGAAGTTCCAAGGTGAACCATTCCCTGAGTTTATGCAAAACATTATCAATAGAAATGGTTTAGTAAATTATTTAAAGGATAAAGAATAAATAAGGAGATAATAAAATGGCAGAGTTTAATATTGTAACACTTCCTGGTGATGGAATTGGACCAGATATCGTTCGTGAGGCAGTAAAGGTTCTTGATAGAATTGGTGAGCTTTATGGACACAAGTTTAATATTACTGAAAAAAGAATGGGTGGTATAGCTATCGATATGGATGGTACTTCACTACCAGAAGATACTATTGATGCAGCTTTAAAGAGTGATGCTGTATTATTAGGTGCTGTAGGAGGACCTAAATGGGATCACCTTACAAATGGAGATAGACCTGAAAAAGGGCTTCTTGGTATTCGTGGAGCTTTAAAGCTTTATGCAAACCTAAGACCAGCTGTATTATTCAAGCAATTACAACATACTTCACCTTTAAAGGCTGAAATTATTGGTGATGGACTAGATATATTAGTTGTTCGTGAGCTTACTGGTGGTATGTATTTTGGTGAAAAGGCTAATTCACCTGCATATAATCCAACAAAGCCAGATTGCTGGGCTTCAGATTTAGAAAAATATTCAGTTTATGAAATTGAAAGAATTTTAAAAACAGGATTCGATTGTGCATTAAAGCGTAATAAAAAGCTTTGCTGTGTACATAAGGCAAATGTACTTGAGTCTTCAAGATTATGGAGAGCTGTTTTCGATAGAATGAAGGCAGATTACCCTGAAGTTGAATGCTCAGAAATGTATGTAGATAACTGTGCAATGCAGTTAATTAGAAATCCAAGACAATTTGATGTAATTGTTACATCAAATATCTTTGGAGATATTTTAACTGATGAGGCATCTCAGGTTGCTGGATCAATCGGTATGCTTGCGTCAGCTTCACTAGGAGCTGGAAAGCTTGGATTATATGAACCAATTCATGGTTCTGCACCAGACATTGCGGGAAAGAATTTAGCTAATCCAATTGCTACAATTCTATCATTACCATTAATGTTTAGATATTCTTTAGGATTATTTAAAGAAGCAGATGCTATTGATAAGGCAATCAATGATGTATTAGATGCTGGATATCGTACTGGAGATATCTTCACTCCTGGTTTAAACGATGAAGCTAAAAAGGTTGGTACAAAAGAAATGGGAGACTTAATTGTTGCTGCAATTAAGTAATCCTTAAAATAATATAGGAGGCTTAAAAAATGAATAGTGATTTTTTAAAGCATGGTAATGCTTCAATGCCTAATCGTTCTTTATTTAAGGCAATGGGGTATACCGATGAAGAAATTCAAAAACCATTTATAGGAGTTGTATGTGCTAAAAGCGAAATTGTTCCTGGACATTTTATGCTTGATAAGGTGGCAGATGCTGTTAAAAGAGGAATATTAATGGCTGGTGGAACACCAATTGAAATTCCAGCAATAGGAGTATGTGATGGAATTGCAATGGGACATAAGGGAATGAAATATTCCTTAGTTACACGTGAGCTTATTGCTGATTCAACTGAATGTATGGCACTTGCACATGCTCTTGATGGATTAGTTTTAATTCCTAACTGTGATAAAATAGTTCCAGGTATGCTAATGGGTGCTTGTAGAATTAATTTACCTACAGTTGTATGTTCTGGTGGACCAATGTTAGCAGGACGTGTTAATGGTAATAAAACATCATTATCATCAACATTCGAAGCTGTTGGTAAGTATAATGCTGGAAAAATAACAAAGGAAGAATTTGAGGAATATGAAAATCATTCATGTCCTGGATGTGGATCTTGTTCAGGAATGTATACAGCCAATTCAATGAATTGTATGTGTGAGGTACTTGGAATAGCTTTACCTGGAAATGGTACCATTCCAGCTGTATATGCTGAAAGATTAAGAAATGCTAAATATAGTGGAATGGCTATTATGGATCTTGTAAGAAGAAACGTTAAAATCCGTGATATATTAACATTTGATGCATTTAAAAATGCCCTTACAATGGATATGGCACTTGGATGCTCAACAAATACAATGCTTCACTTACCTGCTATTGCTCATGAGGCAGGAGTACATATTGATTTAGAAATGGCTAATGAAATAAGCTCAAAAACACCTAATTTATGTCATTTAGCTCCAGCTGGTCCTACATATATGGAGGATTTAAATGCTGCAGGTGGAATTAAGGCTGTAATGAAGGAAGTTTCAAAGCTAGGAGTATTAAATCTAGATTTAATGACTATTACTGGTAAAACAATCAAAGAGAATATTGCTGATGCTGTTAATAAAAATCCAGAAATTATAAGAACAATTGATAATCCATATTCTAAAACTGGTGGAATTGCGGTATTAAAAGGTAATTTAGCTTTAGATGGTTGTGTTGTTAAACGTGGAGCTGTTGCACCTGAAATGCTAGTACATAGTGGTAGAGCTCGTTGCTTTAATTCAGAGGAAGAAACAATTGCAGCTATCGATGGAGGAAAAATCCAAAAGGGTGATGTAATTGTTATTCGTTATGAAGGTCCTAAGGGTGGTCCTGGTATGAGAGAAATGCTTGCACCAACATCAAGATTAGCAGGAATGGGTCTTGATAAGGATGTTGCATTAATTACTGATGGACGTTTCTCTGGAGCGACAAGAGGTGCATCTATTGGTCACGTATCTCCTGAGGCAGCTGATGGAGGACTAATTGGACTTGTTGAGGATGGAGACATCATTTCAATTGATATGATTAAGTGTACAATTACACTTAATGTTGATGAAAAAACAATAGCTGAAAGAAAAGCTAAGTGGGTTTGCCCTGAGCCTAAGGTAAAAACAGGATATTTAGCAAGATATGCTAAGCTTGTTACATCTGCCAATACAGGAGCTATATTTAAGGAGTAGATACTATGAAGATGAACGGATCTCAACTTTTAATCGAATGCTTACTTGAGCAAGGGGTTGACACAATATTTGGATATCCTGGTGGTGCAGTTTTAAATATATATGATGCATTGTATCAAAATAGCGATAGAATTAAGCATATTTTAACATCACATGAGCAAGGTGCTGCTCATGCTGCAGATGGATATGCTAGGGCAACAGGTAAAGTTGGAGTCTGCATGGCTACTTCAGGACCTGGAGCAACAAATCTTGTTACAGGAATTGCAACTGCATATATGGATTCTATTCCACTTGTTGCAATTACTGGAAATGTTGGTATCAAATACATTGGTAAGGATTCCTTCCAAGAAATTGATATTACTGGTGTTACAATGCCAATTACAAAGCATAATTTCTTTGTAACTGATGCAAACGAGTTACAACAAGTTGTTCGTGAAGCATTTTATATTGCAAAAAGCGGAAGACCTGGTCCAGTATTAATAGATATTTGTAAGAATGTTACAGTTCAAAATGTAGAATATGATCATAAGGATCCTATTTTAATTGAGCCTGATACAAAGAATTTCAAAAATATTGCTTTTGAAAATGCAGCAAGAATTATAAACGAAAGTAAAAAGCCATTTATATTTGCTGGAGGAGGAGTTATTGCCTCAGGTGCATATGAAGAGCTTAAGGAGCTAGTAAACAAAATTAATTCACCAATAGCTTTATCATTGATGGGAGTTGGTGCTTTCCCTGGTAAAGAGGAATTAAATTTAGGACTTATTGGAATGCACGGAAGTCTTGCAGCAAATAAAGCGGCAAGAGAATGTGATTGTTTAATCGCCCTTGGAGTAAGATTCTCTGATCGTGTTGCAGGTGATGTTAAGAAGTTCTGCCCTAATGCACAGGTAATTCATTTTGATGTTGACCCAGCTGAAATTGGTAAAAATGTTGCGGTTGATCAAGCTGTAATTGGTGATTTAAAGGTTGCCTTAAATCGTATTTTACCATCAATTAATCCAAGAGCTAAGGATGATTGGAATGAACAGGTTAAGACATGGAAAATTAAATATCCATATGATATGACAAAGACTGAGCCAAACCAGTTAAGACCAAAGACAATGATGGAGGCTGTATATAAGGCTACAAAGGGTCAAGCTATCATTACAACTGAAGTTGGACAACACCAATTATGGGCTGCTCAATTTTATACTTATGATTATCCAAGAACTTTAATGACCTCTGGTGGACTTGGTACAATGGGTTATGGTACAGGAGCAGCAATTGGTGCTCAAATAGGTAATCCTAATAGAAGGGTTGTTCATATAGCTGGTGATGGTTCATTTAGAATGAACTTTAATGAGCTTGCAACAATGGCTTTCTATAATGTGCCAGTTATTGTTGTTGTAGTAAATAATAAAACATTAGGAATGGTTAGACAATGGCAAACTATTTTCTATGGTAAGAGATATTCACAAACAACCTTGACAGAGCGTCAACCAGATTTCAATAAGCTAGCTGATGCCTTTGATATAACTAATTTTAAAGCTACAAATCAAGCTGAATTTGAAGAGGCTATAAATAAAGCTGTTTCATTAAATGAACCTGTATTAATTAATGCATTTATTGATATTGATGAAAGAGTTTTACCAATGATACCTGCTGGAAAATCAGTAGATGACATTATTATTGAGTAAAAATATAGCAATTAGAGGATACATTTGTTATCCTCTTTTTGCTTATTTTTGTTTTAATAGATATAAAAACGTGTTATAATATTTAACAGGTGAAATAACTATGACAAAAAATGAGATGTATGAAGATATAAAAAAATGGAAAAAGGAAAAAAATGCTATAATATTAGCCCATTATTATCAAACTGGAGATATTCAGGATATTGCTGATTATGTTGGTGATAGCTTAGCATTATCTCAAACAGCAGCCAAGACAGATGCGGATATTATTGTTTTTTGTGGAGTTCATTTTATGGCTGAAACTGCAAAGCTATTATCTCCAAATAAAAAGGTTTTAATACCGGTTATGGAGGCTGGGTGTGTAATGGCTAATATGATGAAGGAAGAGGCTATTAAAAAGTATCGTGAAGAGCATCCTGATACCATTATTTTAATGTATGTAAATTCAACCGCAAGATGTAAGCAATATGCTGATTGCTGTGTTACATCGTCAAATGGATTAAAAATAATAGAGCATTATGCTAAATTAGGTAAGCCAATGCTATATGGTCCTGATAGAAATTTAGGAATGTATGCTATGAGTAAATCTGAGGATATTAAGCTTGATTTATGGCCTGGATTTTGTGGAATTCATAATGGAAGAACTAAAAAAGAGGTATTAGAGGCTAAAAAGCTTCATCCAAATGCTTTATTTGTTGCCCATCCTGAATGCCGACTTGAAGTGCTAGAGGAAGCGGCATATGTTGGATCAACAAAGGGATTAATTGAATTTGTTACTAAAAGTGATGCAAAAGAATTTATTGTTGGGACAGAACAAGGTGTTATTCATGAAATGCAAAAAAGAAATCCAGATAAGAAATTTTATGTACTAAGTGAAATGCTTAATTGCTTTGAAATGAAGCTTACAACACTTGAGGACCTATATAACTGCTTAAGGGATGAATCAAATGAAGTTATTATTCCTGATGATGTTAGTGTAAAGGCTCGTAGGTGTGTTGATAAAATGCTTGAGTTAAGCTAGGTGGTATTTATGAAGGATTATAGAGAATTTGATGTTTTAATTTTAGGGGGAGGACTTGCTGGAATTTTTACAGCCTTAAATATTGATCAAAGCCTTAAAATTGGAATACTTATTAAAGACAAAATTGAAAAAGGTTCAAGTAATTTAGCTCAAGGTGGAATTGCTGCTGAAGTAAAATTTGATCCAGATAAAATTGAAGAGCATTTTGAGGATACCTTAAGAGCTGGATCATATTTAAATGATAAAGAGGCAACAAGAGTATTAGTTAATGAAGCTGGGACAAATATAAATAGAATGATTGAGCTTGGTGTAAATTTTGATAAAAATGAAAGCGGAGATCTTGTAAAAACTCTAGAGGGTGGTCATCGCAGTAAAAGAATTTTACATGCAGGTGGAGATGCCACAGGAAGTAGGGTAATGTCAGATTTAAGAGAAAGCTTGAAAAAATATACTAATGTTGAGGTTTTTGAGGATGAAATGGCTTTCCAGTTAATTACTGATAATGATACTGCAATCGGGGTAATAGCTATTAATCAATTAAATGAACCTTGCTATTTATTTGCTAATAAAATAGTAATCGCAACAGGTGGAATTGGTGGAATATATAAGAATTCAACTAATGAAAAATTTGCTTGTGGTGATGGAATTGCCCTAGCCTATCGAGCAGGTGTGGAAATTAAAAACATGGAATTTGTTCAATTCCATCCAACAGGACTATATGAAGAAGAAAAACGCGGACAAAGATTTTTAATTAGTGAAGCAGTTCGTGGTGAAGGTGCAATTTTAAGAAACATTGAGGGTGTTCGCTTTATGTCTAAATATGATAAAGAAAGAATGGAGCTAGCTCCTCGTGATGTTGTTAGTCAATCAATTTATCGTGAAATGTTTGATACCTGGAGTGATCATGTTTACTTAGATATTAGACATAAAACAAAAGATTTCTTAATGAATAGATTTCCAAGCATTTATGCAAAATGCTTGTCAATTGGTATTGATATGTCAAAGGATTTAATACCAGTATCTCCTATTGAGCATTTTTTATGTGGTGGAATTCAAAGTGATATTTATGGACATACTTCAATGAAAAATTTATATACCGTTGGAGAATGTGCAAATACAGGAGTACATGGAGCGAATAGACTTGCAAGTAATTCTTTACTTGAATGTATTGTTTTTGCAAGAAGAATAGCCAATGAAATTAATAGTGAAAAGGATTCATTTGGAAAAAGAATAATCAAATTTCCTCAAACTGCAGCTGAGTTTAAGCCTTTTAACTTTAAGGCAATAAGAGTTGAAATTAGAGATATTATGGATAAATATGTATCCATAGTAAGAACAGAAGAGGGATTAGATATTGCTAAAAAGATAATATCACGTCATTATAATAACTTAAAGAAAATAAATGTAATGAGTAGATATTATTTTGAAACTTTAAATATGGCTACAGTAGCATTACTTGTAATAAATGCTGCGATTGCTAGAAAGGAATCAATTGGTTGCCATTATAGGGTTAACTAAAGGTTATTTATGGATTTTTTAATAGTAGATAAAATAATTAATGATGCATTAAAAGAGGATATGCCACAGGGTGATATTACAACTGATAATTTAATTCCTGATAATCATCAAAGTCATGCCAAGTTTATTGCCAAGGAAAAGGGTATTATTTCTGGTTGTGAGGTGTTAAAAAGGGTTTTTGAGCTAATTGGTGGTAAAGTAGAAATTAAATTATTTGTTAAAGATGGTGATGAAGTTAATCCATATGATATCATTGCCTCAATTGATGGTGATACTAAAACAATTTTAAAGGGTGAAAGAGTAGCTTTAAATTTAATTCAAAGAATGAGTGGTATTGCTACAACTACCAAAAAATATACATCAAAATTAGTTGGAAATACTAAAATATTAGATACAAGAAAAACAACTCCTAATTTGAGATATTTAGAGAAACTTGCAGTTACTCATGGTGGTGGAACTAATCATCGCTATTCACTATCTGATATGGTTATGCTCAAGGATAATCATATTGATGCAGCAGGTGGAATAACAAAGGCTGTAGATATAGTAAAGAATAAGGTAAACTGTAAAATTGAGGTAGAGGTTGAAACTTTAGAACAATTTAAAGAGGCATTAGAAACTGATTGTGATATTATTATGCTTGATAATATGAATAATGACTTAATGAGCCAATGTGTAATCTTAAATAATCATAAAAAGCTATTAGAGGCCTCAGGAAATATGACTATTGAGCGTATTGAAGAGGTTTCAAGTCTAGGTGTTGATTATATAAGTGTTGGAGCCTTAACTCATTCTGTAAAGTCTTTAGATATAAGCCTAAAATTTCATGATATAGCTAAATAAAGCGAATTTTATTCGCTTTTTTTATATTTTAAGGTTAAGGGCAAAATACTTGCTTTTCGCTATATTGAAATAATATAATATTTTAATAGAAAAAATAAAATAAAATTCGAAAAAATGGCGTATTTTATTAAAAATGTATTTTTGAATATTATATTTATGATATAATCATAAACGAAATGGAGTGAATATAATGATTAGAATTGGAATAGTAGGATATGGAAATTTAGGAAAAGGTGTAGAAGCTGCAGTAGAATTTAATAAAGACCAAGAACTAGTTGCAGTATTTACAAGAAGAAATCCTAAGGATGTTGTAATAAAGACAAAGGGTGCAGTCGTAGCTCATATGGATGATATAGCTAGCTTTAAGGATAAAATAGATGTTATGATCCTTTGTGGAGGAAGTGCAACAGATTTACCAGTACAAACACCAGAGCTTGCTAAAATGTTTAATGTAATTGATTCATTTGATACTCATGCAAATGCATATCAACACTTTGAAAATGTTAATAAGAGTGCTAAGGATAATAATAAATTAGCTTTAATTTCTGCAGGATGGGATCCTGGTATGTTTTCACTTAATAGAATATATGCACAGGCAATTTTACCTAATGGTAAGGATTATACTTTCTGGGGAAAAGGAGTATCACAAGGACATAGTGATGCTATAAGAAGAATTGAAGGTGTTGTTGATGCTCGTCAATATACTTGTCCAATAGATAAGGCTTTAGAAGAGGTAAGAAGTGGAAGCAATCCTGAATTAACTACAAGACAAAAGCATACTCGTTTATGCTATGTAGTTGCAGCAGAAGGTGCAGATAAGGCAAGAATTGAAAATGAAATTAAAACTATGCCTAATTATTTTGCTGATTATGATACGACAGTTAATTTTATTACATTAGAGGAGTTAAAAAGAGATCATAGTGGAATTCCGCATGGAGGATTTGTTATTCGTTCTGGAAAAACAGGATTTGACAATGAAATGACTCATGTAATTGAATATAGCTTAAAGTTAGATTCAAATCCTCAATTTACTGGAAGTGTACTTGCTGCATATGCAAGAGCAGTTTATAGATTATATGCTGAAGGTAATATTGGATGTAAAACAGTATTTGATGTTGCTCCAGCATACCTTGTTGATATGACTAATGAGGAAATTATAAAGCATATTCTATAATATCGAAAACACGACATATTTTAAATGAAATGTCGTGTTTTTTTATTGTTTAAGCGTTTTCAATTTGCTAAAATAATATTGTTAGAAAGGAAGAAAAGAAAATGAAAAAAATATTAAGTTTATTTAGTTTTATTTTTGCATTATTTGTTCTTGTTTCTTGTTCAGATGATGCAGATGATACTCCTAAAGTACAGCTAGAAACTCCTACAGTAGTAGTTAGCGGAAATCAAGCGACTTGGAATAGTATTACTAATGCAAAGGGATATGTGGTAAGTATCGATGGTACTGCACAACCTGAGCAGGTTGAAACTAGCTACACATTAACTACAACAGAGCCTGGTGATTATACTATTAAAGTAAAAGCTGTTGCTGAAAATAGTAAAACACATATGGATAGTGCTTTTTCAACTGCACAAACTCTTACAATTGTTGATTTAAATAAATTACCTACTACAACAATTTGGGTTGTTGGAGATTCAACTGTATGTGATTATGGAAAATATGATGCATCTGGTAATAAGACAGGTGTAACTGATGCAACATATTTCTATGATAGATATGGTTATGCTACTCAATTTAGTGAATTTATGAGTGATAAAGTTACAGTTAATAATTTAGCTTTATCAGGAAGAAGCTCAAAAAGCTTTACTGAGGAAACAAATTATTCAACCTTAACCTCAAAAATTAAGAGTGGAGACTATTTAGTTATCGGATTTGGTCATAACGATGAAAAGAGTGATGATGCGGCTAGATTTGCAAGTGCATTAGAGTCTACTGAAACTGTAGGTTCTTTCAAATATAATCTATATAATTATTATGTTAAGGTTGCAAAGGATGCAGGTGCAACACCTATTATTTGTTCACCAATTGTTCGTGCTTCAAAAACTAATGATTACACAGGATCTAATGGACATATTACTGCAGCTGGAAATTATGCGAAAGCATGTATTGAGCTTGGAGAAGAAAAGAATGTTACAGTTGTTGATTTAACTACTCTAACAAAGGAATTATATACAAGACTTGGATATGATGAGGCAATTTATTTCCATGCTATGACTTCAGGATCAAGTGCAACAGAGCCAAAGGTTACATCAGCTGACACAACACATATCAATATTTATGGAGCTAAAATGGTTTCTTATTTATTTGCTAAAGCAATTAAGGATAGTACTTGTTCATTAAAGAATTATATAAATCAAAATTTAGTTGAACCAACAAAGGCTAAGGATTTAGTAGTTAATCCATATTATACATATAAGCCATATAGCGATCCTGATTTTGCTGAATATGAAGCAATGATTGAAGCAGGTAAGCTAGATGATACAACAGGTGAATATGATACTACTGCATATGATCACTTCAAAACTATTACTGATGGTTGGGTTGGTACAGCTTTCGGTGATGTAGGTGGAGACCCTAAGAATAGTGGTAATGGTTATGTTGCTAAGGAAGTATCTGCAGGTGTATTTAATGTTGGTCAAGGTCAATCAACTGGTTCAACAGCATATAAGGGTAAAATTGCAAGTGCTACAGAAGGAAGAGGATATGTATTACAAAAGATTAGTATTACTAAGAACTTCACTTTTGAGGCAGATGCTAAGGTAATTAATTTGGATTCTGGAGCTGGAAACCAAAGTGGATTTGGAATTCTTGTTCGTGATGAATGTTATTTAGGAACTGGTAATGATAAATCTTTAGGTCTTGGAAATTCATATAATGCTGGATTTGTAACTACATCTAGTGGTGCAGGTGTTATATATTCGAGAGAGAGTGGAGTTATCGCTTCAACATATGCAGGAACAGTTTCAGCATATGCTGTAGGTTCTGAAGCTCACTTAAAGATTGAACGTGTTGGACAAATTGTTACATGTACAGTAGAATATGGTGGACAAAAGTATGAAAAGCAATATATTGATGTTGATTTAATTGGTATTGATAACGACTATATGTATGTTGGTATGTATGGTGCAAGAGGTACAATTGCTGAGTTCACTAATGTTGTTTTAACAATAACTGGTGAATCACAAGGAGCATAATATATAATTTTAAAATATTAGAGACAAGTTTTTCGAAACTTGTCTCTTTTTATTGAAGATAAAAATTATATTTGTTATAATTATTCAGGTGATTAAGGATGAGTGTATTAAAGGTAACAAATGTTAGCCATGGATTTGGTGAAAGAACAATATTAGATAAAGCCTCTTTTGTTATGCAAAAGGGTGAGCATATAGGTCTTGTAGGAGCTAATGGAGAAGGAAAAAGTACCTTTTTAAATATAATTACAGGAAATATTTCTCCTGATGATGGAAAAATTGAATGGTGTAAAAGAATTACAACGGGGTATTTAGATCAATATACAAAGCTAACCCCAGGTTTAACTATTAGAGAATTTTTAAAAACCGCTTTTGCACATATGTTTGATTTAGAACAGGAAATGTATTCATTATATGGAAAAATGGAAAATTGTACTGAAGCTGAAATGAATGAAATGCTTGAAGATATTGGTGAAATTCAAAGTGAATTAGAATCTTCAGGATTTTATTCACTTGATTCTAAAATAGAAGAGGTTGGTAATGGACTTGGTCTTGGTGATATTGGCTTTGATAAGGATGTTACCGAATTATCTGGTGGACAAAGAAGTAAGGTTTTATTAACTAAGCTACTTCTTGAAAATCCTATGATTTTAATATTAGATGAGCCAACAAACTTTTTAGATGAGGGTCATATTAGATGGTTAACTAACTATTTACAAAATTATGAAAATGCCTTTATTTTAGTAAGTCATGATATACCATTTTTAAATAATGTTGTAAATGTTATCTATCATTTAGATAGAGGAGTTTTAACTAGATATAGTGGTAATTATGATTTATTTATGGAGCTATATGCTGTTAAACAAAGACATGCAGAAATTGCCTATGAAAAGCAACAAAAGGAAATAAAAGATCTAAAGGAATTTATAGCTAAAAATAAAGCTAGAGTAGCTACTACTGATTTAGCAAAATCTCGTCAAAGAAGACTTGATAAGATGGAGATTTTAGAAAAACCAAGTGAGAAGCCAAAACCAACCTTTAGGTTTAAAGAAGCAAGAGCTTCTGGTAAGTTTGTTATTACCTGTAGAGATTTAGTAATAGGATATGATGAGCCACTTTCAAAGCCTTTAAATCTAGTCCTTGAAAGAGGTATGAAGGTAGCCATTCGAGGTGCTAACGGAATTGGTAAATCAACTTTACTTAAAACTATGCTTGGAATTATTCCTCCTTTAAGTGGTAAGGCTGAGCTTGATTATAATATTGAGTATGGTTATTTTGTTCAAGAGGAAAAATATGATAGAACTACAGCCCTTGAGGAAGTATGGAATATGTATCCTTCAATGACTAATGCTGAGGTTCGTGGAGCCCTTGCCGGATGTGGACTTACTAAGAATCATATTGAATCCTTAATGGTTGTTTTATCAGGAGGAGAAGCAGCTAAGGTTAGATTATGTAAGCTAATGCTTAAGGAGTGTAATACTCTAATATTAGATGAGCCTACTAACCATTTAGATGTAGATGCAAAGGAATCCTTAAAGGAAGCTTTAAGAAATTTTAAAGGTACAATTTTATTAGTATGTCATGAGCCTGAATTTTACGAGGATGTTGTAACAGATATTTGGGATGCTGAAAAATGGACTACTAAAATTGTATAAAAATAGATATTATGTAAACGCTTTATTGTATTTTTAGGATTTATTTGATATAATCAAATTATCAATTTTTTTGAATATTTAAGCTAAAAATTATATCTTCTTGTTTACTGGTCAAGTTATAAAAAACTAGTATTATAAAATATGAGGAGAAAAGAATGAGAAAAAGAAATTTATTAATGTCTGGATTAGCTCTTGCTTCAATTGCAGCATTAGCTTCATGTGGTAGTTCAGATAAAGGAGAATTAAAGGAAAAGGATTCATATAAGGTTGGAATTCTTCAATTAATGACTCATGATGCTCTAGGTGCAGCAACAAAAGGATTTAAGGATTACATTAATGAAAATTTACCTGCTGGTAAAACTGTTGAATTTGTAGTTAAGAATCCTGAAGGTGATTCAACAAATATGCAAACAATGGCAAATCAATTAATAAGAGAATGTGATATTGTACTTGGAAATGCAACACCTGCTATTACACAGCTTGTTGCATCTGCACAAATTGAAGGAATGACAAAGAAGCCTTTATTATTTACATCAGTAACAGATCCTGTTGCAGCTGAAATAGTTGATTCATGGGAATCTCATCTAAATCAATATATCACAGGAACTTCTGATATTAACCCAGTAAATGCCCAAATCGAGCTTATGTATGAAGTAAAGCCATCTACTAAGAAAATTGGTTTCTTATATAATATTGGAGAAATTAATTCTAAAACTCAATGTGATGCAGCAATAGCGTATTTAGCATCTAATCATTCAACTTGTGCAACTGTAACTAAGACAGTATCAGAGGTTTCTCAAATTGGTGCTCAGGCTCAGGCTTTGGTTGATGCAGGATGTGATTTCGTTTATTTACCAACAGATAATATGATGGCATCAAATATACCAGCTGTAACAAATGTTACAAATGCTGCCGGTGTTCCTGTTGTTACAGGAGAATCAGGTATGGTAAATAGTGGTGGTACCTTCACATTCTCAATTAAGTATGAGGAATTAGGAAGATTAACTGGTAAGCAAGCATGCCAAATTTTATTTGAAGGTAAAAAGGTTAATGAAATTCCAGTAGAAGGACTTACTGATTCTACAAAAATGGAATTTGCTTATAATAAGGATGCAGTGGATTTAATGGGAATAGAATTAAGTGCTGAATTTAAGCAAAAATATAATATTACAGAATAGTTATAAGGATTGATATAAATGGATATTTTATTAGATACACTTCAATATGGTATTCCATATGCCATATTAGCGTTAGGTGTTTTTATTTCATACCGAGTATTAGACTTTGCTGATTTATCATGTGAAGGAACTTTTGTATTTGGTGCAGCCATCTCACTTGTGATGATAGCAAATGGTCTTAACCCATGGTTTGCGACATTGTGTGCAATTTTGGGTGGATGCTTTGCGGGTTTTATAACCGGAATATTACATACAAAGCTCAAGGTTAATGGTTTATTATCAGGAATTATTACAATGACCGCGCTCTTCTCTATAAATATGGTTATATTTGGAATTGCTAAGGGAGAAAAATTTAGTTTAACACAAACTTATAATTCTTTTAGAACTTTAAAAATAACTGCAAGTGGAGATCCTACAATTTTTAGCCTATTCGGATCATTGTTTGATATAAGAAAATATGGATTAATTATTGAATTAGTTCTTATTCTAATAGTTGTTGTTGGATTATTATATGCTTTCTTTGGTACTGAGGTTGGTATGTCTATGAGAAGCTGTGGAATGAACCAAAAAATGGCTAGAGCACAAGGAATTAGTACGACATTCTATATTGTATTTGGACTTATGCTTTCTAATGCTTTAATTGCATTGTCTGGTGCATTGCAGGCTCAAAGAGATTATACGTGCTCAACTACCTCTGGTACAGGAATGATTGTAGTTGGTTTAGCATCTATAATTATTGGAGAAGCACTATTTGGTAAGAGAAGCTTTATGAATTGGTTAATTTCAGTTTCTTTAGGAGCAATAGTATACTATTTTATTATTGCAGTAGTGCTATTCTTAGGATTCCCTAATCATTTATTAAAGCTTTTATATGCTGTACTAATTGTTGTTATATTGGCATTTGGTTTTGTTAAGGAAAAATATCACTTTAGTCCAGGTAAGTTATTTAAGACAAAGATACTACATCTTTTAAAAAAGGATAAATCAACTGATAATGAATTAAATGTTAATGAAGATATGGTTATTGGAGCTTCATCAAACGTTCTAAAAAATAATGAAGACTACACTCCACTAGATGTTCCTATGCTTGAAGCAAATGGATTACTAAAGGTATTCAATCGTTCAGGTAATGCAACGGATGTAAAAATCGCGTTAAATGATTTAAGTGTAACAATTAATGAAGGTGATTTTGTTACAATCATTGGTGGAAATGGTTCTGGAAAATCAACATTCTTTAATACCGTTTCAGGTGTTTATACTCCTGAGGCTGGTACAATTAAAATCAAAGGAAAAGATGTTACTAAAATGACTGAGTATAAACGCTCTTATTTTATTGGTAAGGTAGCGCAAGATCCATATCAAGGTACAGCTCATGATATGTCTATTTTAGAAAATATGAGTATTGCGATGAGACGTAATAGAAGAAAAACATTAAAATGGGGTTTCAATAAAAAAGATAATGCCTTATTTAAGGAAAAACTATCTATGCTTGGATTAGGACTTGAAAATAGAATGTCATCAAAGATTGGTACTCTTTCAGGAGGTCAAAGACAAGCCGTTACCCTATTAATGGCAACATTACAGCGTCCTGATGTACTTTTCTTAGATGAGCATACTGCAGCCCTAGATCCTAAGACAGCAAAGACTGTTTTAGAGCTTACTGATAGTATTGTTAAAGAAAATCATCTTACCGCAGTAATGGTTACCCATAATATGAAGGATGCCATTAAATATGGTAATAGATTATTAATGTTTAATAATGGTAAAATTATTTATGATGTTAAGGGTGAAGAAAAACAAAACCTTACAGTAGAGGAATTATTAAGAAAATTTGAGGATAAGGTTGAATTTTCAGATAAGGATATATTAGGATAGTAGGAATCGCATGATTCCTACTTTTATTTACAAGAATAAACTATTGTTGTATAATATATGTGAAATTTTAATATAGGGGGTTAATTATGTTAGAGATTAAAAATTTCACGTATTCATATGATGAGTCAACTAAGGCGGTAGATGACTTATCAATTACTATTGAGGCAGGGGACATTTATGGCTTTGTTGGGCATAACGGAGCTGGTAAAAGTACAACCATAAAGGCCTGCGTCGGTATTCTTGATTTTAAGGATGGGGAAATTCTATATGACGGAAAATCAATTAAATCACATGCAATAGAATGTAAGAAGGAGCTTGCATATATTCCAGATAATCCGGATTTATATGATGGATTAACAGGAATTCAATATCTAAATTTTATATGTGATATTTACAATGTAAAAGAAGATAGACTTCAAAAAATTGAGAAATATGCTGATATGTTTGGAATAAAAGGTGATTTATCAACACAAATCAAGGCTTATTCTCATGGTATGAAGCAAAAGCTTGCGATTATTTCAGCACTTGTCCACAATCCAAAATTTATAATTATGGACGAGCCATTTGTTGGTCTAGATCCTCGTGCAGCTTTTCAGGTTAAGGAAATTATGCGAGAAATAGCTTCAAATGGTGGTTCAATTTTCTTTTCAAGCCATGTCCTTGAAACTGTTGAAAAGCTATGTAATAAGGTTGCGATAATTAAAAATGGTAAGCTTGTCGCATCAGGTAATATTGATGATGTTAAGGGTGATGAATCACTAGAAAGCCTATTCATTGAATTACTTGATAAGAATGATGAAACAAAGGAAGAGCAGGCTTAGTATTATGAGTGAATTTGGAATTTTAACACGTGCACAGCTTACAGAGATATTTTCATTAAATACTAAGAGTAAAAAGGAGAAAAAGAAGGCTGCAGGCCTTGCAGGAATGATTTTAGGAATATCTGCATTAGCCTTATTTATCTCTATTGTATATAATTGGTTAATATTTATGACTTTAGAGGTAACTAATTCCTTAGAGTATTATTTACCACTTGTTTTCATATTAACAACTTTAATAATACTAGTAACTGGTATTATTAAAATAAAGGCTTCTTTATTTGGTAATAAGGATTATAACTTGCTTGAATCATTACCAGTTAAGCATAGCTCAATAATAGCTAGTAAAATATTTGTAATTTATTTATATGAATTATTATTTTCAGTAGCCTTTATAGCTCCTGCAATAGTATTAATGCTAATTCATCAATTTGATATTACTATATTATTATTTGGACTTCTTGGTACTATTTTATTACCAACCTTCCCAATTTTAATTGGTGGATTACTTGGAATACCTATGGCCTTCTTATTTGATAAAACTAAATATGGTTCAATAATTTCATTTATTCTATATATCATTTATATAGTTTTATTAATGCTATTTATTTATGGTAAAAGCACAGATGAAGGAAAAGCCTTAATGTATTCAAATATGGTTTTAAGTGTAAATAAATTCTATTTTATATCTAATTGGTTTACAAAGGGACTACAGGGTGATTATCTTTCTATTGCATTATTTACAATAGTACATATTGCCTTTATCACTATATTTATAGTATTATGCTCTCTATTCTATAAGAAAATAAATAGTAGAATATTAAATAGAAGTATTAAAACTAATTATGTTTCTAAAAAGCTTGAATCATCAAGTATTGGTAAGGCTATTATTAAAAAGGAAATATCAAAAGTATTCTCATCAACAAATTATCTAGTTAATAGTATGCTTGGTGGAATAATGAGTATTATAATGATTGTTATTATGTATTTTTCATTTAAGGGACCAATGGGAAAGAATTTTGAGGCCTTTCTTCCTAAATTATATCCTTTCATGATAATAATGATATGCTTTGGTATAGGAATGTCTCCGGTGTCAAATTCAAATATTTCTATTGAGGGTGAAAGCTTCTGGATATTAAAAACAGCACCTATTAGAGAAATATCTATTATTAAATATAAAACAATTACACCAATATTATTACTAGCACCATTTAGTATTATTTCATCTATAATAAGCATTATCTTATTTAAATGTAATATAGTTGGTTCTATAGCTATGGTAATAATTCCATTATTATATTTAGTAACAATATCAGTATTAGGAATGGTTATACAATTATCATATCCTAAGCTTCATTTTAAAAATGAGCTTGAGGTTATTAAGCAAAGTGCATCAGTAGTTATTACTATGTTTGTTGGTATGGGTATTGAGGTAGTAATGGCTTTAATAACTGTCTTTGTAGGTTTATTTGTTAATATGTATCTTGCATATTTAGTAACAGCTATATTCCTTTTAGCATTATCCATTGGATTTATAATTTATTTAAATAAGATAGGTCCAAGAAAATATAGAGCTATATCATAAAGAGCATTTAATGCTCTTTTAATTTTTATAATAATATATTATAATCTTTTTGTATGAGAGGTATTATATGGACAAATATGTTAATTTAAAATGCATTAAAGAGGATTTTTTAGGTAATGGTATTGTTATATATAATAAAGAAGAAAAAAAGATTCCAGGCCTATTAGAAGGCGAAGAAGCAACCTTTAAAATCGAAATTAATGGAAAATATACTAACTTAATATTAGATAAAATATTAACTAAATCTATTAATAGAATAGAAGCTAAATGCCATGATCATTTAAGCTGTGGTGGATGCCAGTATCAGCATATGTCATATGCTCATGAATTAGAAATCAAGAATAATTGGATTAAAGAATTATTTTCTAATTTAAAAAATATTGATATAAAACCAGTTATTTCTACTAATAATCCATATAATTACAGAAATAAATGTCAAATGACATATAAATTAAGTAAAACAAAAAATGTTGTTTGTGGCTTTTATGAGGAGGGTACTCATAAAATAGTACCAATAAATGATTGTAAAATACAAGTAAGTGAAGCCTATAAAATTATTAATACATTCAATAAAATACTTACTAAGAATCATATAGAACCATATAACGAAAAAACTAAAAAAGGTATTATTAGACATATAGTATTAAAGTATGGTATTAATACTAAAGAGGTAATGCTTTGTATAGTAACTAATGGTGAAATATTCCCAGGTAGAAATAATGTAGTAAAGGATTTATTAGCCTCTAATTTAGGTATTACAACAATAGTACAAAACTATAATTCACGAGATACCTCTATAGTACTTGGAGATAAAGAAAGAGTATTATATGGTAAAGGATATATTATAGATACTATTAAGGAATATAAATTTAAAATATCATCAAGATCATTCTATCAGGTTAACCCTGAAGGTATGGCCTTACTATATGATAAGGTAATAGATTCCTTAAATATAAAGAAAACAGATATTATTCTAGATACCTACTGTGGAGTAGGTACTATAGGTATTTTAATGAGTAAATATGCTAAAGAGGTATATGGAGTAGAACTAAATAAGGATGCCTATAAGGATGCGATAGAAAATGCTAAATTAAATAATATAAAGAATATTAGATTTTTTAATGATGATTCAACTAGATTTGTTAAAAATCTAGCTTCAAATAAAGCTCATATAGATTTATTAGTATTAGATCCTCCAAGAGATGGAAGTACTAAGGATTTTATTAATAGTATAGCCTTCTTAAAGCCTAAAAAGGTTATATATGTATCATGTGAACCAAAAACTCTAAAAAGAGATTTATATGATTTTACAAAGGCAGGATTTATTATTAAATCAATACAGCCTGTTGATATGTTCCCAAGGACATTTAATTTAGAGTGTGTATGTCAGTTGGTATTACAGGATAAAAAGAATTAAATATAATAGGCCTTGTTAACATATTTTGACGTTTTCAAGGCCTTTTTTATAGAATAATAGTTCTTAATTAAATTAAGACATATAATAATATTGAAAAGAAATTCATAATTATGCTATAATTATGACAGAAAGAGGTGTATGAAAATGCAGATAATACCTATTAAAGATTTAAGAGATACAAATAAAATTTCTGATTTATGCAATGAAACTAATGAGCCAATTTTTGTTACTAAAAATGGATATGGTGATATGGTTGTTATGAGTATTAAAACTTACGAAGAAAAATTAGAAAGAATTGAAATGTATGAAGCTATACTCGAAGGTCTTTCCAATATAGAAGAAGGTAAAGTAAAAGATGGTGAAATTTCATTACAGGAGTTAAAAACAAAATATGATTTATAATTATGAATTTACAAAATTAGCAATTAATGATATTGATGAAACATTAAATTATATTACTAATAAACTTTGTAATAAAAAAGCTGCTGATGACTTAATGAAAGATATTGAAAAATGCATTCAAAATATATGTATATTTCCAATGGGTTATCCCAATTGTAAATATTTTTATATTAAAGATGAATCAATAAGATATGCAGTTATAAATAATTATATACTTGTATATAAAATATTTAAGTCAAAGATAATTTTTATTAGATTTAAGTATTCTAAGCAAAATAAAATATTATAAAAAATATCAGATCTTTTAATGATGATTCAACTAGATTTGTGAAAAATCTAGCTTTAAATAAAGCTCATATAGATTTATTAGTGTTAATTCCTCTACGAGGTGAAAGTACTAAAAAGAGATTTATATGATTTTACTAAGGCTCGATTTATTATTAAATCAATATAGCCTGTAGATATGTTCCCAAGAACATTTAATTTAGAATGTATATGTCAGTTGGTATTACGGGATAAAAAGAATTAAATATAATTAAAAATAAAAATGATTTGATAAAATGGTTCTTTAAAAAAATAGATGTGTAGAAAGAACCAAGCTTTAAAAAAATCGGTG
>JBJEFR010000034.1:0-9702 GCA_051874255.1 Anaeroplasmataceae bacterium
AAATTCTTAGGTAGCTACCTACCTACCAAACTACCTAAGTTTGGAAAGAGCCTTTTTTTATTGAGTAATTCCAAATTATCAAATTCATATAGTTTTTCAGAAATCTCTGCTCAAATTTATAAATATATTACTTTTTAACAAAAACGCTAATTCTTTCGGTTGAGTATATAAATATCAAATCTGAAATTTCTTCGTACGTAACAACTGAAGGTATTTCTATATTTTCGTTTCTTATTTTCACTACAAATGCATTTCCAAACGTTCCATAATAGATAATAACATTAGTCTCCCCATTGCAATTGTTTTTCTTGTTATAAGTTTTAATTATTTCACTCTTGTTTCTTTTATCTAATTGATTATTTTTTGAGTATTCATCCCACTTTATTGAAGAATCCTCTTCAAAATAATTGTTAATGTTATATATCTCATTCAAATTTTCATAATTGATATATCCCTCATTGTAAGCCTCAGATAATGTTATCATTTCGAAATTTGAAGTTGTACATGAGCTCAAAATAATGGGGAAAAACAATATAAAAATACATGTAATTATAATTAGAACATCTTTTCTCATTTTAAAACCTCCCCAAGAAAATTTTACATCATAATGCTATTTATTGCAACATTTCATAAAAAATTAAAGTTTTTCATTTTTATATTCTTAAATTTTGAATAAAAAAAACAAAACTAAAAATGCAAAATAGTTATACATTTTCATCCAAACGTCATAAATTGACATAAAAAAATTTTTAAACTATAAAAAATAGAAATTCTACAATCATAAATGTTGTTAATTATGTTAAATAATTCAAATATAATGAGAAGTTTATTTGGCCTTCTCAACAAAGGGTGCTTCCTCAATCTAATTACATAATTTACACGACAACGATATTGTCATATACTTTGTTGGTTTTTATTCATATTTTCTAATTCAAAATTTCTTTAGAATCTTTAAAATAATTATCAATATAGCCGAGCGTGGTCATCCAACCCTCTCAACGGGTTAGCTGGTGGGTGAGCGATAGAAAAACTATTATGTTTAATCTATAATTTAGAAGTTTCATTAGTAAAATAATAATCAACATAAGCATAGTAAATATTTGGTCTTTCAATAATAATTATAAAAGCTTAATACCAATCCCTAATACTCCATATTTTTTTATATCTTCTTTTTTATAATACATCAGCATATCATCAGGATCAGCAATCTCTTCTTCTTTATATCCAATAGATATTTTATCATGATGCTTATATAGTTCTTCAAAATCTTTATATTTGAATATGTTATCTACTTTAACTTTTAGTTTTTCCAAAGTCATTGTATTAGTAAATTCTATCATATCTCCTATTTTTATATTTGAACGTTTTTCATCATTTAAACGCATCTCAATTGTTTTAGTCTCATTTTTAATTGCTTCAAATGAATCATTCCACAATTTCATTTGATGAACTATTACATTTTTTCTTAGTCTTCTTAATATTTGAATACCTTCTTCAGTGTAATTTTTATCTAAAACAATACTTTTAGCTTCTAAAATTCTCTCAATTGCCTGTTTTGTATCAAATGTATGGTAAGCCAGGAATAAGCTTCTTAGCTCTTTTGGTTTAATTATCTTATAAGCTTGCTTTGAAGATATTTCATAAGTGTAGCAAAAATATCTATATAAATGTCCTATCCAATATAATTCATCTTTTGAATACTTTACACTTCCATATGAAGTTTTACCATATTCAGCATCTAATTGTTCATAAATATCAATTATTGTCAAAGTATCATCTAATAGTTGGCAAGAATCAAATTGTTTAACAATTTTTGAATTCATAAACCTACGTATAAAAATTTCCGTGCTGCAATCTAAAGTTAATGAATTTTCAAACAATTCAGATTGTATATCACACAGTATTAATCCATTATTATCTATTGTTTTCATTTTAATATTTCGTCTATATATAGACCCTTTCCTCTATATTGAATTCTGGCAAGTTTTACTTTATCTTCACTTATTTTACTATCTTCTATTTTAATTCTTTTATAATTGCTTCTTTCTTCATTAGATAAATAACAGCGCTCTAACATTTTTAAATTTGAAATAGCTTTATCATTTAATAACACATATTGATATCCTAAGTTTGTTGCGGCAAGACAGTGCTTGCATTGTTCATCTGTTATTTCTCCATTAATGAAAGAATCTATAATTCTAAACATCTTATTATCTGCAATAGGAGCGATAACATAATCAATATTATCTAATTTTGATATTAAGTTTTTAATAATAGAAGATTCTTTATATTTATTTAATGTTTCTCTAAAATAAGCTATTGTTAACATCCATTCACGATTAACATCATACTTTATGCACTTTAAATTTGAAGTGTTAAATGAAAAATAATACACTGATGAATTTTCAAAATTTTCAACAAATGAAGCTGATTGTTCATATGACTCACCACAATAAAACCCTTGACCAAAATCATTATTTTTCCTTGCTTTACTTATATTGATATCACCTACGATAGCTAACTTAGCTCCATGAAATAATAATATTTCATTTGTTAATTCTTCTTTATAAAACATTTCCTTTATTTTATTTAAATAAATTTTTTTCTTATAGACAAAATCATAAAATAAATCAAAAGTCCTTTTGGAAGTTTTAGTTATACCATTTTCAATTCTTTTTATTGTTAATGTTTCAACTTCTATTGCATCTGCAAGCTCTTCTTGAGTTATACTTAATAGTTCTCTTACTATTTTCATATCTTCGCTTATATTATAATTCATTTCAACACCTTCTTTAACTTTATTGTATCATATGATACCAACAAGTTCAACAATAAATTATTTGTAATATAGCACTTTTTTCGTATACTAAAACCATAACACATTTTCTTATCATTAAGATAAATTATATAGCAAATATAGTAACAACTATAACCGGATTCTTAAGAATATACAATAATTATCGTAGATAATTACTTCGTTTTTTTCTCAAATCACCCACGTGTGAGCCCCTCTCAACGGATTTAACAACTACCATTGCTTTAGCTTGGTTAGACGAATAAGCACTAACCCAAATGCTTAATAATATCAGATAATTTTAAATATAGAGAATTCTCTATAAACTAAATGTATAAATCTTTTTAGTTACATTATTTTATACTATCATATTAATTTTCAATAATATGCTATATAACGTTTTTACAGCATAAAAAAAGAGAGCCAATGCTCTTATATAGTCTTAAAATCATTTTCACTTAAAGGGTGTATTTATATTAATTATTTCAATAATAATTTCCATTCACAAATATTCATGATATAATCTTAACATATTAAAGGGAGCTATATATGAAAAAATATTACTAATTTTTGCTTATTAAAAATTATATGTTTAACTGCAGGATTAGGACCTGAGGGTAAAAATTATAAGATGAAACCGCTGAATATTATCTAACAGAAAAGGTCGTAACTAACGATGCCAAAGGTGTTAGACCTTTTATAATGGCATATTTAGAATATAAAGATAAAAAATAATCGGAAGAAATTCCGATTATTTTTATAATAGCTTAGTATTTAAAATAGATATTCCCTCATATTTCTTTTTAATAGAATCTAAGTTAGGCTTTTCTCCTAATATAAATAATGTAGGACCGCTTCCACTTAAAAATACATCATATCCAAGCTCTTTAACATCCTTATAAATATCATAAAGAGGTGTTTTAAATATAGAAATAGAAGCTAGGTCATTATATATATTTTTCTTAAGCTTATCTAAATCGTTATTTTCTAAAGCTTCTATAATCATCTTTGTTTGTTCCTCGTGACTTGTTTTATCCCAAACATACGCATCATATATAGCCTTAGTAGATATTCCAAAATCAGGCTTTATTAAAGTAATATCCCATTTTTTATAATCCTTATAAATAGGCTGTACTATTTCTCCTCTTCCTGTACAATATGAGGCACTTTGATATAAACAATATGCTACATCACTTCCTAGCATATTAGCTAAATCCTCAAGCTCACTTAATTCTGCATTAATACCAAAAAGCTTATCTAATCCTCTTAGTGTAGCGGCAGCATCACTTGACCCTCCTGCAAGTCCAGCTTGAATAGGTATACCCTTTTCAAGGGTAATACATACTCCCTTAGTTATTTTATATTTATTATAAAATAGTCTTAATGCCTTTATTACTATATCATCCTCTATATCATAGCTTGGTCTATATATTATTTCATCACTTGGACTAAAGGTTAATTCATCATATAAATCCACTGGTACCATTATCGTATTTACAGGATGAAATCCATCCTCTCTTGTATCTAATACCTCTAGTGATAAATTAACCTTTGCATATGCTTTTTCTACTATCATAATATACTCCTTTAATGTATTTTTCTTGCCGTACCCTTAGTATCGATTCCACCTATACCCTTTTTCTTATTCATAGTCATATCAATAATACCATCAATATCTAGGTAGGATTCTACAAGTCCTACTGATACCATACTTGCAATCTTAGCTGGATCTAATACATCTATTACTACTCCTTTAGGGCTAGATGCAAAATTAGCTCCACCCTTAATAAGTGATAGATAATCGCTGAAGCATCCACCACTTATTATTATTAGATTATCCTTATTATTTTCTAATCTTCTAGCCTTTATTATTGATTCATAATAATATTTTGAATTAATATATCTTCCATTTCTTATACCATCATGGCCTGTTAAAACTAATATATCTGGTAAATGTTTATTTAAAAGATCCTCAATAACAAAGGGCATTTTTTCTTCATCAATAAAATATCCTATAGCTGGTATTTTATTGTTTTCATAAAATTTCATACATTCTTCTAAATAATCCTTATCTCCATCTATATGTAATACTAATCCATTTATTACTCCATCTATATTATTTATTTTTAAAGAATCAATATCTATTTTATTATTATATAATATTAAATCCTTAATATCACTATCAGCTATAAGTCGTACTCTAGCTCCACTTAAACTAGCTATATTGCCATCTATTCCTATTATTTTAAACACAATATCATTATTATGGCTTTTACGAGTTACATAATCTCCTATTTGCATATAATCACCATTATATTATATTTAAAATATATTATGGCTTTTAGGCTATTTATCTAAAATATCACTTAACTCTACAAATTCTTTAACGCTTAAAGCTTCACTTCTTATGGCCTTATCTAATCCAAGGATATCTAGGGCGTTATATATATCATCCTTACTATATCCCATTTGACTTAAGTTATTTACTAATGTTTTTCTTCTTTGAGAAAAAGCCCCTCTTACAAGCTTAAAATACTTTTCTTCATTATTTGGCTTATAAATAGGATTATCATATAAATCTAATCTAATTACCGCACTATCTACATTAGGAGCTGGTATAAATACATTTCTAGATACTCTAAGCACCTTTGATGCTTTGCATCTATATTGAATAGCTATTGATAAAGCATTATAATCCTTAACATTTGGCTTAGATGTAATTCTATCAGCTACCTCTTCCTGCATCATCATAACATATTCCTTTATTTTGGTAGTTTGTTCTAAAAGTCCTAAAATAATAGGGGTAGTTATATAATAGGGTAGATTAGCAATTAATACTACCTTTTTACTATTTGGAAAATAAATATCTATATCCTTGTTAACATCGCATTTTAATACATCCTTATTAATAATAGTTATATTATTAAATTCACTAAGATTTTCATTTAAAATAGGTATTAAATCACTATCTATTTCATAACATAATACTCTATTAGCCTTAGCTGCAATTATTTCTGTTAAAGATCCTAAGCCCGGTCCTATTTCAATAACATCACAGCTATTATCAATCTCGGCGCTATCTACAATATTATTTAAAATATTTTGATCTATTAAGAAGTTTTGTCCAAACTTCTTTTTTATATAAAAATTATTATCACTAATAACCTTTTTTGTATATTCTATACTTCCTACCTTTTTAGGCACTATAATCACCAACAATTCTTAATAATTCTTCTTTAGTAATATTTAGCATATTTAATCTTTTAATTAAGGTCTTATTATTAGGAACACCTATATTAAGTACATTTGCAATATATTCTCTTAATTTTTTATTTCCAACTATATTTAATTCATATAAATCATTAATAGTAAATATATAACTACTTTCATGCTTAGTTAGATTCAATATAGGATCTAATACCTTTTTTATATCCTCCTTTGAAGCATGCTCCACTCCAACCTTTTTATGATTATTACTAATACATAGATTTTTACTAATATATACATTTAAAGCATTAGGAACTATTTGTAATATTTTACTTCTTATTCTTTCACCTGGATAATCAGGATCTAAAAAGCATATTATTTCATGATTTAAGGATAGCTTTGAAATCATATCTAATGTTTCCTTACTAATTTCACTACCATTTGTAACAATACACATTATGTTAGGATATACACTTTGTATTTTTATCATATCATGAGTTCCCTCACATACTATTATTTGATTATACATTATTCACCTTTACCATAGAATATTCTTTCAAATTTATTATTAGCACTATCTATCAATCCCTTAACAATAGGGGAATATGTTTCAAGAGATATTATTTCTCCTGATGGTAATAATATCTTTATATCATTTACCTTATCAATATCATCTGTATGCTTATAGGCATACTGGCTTAAGGTTGATTCCTCATAATAATACCTATGTAATATAGGATCACTATTATATTTTTTCCTTACACGCTCTATTCTATTAACGTCTGCCTCAAGTTTTAAATCTATTACCTCATATAATTTTCTATTTAAGAACCTATTACATAAATCATTTAAAATAGAATCATCACTATGAGATAATTGCTTAATAAATCCATTTACATATGCATCATCTATTTCTAAGTATGACTCTACTGATGCAGTTTTAATTGCATCTATAAAGGCATCTATAGTTGCATTTATATATACATTCTCCTTTATTAAATCAAATATTCTAAAGAAAATACTTTGAAGTAATAATTCATAGCTACGAGCTACCTGATGATAATATATTTGATTATACATATGATATCTTGCCATTAAATAGGATTCTACTGCAGGTGCCCCTGAAGCTCTATATACTACCTCTTTATTAACAATCTTCATACTTCTTATTATTCTATTAACATCTATAGTACCATATAATGCCCCTGTAAAGTATGAATCTCTTTGTAGGTAATCCATTCTATCAACATCAAGCTGACTAGATACTAATGCCTCAATAAGCTCAAATTTTTTGCTATGTGATATAACGCTTGCCACATCCTCAGCAAGGCTTGGATGAATAGATAATACTTTATTAATTTCAGTATCACCCATTATAATTTTAACCGTCATCTCTTCATGACTTACAGGCATTACAGCCTCAAATGCATGTGAGTATGGTCCATGACCAACATCGTGTAATAAGGCTGCAATTAAAAATATTAATTGCTCATACTCGCTCATTTCTTCTTTAATTCCCTCAGCATGATGAATAATCTTTCTTGCCATTTCATACGCACCTAAAGAATGACAAAAACGAGAATGCTCTGCGGTATGGAATACCATAGATAATCCAGCTAATTGTCTTATTCGTCTTAATCTTTGAAATTCTTTAGTATCAATAAGATCATCTATTATTTTATAAGAAACCGCAATATATCCATATATAGGATCTCTAAATACCTTATTTCTTTTAAGCTTTGAATACATCATATCACTACCTTTGATTCAATTATAGCATATTTATTAATTGTTAATGATATTAAAACCATTTAATTCCAATAAAAAAGGTATATAGTTTAAACCATATATCTCAAATATAAATTATAAATTCTTAAATTTTTTTTCATAATATAAAGCTTCTATTACTAATTCCCATTTATTATTGTTAGTATGTAAATAATCTAATATTAATGACACGTATCTATCATTTTTAAATTTATCTATAATCCGTTTTGCTTTATCCTGTTTATTATTTATTGTTGAAGCTAAAATACATATTATAGCAGATTGAAAATTTAAATTATTTATATCAAAAAAATCATTGTCGTAAAGTTCAATTATATCATCATATTCTCCTAACATAAATTTTGAAAATAAATAATTTAGAAGTACCTTTACTATTAAATATGTATTTTTTATAGAATATATATAATTTATAACTATTGAACTTATAGTAATACTCTTATCATATTCTTTGAGGCTGTTATAAATAAAACCTAGTCTCTCCCAAGTATTCATAAGTCTTTCAATATTCATATTATTCTTAAATATTGTCTCTAACTCTTTATAATAAAAATACGCTTTATTAATGTCTTCTTTTATATTTGTTAACTCGATCATTGCTTGTAAATATAACCATTTCAAATACTTATATTTAACTGCTAGCTTTTGAAGTATTACTTCTTTTTTATATTTAAATGTTACTAAAATAAACTCATATATTAATTCTATTTCATCTACAAAATAATTTCTAAATCTTAAAATATAATCTAAATCATTATTTTCAACTATGTTATTATATTTTTTCATTATAAATATTTTAAATAATACAAATATTGGCTTTAAGAAATTATTTTCTTCTATATAATTATTCAATTCTTTAATATAATCATTTACTAAATTGTATTCTTCAAAATATATAGAATAATATACTCTATTAATAGTTCTCTCATATTTAGATTTTTTATCTAATTGGATAGGATTAAAATTATAATATTTTAATAACCTATCAGCATTATCATTATTAACAATATTTCTCGATTTTTCAACCCTAAATGAATTATAAGATATTCCGAATTCTTTTAAAAATGTTTCTTTATTGACTTTATTTAACGACATTATACCATCAATAAAAACGTACTTATATCTAGTATAATTATAATATTTATCTAATTTAAAAATCATTTCCATCATCCCTATTAAAACTATATCATATAGCTTAGACAATGACATTTTATGACATTATTTTACATAAATCTAATAACCTATGTTGGTAATAATATAATTACTTTCGTATATTACACTTTTTATTCTATATATTTTTCTTTTTTCTTGCATAAATCCCATTTTATAGTTTAAAGCAGAAAAAAAGATGATTTTATCAATATCATCTCGATTAAATCTAATTATCATCTTTTTTAATCTTTCTTTCCATTCATTATATGTTTTAATAATTCGTTTTTCTGATGGATCAGTAATTTCTATTTCTTCCTCATATGACTCAATTACCTCAATTAGGTCATCAAAAAGAACCAACTTATATGGTACTATATTTGACGGAAGAATAGCATGTGTTCTTTGACAAACTTTACAATATATTCTTTGAATAAATATTATTAACTTTTTACCATTTTTTAAATATTTACGTTTATATTTCCCATATTTAATACAACTACCAACGCATCCGCAACTACATTTAATATTAGAAATATTAATAAAAATATTATTATAATTTTCAACACTATAATTTTTCTTATTGTACGATATCAATATCTTTCCCTCAAAGATATAATCGAAATATACTAATTATCGATTATTTATATTTTATGAAATATTCAAAACTTTTCATGAATATATTCTACTATTTCTAATCAGTATAATCAAGTATGGTAAAATATTTAGAACATAGAAAAAAAATAAAAAGTTAATTCTACCTAATG
>JBJEFR010000035.1:0-9600 GCA_051874255.1 Anaeroplasmataceae bacterium
TTAGGATTTAATATTGAGGCTACAACAGGAACTGCTAAGTTCCTAAAGGAGCATGGAATTAAAACAAGAATTCGTAAGAAGGTTTCTGAAGGTTCAGAAGAAATTCTAGATTCAATCAGAAAGGGACATATTTCATATATTGTTAATACTTCTGATTATGATAAGAACTCAGCTCATGACGGATTTGAAATAAGACGTACAGCTTCTGAAAACAATATAACAGTATTTACATCACTTGATACTGTATCCGCATTATTAAATGTGTTAGAAGAAATAACAATGAAGGTAGGTACAATTTAATTATGAATGGACTAGCTAAAGTAATTAGAAATGAATTAATAGCCGACCTTACTTACGAAATGGAAATCGAAGGGTTTACAGAGGCAGTAGCTGGTCAGTTTATAAACATTAAAACAGGTGACAATGCTTTATTGCTTAGAAGACCTATTTCAATTAGTGAGGTAACAGATAATAGTATTATTATTACATATAAAGTTGTTGGAGCTGGTACAAAGGTATTATCAGAGAAAAAGCCAGGAGATATCCTTGATATTTTAGGACCATTAGGAAATGGTTTCCCATTAAAGGAAAATAAAAAAGCTTTACTTATTGGTGGTGGAATTGGTGTTCCACCACTAGTAGAAACTGCAAAGCGCTTAAAAGCTCTTGGATGTGATGTAACAATCGTAATCGGTGCACGTGATAAATCGCAGGTTATTTATGAAGAAAAGCTTTCTAAATATGGGCGTGTATATGTTACAACTGATGATGGTTCTTATAAGGAAAAGGGAAATGTTATTAATTGTATAGAAAATAATAATATTGATTTTGATGTATTCTATGCTTGTGGTCCATCTGTGATGCTTAAATATCTTGATTTAAAGTATCAAGGTGTTAAGGAAGGATATATTTCATTTGAGGAAAGAATGGCTTGTGGAATAGGTATTTGTTATGGATGTGTATGTGTTCCAAAAGAGCTTAAAAATGGAATGCTAAGAGTATGTAAGGAAGGTCCAGTTTTCGGACTTGGGGTGATTAAATATGAGTAATGTTGATTTAAAAGTAAAATTACCAGGTTTAAACCTAAAGAACCCAATAATACCAGCATCTGGAACATTTGGTTTTGGTGAAGAGGTTTCTAAGCTTTATGATTTAAGTATTCTTGGTGGAATAATGATTAAGGCTACAACCGTTGAGCCAAGACTTGGAAATCCAACTCCAAGAGTTGCAGAAGTATATGGTGGTATGCTTAATGCTATTGGACTTGCAAATCCAGGACTTGATTATGTTATGGAGCATAAGCTTGATTTTTTAAAGGATTATGACACTGAAGTAATTGCTAATGTCGCAGGAAAATGCATTGAGGATTATGTAACTGTTGCTAAAACAATTTCTCAAAGTGATGTAGTAAAGGCCTTAGAGCTAAATATCTCTTGCCCAAATGTAAAAGAGGGTGGAATAGCTTTTGGTACTAATCCAGATGTTGCTTATGATGTAGTAAAGGCCGTTAAAGCGGTTAGTAAAAAGCCAGTCTATGTTAAATTAAGTCCAAATGTATCTGATATTGTTGCAATGGCTAAGGCTGTTGAACGTGCAGGTGCAGATGGAATAACAATGATTAATACATTGACTGGAATGCGTATTGATTTAAAGAAGGGACGTCCGGTTTTAGCAAATAAAACTGGAGGATTCTCAGGACCTGCTATTAAGCCAGTAGCGATAAGAATGATTTATGATGTATATAAAAATGTTAATATTCCAATCATTGGTATGGGTGGAGTAATGGATGCATATGATGTGTTAGAGTTTTTATATGCAGGTGCCTCAGCAGTTGCAGTAGGTACTGCAAATTTAATTGATCCATATGTTTGTAAAAAGATTATTGAGGATTTACCTAGAGTTTTGAATGAATATGGATTTAACAGTATTACTGAAGCAATAGGATATGCACATAGAGAGGAAGGTAAAAAATAATGGTTATTATTGCGCTAGATTTTGAAAACAAAGAAAAAACTTTAAATTTCTTAAAGAATTTTAAGGATGAATCCCTATATGTAAAAATTGGAATGGAGCTTTTCTATGCTGAGGGTCCATCAATTATATCTGAAATAAAGAAGCTTGGTCATAAAATTTTCTTAGACCTTAAGCTTCATGATATTCCAAATACTGTTATGAAGGCAATGAAAAATTTAGCTAAGCTAGGTGTAGATATTGTAAATTGCCATGCAGCAGGTGGAGTTAAAATGATGGAAGCTGCGAAGAGTGCTTTTGATGGTTTAGATAATAAGCCTATGATTATTGCAGTTACTCAATTAACATCAACTTCTAAGGAAATGATGAATAATGAGCTTGGAATTGAGGGAGAAGTAATTGATTCAGTAGTTAAATATGCTCAAAATGCTAAAAAGGCTGGACTTAATGGTGTAGTGTGCTCACCACTAGAGGTTAGAGCTATTAAGGAAGCTTGTGGAGAGGATTTTATTACAGTTACACCAGGGATTCGTCCAGGAGCACATGATGATGATCAAGTTAGAGTTACAACTCCTGCAGATGCAAGAAAATTAGGAACAAACTATATTGTAGTAGGTCGTCCTATTACTGCACAAGAGGATCCAGTTGCAGCTTATAAAAAAATTAGAAAGGATTTTATGGGTGAATAATATGAATCAAATCGCAAAGGAATTATTAAAAATTAAGGCAGTGTTTTTATCTCCAAATGATCCATTTACTTGGGCATCTGGTATAAAGAGTCCAATTTACTGCGATAACCGTATGACTTTAGGATATCCAGAATTAAGAAGAACTATAGCTAATGGTATGGCTGAAATAATTAAGAAGGAATATAGTGAAGCTGAAATTATTATGGGGACTTCAACTGCTGGAATTCCTCATGCTACATTAGTTGCTGACGTTTTAAACATGCCAGCAGGATATGTACGTGGTGGAGCTAAGGATCATGGACGTAAAAATCAAATTGAGGGTCCATGGAAGCCAGGCCAAAAGGTAGTTGTCATTGAAGATTTAATTTCTACTGGTGGTTCTTCAATTGAATGTGTTAAGGCATTAGAGGAAGCAGGAATTATTGTTCTTGGAGTTATTTCTATTTTTACTTATGGGATGGCTAAAGCAAAGGCTAATTTTGAGGCTGCAAATTGTAAAGCAACTTCACTTGTTACCTTCCCTGAATTATTAGAGGAGGCAGTTAATGAAAATTATATTGCTGATTCTGATAAGAAAAAGCTTGAAAAATTTATGGAAAATCCATCTGATGAATCTTGGATGAGCTTATAAAAATAAAATGAAGAGAGAAATTTTTCTCTCTTTATATTTTAGGAGTTACTTATGGAAAAAGGTTATTTTGAAGTATTAAATGAAAGATTTAGCTGTAGAAGTTTTGCTGATAAGCCTATAGAAAAGGAAATTCTTAATAAGCTTTTAAGCGTAGTAAAATTAGCACCTAGTGCTTGTAATTTTGAGCCTGTAAAGGTTATTGTTATAGATGATAAAGAAATGCTTGAAAAATTATCCACAGCTACTAAATATTTATTCAATGCTAAAACAGTACTTATGGTATGTTATGATAATACAAAATCATGGCATAGAAGACGTGATAATAAAGACCATGGCATTGTTGATTCAACAATCGTTGCAACATATTTAATGCAGACCTGCTATGCCTTAGGTCTTGGCACAACCTATGTATGTGCTTTTAATGATGAGCTATGCCATGAGATTTTCAATATTCCTTCTAATTTATGTATCAATTGCTTACTACCTATAGGGTATATGGCAGATGATGTAAAGCCACAGGAGGGACATTTTATAAGGAAAGAATTAGAAGAATTAGTTTCTTTTAATGAGTTTAAATAATGAGAATATTAGTAGATGCTGATGCATGTCCTGTTGTAAGGTTTATTGAAAAAATAGCTAAAAATTATAATATAGAGGTTATTTTATTTTATGATACATCTCATAATACTACTAGTGATTACTCACAAATTATAACAGTAGATAAAGGGATGGATAGTGTAGATTTTGCTTTAATAAACAAAGTAAAAAAAGGGGATATTGTAGTTTCTCAGGATTATGGAGTAGCTACGATGGCACTATCAAAGAATGCCTATGCCATTAATCAAAATGGATTAGAATATACTAATGATAATATTAATTATTTATTAGAGTCTAGAAGTATAATAAAAAAGGTGAAAAATAGTAATAAAAAAATCCATTTTAAAGGTCCTAGAAAAAGGACCAAAGAGGATGATTTTTCTTTTGAAATGGAATTAAAAAAACTAATAGAAAGAGTGATTAATAATGATTAATGAAATATATCCACATAAATATGATAATAGCTTTAAAAGAGTAAAGCCTATGATTGATGATTATATTTTATGCTTTAAGGATAACAATATATTATTACATCGAAGCTTTAATCATTTAGAATTACCTAAATTTGAAGGCTTAGTTAAAGCAAGATATTTATTTAGCATTGATGAAAAAAGGTATTTTTATGTAGCATATGGTGATTTATATGATTTAGATGAATCATATGAATTTTGTAACACTACAATACTAAGAACGTTAGAGCCTGAACTAGATGCATATGCGGCTATTTGTGGTAAACATTATCATTATTTCTTATCACATGCTTATTTTTGTGGTTGTTGTGGAGAGAAAATGGTTCCTAGCGAAAATGAAATGGCTAATGTATGTCCAAAATGTCAAAATATAAAATATCCTGATATTATGCCAGCTATAATTGTTGGGATAACCTATGAAGGAAAATTATTATTAACAAAATATGCCAAGGGAAGCTATAAGAATTATGCTTTGGTTGCTGGATATCTTGAAATCGGGGAAACCCTAGAGGAATGTGTTAAAAGAGAGGCACTTGAAGAGGTTGGATTAGAACTATATGATATTAAATATTATAAATCTCAACCATGGGGATTTTCAAATACTATTATGGTTGGCTTTTTAGCAAAAGCTAGAAGTAATAAAATTACACTTGAAAAGAAGGAACTTAAAGAGGCAAAATGGTTTAGCCCTAGTGAAATTGAGCGAATTGAGCATCCTATAAGCGTAGGACATGAAATAATAAACGGATTTAAAGATAAAATTTGGGAATAAATGAAAAAATAATACAAAACTACAACTATATTATGGTATAATAGTATTGTAGATTTTCAAGGAGGAAATACGAAAATGGAAATGAAAGATTTTAGATTAGATGGGAAAGTAGCTTTAATTACAGGAGCTTCTTACGGAATTGGATATGCAATTGCTAAGGGTATGGCAGCTGCTGGTGCTACAATCGTTTTCTGTGATATCAAGGCTGAATTAGTTGAGAAGGGACTTGAATCATATAAGAATGATGGTATTAATGCACACGGATACGTATGTAACGTATGTGATGAGGATGCTGTTAATGCAATGGTTGCTACAATTGAAAAAGAAGTAGGAGTTATTGATATCTTAGTTAATAATGCAGGAATCATTAAGAGAATTCCAATGTGTGAGATGACTGCAGCTGAATTTAGACAAGTTGTTGATGTAGATTTAAATGCACCATTTATTTGTGCTAAGGCTGTTATTCCAGCAATGATTAAAAAAGGACATGGAAAGATTATTAACATTTGTTCAATGATGTCAGAACTTGGACGTGAAACTGTTTCTGCATATGCTGCAGCAAAGGGTGGATTAAAAATGTTAACTCGTAACATTTGTTCTGAGTATGGTGAATTCAATATTCAATGTAATGGTATTGGACCTGGATATATTGCAACACCTCAAACTGCACCACTTCGTGAAAGACAACCTGATGGAAGCCGTCATCCATTTGATTCATTTATTATCGCTAAGACTCCAGCAGGACGTTGGCTAGAGGCTGATGAGCTTGCAGGACCAGCAGTATTCTTAGCATCAGATGCTTCAAATGCTGTAAACGGACATGTATTATATGTTGATGGTGGTATCTTAGCTTATATTGGAAAACAACCTAAGTAAGATTTAAAAAGACATTTCCTAAAAAGAAATGTCTTTTTTTTATTTTCTTCATATTGTAATATTAGGTGGTAATATGATTTATTTGGTATTAATAATACCCTTTATAGCTTTAATATATATGCTTTATCCTTTTTTAAATAGAAGACTTTTTAATATAAAAAGAAATGTTAAAATTTTTTTAAAGCCATATAATATAAAATATCACTATATTTCTTTTGAAAGTATAGTGATATTTATTATATGCTTAATATATTCGATTTTTATAATATTTCTTTATTAAAATGTCCTCTTGTATTAATTTCTTCATTAAAGCATTTAGTAGTATTATTTTCATAAAGCTTACTTTTAGCTAGCTTTATGATACTACGTGCTTCATTATAATCCTCTAATGTAAATTGTAATCTAAATACATTTATATTTTTGATATTAGGCATTTCATCTAAAAGATTTAAAATTTTACCATTTAAAATAGTAGTAGTGCAATCAGCATGTGATAAAACTGGGAATACTCCGTACTCATCCTTAATATAGTATTGTTCCTGCTTGCATTTTCCACACAGATTATTTACCTTTAGAGGACAATAATTTGTATGCATTAGGTCTTGTCTACCATATACAATCATTTCTAAATTAGGGTAACCATTATTTTCTTTCACATAGGTATTAATTAAATCCTCCAAGTCTGATTTATTAATTTCATGAGAGATGGTAACTCTTTTTACACCATAATTATGAAGAATATTTACAGCTGCAGAGTTTACTACATTTAAAGAAAAATCAGAAACTAATTCTTTATTATTTTTAAAAAAATTAATACCACCATAGCCTCCAACTAGTGTTATTCCTTCATGAGGCTTGTAGCTTATCTTATTACGTCTAAACACATTATCCTTATAATATATTATATTTATTCCTTCATCTAAGGCTGCATTGTATTGTTCTTGATTATTACAAAAAACAGCAAGCTTAGGTGACTCTTCAAGAGGAAAGCTGATTGGCTTTAGTTTATATTCATATTCGGTTTTTTGATTATGTATTAGTCTTTTTTCATTTAAGGCATCAATAGCTTTTCTACGAAGATCATTTAACACCTTATTAGGAATAAAGGCATCATAATTAGTATATAGCTCAACATTTTCTAAATAATAAGGTGTATCATTTAGTCTATTTAGCTGTTCGTATACTTTTTCCTTATTTAAATTATTTCTAGCTCTATCTATTATATAATCAGACTCGACAGTAACATATAAATCCTCATAAGAAATAGTCATTGAAAGCTTTGTTCCAACCTCACCATTTAAAAACATAGATATTGGTAATCTCTTAAATTCTTTAGGATAAGAAGAAGTTAATTCATCAATAAATTTAGTATCCTTTGTTTTAAATACCTTATCTCCAACATTTAGTTTTTCCTTTAACTCAATGTAGCATTTTGTGCTAGAAGAATTAATTAGATTATGATTACCATCATACATTTTTAATACAGTAATATTTATTTCTTCATTTTTTGAGGGAATACGTATGGCATCATTTTGATTTAGGGTATCAACTAGTGTTATTTCATAAGAATCCTTATTTATTTTAGAAATATAACCTATTTCATATCCAACATGGTTTGGCCTTTCTGTATTTGATATGTCTTTTTTATCTGTATGAAATATATAACCAGGGGTAAAGGTTCTATTGAAAGTTTTATTAATGTTATAATTAGCTTCTTTAACGTTTTCCTTACCATCTAGTAGCTTACGATATTCTCTTATGATATTAGCTACATAATAGGGTTCCTTCATTCTACCTTCTATTTTTAAAGAATCTGCAACAAGAAGTTCTTTAATATGATGCGTAGTATTTAAGTCCTTCATTGATAAAATATAAGAGTCACTAATCATATTATTTTTAGAATCTAAAAGCTTATATTTCTTACGGCAAGAACCAACACATCTTCCTCGATTTCCACTACGATATCCAATTAATCCAGACATGAGGCAATTTCCACTAAATGAAACACAAAGCGCTCCATGAACAAATATTTCTATGGACATATTTGTCTCTTTTTTTATTTGTTTTATATCTTCAATAGGAGTTTCACGTCCTAATACTGCTCTTTTGCATCCTAAATCCTTAACAAAAAAGACACCATAGGAGTCATCAAGTCCCATTTGTGTAGAAGCGTGTGCTTCCATATTAGGACATTTTTTTACTAAATAATCAATGAGTGCAAGATCTTGAATAATAATTCCATCAGCCCCAGCTTCATAAATATCATCAATTTGCTTATATGCATCATTTAGTTCCTTATTGAAACAAATAGTATTCATTGTTATATATACCTTAACATTTCTTAAATGAGCGTATTTTATAACATCACGAAGAGATTCAATTGTAAAATTTTTTGCATATGCTCTAGCACCAAATTTTTCAAGGGCTAGATAAACAGCATCAGCACCATTTGATACTGCAGCTAAAAATGCTTCATAATTTCCTGCAGGAGCCAATAATTCACTCATAGTTTATCACCTAAAAGTATTATATCAAAAATATATCTATTTGTATATTTCTAATAAATATATTATAATATAAATACTAGGTGAAATGAGGAGATATTATGAATTACATTGTTAGCAATAAATATGAAGACGGCCAAGATATCTATGGTAAGAAGGCATTTAAGAATCTACAGGATTGTTTTAACTCTGTACCAGAAGGTTCCTATATTTATTTATGTAATGAGGTATATACTGGTAAATTTTATTTAAGACAAAAAAATATTACTATAGTAGGTATGGATGATACTATTATTACATATGATGCATATCATAGTGAAAAAATAAGGCCTTGTGATGGAGGGGATGGAGAGAGAGTATATGGTACAACTGGATCTGCAACCTTCACAATTAAGGATAGTGCTTCAGGACTAAAAATGTATAATGTTACAGTTATAAATTCTCATAATACAATTCCAGATGCAAGTAACCAAGCAGTTGCGTTTAAAACTGAGGCAGTAGATGGATTTTATGAGGAATGTAAATTCTATGGATTACAGGATACATTATATGTAGATAATAATGATAATGTATTTTTAAACTGTGTTATTGCTGGAAGTGTTGATTTTATTTTTGGAAAAGGAAATGCTATTTTTGATAATTGTAGTATTATTATTCGTTCTAAAACTGAATTAATGTCTTTTATTACTGCACCTAATACGTATATAAGTAATATTTATGGGTATTTATTCTATAAATGTAGAGTTACTGCAGAGGGTAAAAACGCTCAGTATTTAGGAAGACCTTGGTTTGATGCAGGAGCTAAAAGCGAGGTTATACCTAGATGTATGTTTTATAAATGTATATTCCCAGATCAATTAGAATTAAAATGGGTTAAGATGAGAAAGAATCATCCTGATAATTATGAAATGAATTATTATAAATGCAAATATCAGGGTGAAGAAGTATCTTCAACAAATGATTTAAAATTAATTGATTTTTACGAAAAAATATATGAACAAAGAAGATAAAAAATGTATGCTTACATACATTTTTTATTCAGAGTGATGACAAAAGGTACTTTTTATAGGTGCCTTTTTCTATTTATAAG
>JBJEFR010000036.1:0-9447 GCA_051874255.1 Anaeroplasmataceae bacterium
ATTTTAAGGCTTCTAAATTAAATTTTTATAATACTACTTTTTATATCTATTTCTGAAGCATTTATTAATAGCTCCTCTTCATCATTATAAACCTCTAATAATAAGTTTTTAGTATATCCTTTAATTCTATATTTCTTATCATTATAAATTATATAATGATTATTAAGAAGGCTATATCCATAATATAGCCTTAATAAAACATCTTCATTAACTAACATTAGTTTTTTATAAGAATCTAGTATATCATTTAAAATCTTATCACGATTTATATCTATATAATTAGCATTTAAATCATCACTTTTTTTACTTAAGTTTAATCCTATTCCAACTATAATACATTTAGTATTATTGTTTTCTATTATAGATTCTATTAAAATACCAGATAGCTTTTTATTATTTAAATAAATATCATTAGGCCATTTAATTTTGGCATTTATTCCATTAGTTTCAAGTGCATCAATAATAGAAAGCGGTGCTATCAATCCATGATTATAGTTATTATTTTTAAATAATATCGAAAACGTTAAATCATTATTTGATATCCACTCTCTTGTAAATCTTCCTCTACCTTGGGTTTGTGTTATAGCTAATACAACATCCTCATCGTTATATTTGTTATAATTTTCTTTAAGATATGTATTAGTAGAAGGTAAAGAATCAAAATATATTACTTTCATTATTTTATAGCAAAAGATATTTCAGCACTACAAACTAATTTTCCGTCAACATATGCAGATCCACTACCAAATCCCATATTATGTCTAATACCATTTATTGTAACATCAAAGCTTAGTACATCTCCAGGTACAACCTGTTGTCTCCACTTAACCTTATTAGCTCCTGTAAATAATACAATTTTTCCTTTATGTTCTTCCTTAGAAAGAACTCCTACAGCTCCACATTGGGCCATAGCCTCTAATATTAATACTCCAGGCATTACATTATAGTCTGGAAAATGTCCTTGAAAAAATGGTTCATTTGCAGAAACACATTTATATCCCTTAACATTGATATTACCATTCTCATCCTCATTAACCTCTTCAATTCTATCTACTAATAAGAAGGGATAACGGTGAGGAATTATTTTTTTTATATCTTCAATATTATATAGCATTAATCATCCCACCTTTTAATAATAATACATGCATTGTGTCCACCAAATCCTAGTGAGTTAGACATAGCATAGGTAATATTCTTTTCTCTAACCTCATTAGCTACTATATCAAGATCACATTCAGGATCAGCCTCTTTATAATTAATAGTAGGAGGAATAATTCCATCCTTCAAGGCTAATGTTGAAAAAATGGCTTCAATAGCTCCGGCAGCTCCAAGTAAATGTCCTGTGTTTGATTTTGTTGATGATACAGCTAAATCATAAGCATGCTCGCCAAAAACAAGCTTAATAGCATTTGTTTCTGTAAGGTCATTTAAATGAGTAGATGTTCCATGAGCATTAATATAATCAATTTTTTCAGGAGTAATATTTGCATCCTTTAATGCTTTAACCATAGCTTTTGCAGCTATACCTCCATCCTCACATGGTGCAGTAATATGATGAGCATCACAGCTTACACCATATCCGACAACCTCTCCATATATTTTGGCATTTCTTTTTAAAGCATGGTCAAGTGATTCAAGTACTAAAATACCTGCACCTTCACCCATAACAAATCCACTTCTTTCATTATCAAAAGGAATAGAAGCTCTAGATGGGTTATCTGATGTACATAAAGCCTTCATTGATTGGAATCCAGAAATACCTAGCTCACAAATAGATGCCTCACTACCTCCAGCAAGCATAATATCCTCAAATCCAAATTTAATTCTATTATAAGCATCTCCAATAGCATTAGTTCCGGCAGCACATGCAGTAACAACGCTTGATACATATCCATTAGCCTTGTATTCAATAGCTATTGATCCAGCAGCTAAATTTATTAGGGTTTTAGGAATAAAATATGGTGATACTCTTGTATTACCTCTTTCTTGTAATGTAATAGCTGTATCCTCTATTGTTTTAAGTCCACCAATTCCAGATGCAACACATACTCCAAAGCGGTCATGATCAATACTATCTAAATCTAAGGCTGAGTCAGCCATAGCTTCCTTAGCAGCAATTTTAGCAAATATAGCAAAACGATCATTATTTTTAATTTCCTTGAATGTTAAAAAATCTTCAAAATTTAAGTTCTTAACCTCTCCTGCAAGCTTAACCTTGTATTCATCAGTATTAAATAAAGTGATTTTATCAATTCCACACTTTTTATTTTTTATTCCTTCCCAAGATTCACATACATTATTTCCAATAGGGCTAACCATACCTAATCCTGTAATAACTACTCTATTCATATAAACCCTCCTATATTACCATTCCACCACATACATTTATTACTTGACCAGTAATATATGATGCATTATCTGATGCTAAAAATAAAACTAAATTACTAATATCACTAGGCTTTCCTAGTCTATTAAGAGGAATATTCTTTAATATATTTTGTTGTTGTTCCTCAGTTAAAACAGCTGTCATATCAGTTTCAATAAAACCAGGAGCTACACAATTTACTCTTATTCCTCTTGATGCAAGCTCCTTAGCAAGAGATTTTGAAAAACCAATAATTCCTGCCTTACTTGCAGCATAATTTGTTTGTCCAGCATTACCAATAACTCCAATTACTGATGATATATTAATAATATTACCTGATTTTTGCTTTAGCATAATTTTACTAACAAGCTTAGACATATTAAATACTCCCTTTAAATTAGTATCTATTACATCATCAAAATCGCTCTCAGTCATTCGAAGTAATAAATTATCCTTAGTTATACCCGCATTATTTACTAATAAATCAATGCGCCCAAATTTTTTTATTGCCTCATCAACTATATTAGAAGCATCCTCCATTTTAGCTACATTACCCTTTACGATAATACTTTCATTATATTCATCGCAAAGCTTCTTAACCTCTATAGCCTTCTGTTCATTAGAATTATAATTAATTACTACATTATATCCGTTTTTAGCAAGTGATATAGCTATATCCTTGCCAATGCCTCTTGTACTACCTGTTACTATCGCTATCACACAAATCACCTACCACTTTATCAATATCTTCTAAGCTATTTGTTGTATATACCTTAACATTAGGGTTTGTTTTTTTAACAAATCCTGATAATGCACTACCTACTCCTACCTCAACAAATGTATCAACACCTTCTTCTATCATATATAAAATTGATTGATAGAAATATACACTTGATTTAATTTGTTTAGTTAAAATATCTACTATATTATCATTTGATTCAGTACCATAGCTATTATAAACCATCTTGTACTTAGGATTATTAATTTCATATGTGCTAAGCTTTTCCTTAAGCTTAAAGCTTGCGTCATTAAGTAGGGGAGAGTGGAAGGCTCCAGAAACCTTAAGTGGAATTACTCTATAGCCCTTATCCTTTAACAAAGCTGATGCCTTATTTAGAGCATCTATCTCGCCTGTAATTACTATTTGAGCTGGACTATTGTAATTAGCAATTCCAATTACACCATCTACCTGGCTTATGCATTCTTTAATAATTTCTTCAGTTGAACCAATTACAGCTGCCATTCCTGATGTATTTAAAGGTAGAGCATTTTGCATTAGCTCACCTCTAAATGATACGATATCAATTGCATCATTTAAGTCAAATGCTTCACTGAATGTTAAGGCTGAGTATTCACCTAAGCTTAATCCTGCAACATATGATGGCTCAATACCCTTTCTTTTTAAATATGAAGCTACTGCATATGATTCTAGCAAAATAGATTTTTGCGTATTTTTAGTTTGATTTAACTCAGTATCTGGTCCATAAAAGCATAAATCTCTAATATTGGGATAGCTATCAAAAAGCTCTTTAGTTTCTAAATCTTTGTTATATAAGTCAAGACCCATCCCAACCTTTTGAGCTCCTTGACCCACAAATAAAAATCCTATTTTCATTATCTTATAATTGAATCAATTTTATTAACTAATTCATTTTTCTCCTTTATAGCATCATTGACAATACCCTCAAGTATATCCTTTAATGGCTGTCTTTTATCAACCAATCCAGCTATTTGTCCTGCCATAACTGAACCATTTTCAATATCTCCATCAAATACAGCTCTTCTTAATCCACCAAGTGTTAAAGCCTCTAATTCATCTCTTGATGCATTTTTCTCCTCAAGTTCTAAATATTCACGAGTCATTTTATTCTTTAAAATTCTTACTGGTGCCCCAAGCTTTCTTCCTGTTACAACAGTATCACTATCCTTAGCCTTTATAATAGCATTTTTATAGTTTTCATGAATTGGACATTCATCACTTACAAGTAGACATGTACCTATTTGAATACCTATAGCACCAAGAGCTAAAGCCGCATTTAATCCACTACCACTTGCAAATCCTCCTGCCGCAATTACTGGAACATTAACAGCCTTAACAATTTGAGGAATAAGAGCCATTGTTGTAGCAAGCCCTACATGTCCTCCTGATTCAGTACCTTCTGCTATGAATCCATCTACACCATAGCGCTCTAGTCTTTTTGCTAGTGCAACACTTGCAACAACTGGAAAAACCTTAATTCCAGCATTCTTTAGTGCTTCTACATAAGGTCCAGGATTTCCAGCACCAGTTGTAACTACAGCTGGCTTTTCCTCAAGAATAACCTTAACAATTTCTTCTAAGTGATAATTCATAAGCATTAAATTAACACCAAAAGGCTTATCTGTTTTAGATTTACAAATTCTAATCTCTTCTCTAGTTTTTTCTGCGTCCCAAGCACCTGTCGCAATTATTCCAAGCCCTCCAGCATTAGAAACACTAGCGGCAAAGCTACCTGTACCTATATTAGCCATAGCACCACCAATTATAGGGTATTTTATATTTAATAATTCATTTAATAACATATACTATATTTCTATTATAGAAGCGGCATAGGTCAATCCTGAACCAAAGCCAACTAGAATAATTTTATCTCCTTTTTTCAATATTTTTTTATCTAATACCTCATTAAGAGCAAGTGGAATACTTGCTGCTGAGGTATTACCATATTCACTTACATTAGTATAAAATTTATCCATATCTAATTTAAGTCTTTTACTTATTGCTTCAATAATTCTAATATTAGCCTGATGTGGAACTATTAAACTAATATCATTTAATGTCAAAGAAGCTTTATCAAGTACACTATTGATAGCTTCTATTGAAGCACTTATTGCAAATTTATATACCTCTTGTCCATTCATAGTAAGATAAAAATCATTACATACACTATTTTTAAAAATACCATTTTGTGTGATTCCCGGTGCTTGCAATACATTTAGCTCATCTGTTCTTCCGAAACAAGAAAAATATGCTTTTTTCTTTGATCTTCTAACAATCGTAGCTGCAGCACCATCTCCAAATAAAATGGCAGTTGACCTATCACTATAATCTAATAGCTTTGTAAGCTTTTCTGCACCAATTACAAGAGCATATTTATAGTCATTAGCCTCCATTAATGCACTTGCAGTATTTAATGCGTAAATAAAGCCTGAGCATGCTGCATTAATATCAAAGGCCATTACATCTCTAATATTAAGCTCCTTAAGGATTTTACAGGCTACACTTGGTGTAATATCATCTCCTGTAATAGTCGCAACTATAACTAAATCAATATCATTAGGAGAAATACCTGTTTTTCTAAAAGCCTCTATACTCGCCTTTATAGCCATATCCTTAGTATTTTCATCTGTAGCATAATGCCTATTAGTTATTCCTGTTCTTGTCTTTATCCATTCATCTGAGGTATCCATAATTTTACTCAAATCATCATTTGAGACAACCGTAGATGGAACATAACTACCCATTCCAACTATTTCTATTTTACTCATAGATATATATCTCCTAAATGTCTATATTTTTGATATCTCTCTTCTTTTATTTCATCACTTGTAAGCTTACTTAATTTCTTAAGCTCTACAGTAATTATTTCCTTTATTTCCTTAATAATTTCTTCAAATCTATTATTTATTCCCTTAGGGCCCTCAATAATAATATTATCTATAATATTTAGTTCCTTTAAATCATAGCTTGTTAATTTCATTTTCATAGCACAATCCTTAGCCTTTGATGGATCCTTATATAAAATACTTGCATATCCTTCTGGAGATAAAATAGAATAAATAGCATTCTCAAGCATTAATATTCTATTTCCTAATGATAATGCTAGTGCTCCTCCACTTCCACCTTCACCAATTACAAGAGCAATAACAGGAACACCAAGTCCGCCAAAAACTTTTAAATTATCAGCAATAGCCCTAGCTTGTCCTCTTTCCTCAGCACCCTTTCCAGGAAAAGCTCCTGAGGTATCAACAATAGTAATTATAGGTCTATTAAATTTTTCTGCTTGTAAGGCTAATCTTTTGGTTTTTCTAAATCCCTCAGGATTATTAGAACCAAAATTTTTCTTTATATTTTCCTCTAAAGTTTTTCCCTTACTTTGTGCTAAAACAGTAACAGCTATACCATTTATATAACCGATCCCACCAATAATAGATACATCATCAGCAAAATATTGATCACCATGTAATTCAATAAAATCATCAAATAATGCTCTAATATAATCAATAGATTTAGGTCTACTTCTATCTCTAGACATACATACTCTATCCCAAGGAGTTAATGAATTATAATCATCATTTTCTAAAGCCTCTAATCTTTTTAAATTTGCTTCATAATCAGGATGATTTTTATCCATAAGATTAATATCATTTCTAAGCCCTTCAATTTCTACAATTCTATCTAGATGTGTCATATCCATGTATCTTAAGAAGTTTTACTATTGTATTCTTAAGCTCCTTTCTTTCAACAATCAAATCAAGATAACCCTTTTCAAGTAAGAACTCAGATGTTTGGAATTCATCTGGTAATTTTTCCTTTATAGTATTTTCAATAACTCTACGTCCAGCAAATCCAATTACAGATTTAGGTTCAGCTATAGTAATATCACCTAAGCTTGCGAATGATGCCAGTACCCCTCCGGTTGTAGGATTAGTTAATATACTTATAAATAATTCCTTGAAATTATTTAAGGCCATAGATGTTTTTCCCATTTGCATTAAAGATATTATTCCCTCCTGCATTCTAGCTCCACCAGATGATGAAAAAATAACAAGTGGTAGCTTATTAGCTGTTGCATACTCAATAAGAAGAGTTATTTTTTCACCAACAACACTTCCCATTGATCCCATCATAAAATTAGAATTTAAAATACCAATAGCTACTCTAATTCCATCAACATAAGCATCAAAACATCTTACTGCATCAAGCTCACCTGTTTTAGATTCATAATCAAGATGCTTTTCCTTATAATCATTATCAGTATATTTTTTTAAAACAACATCGCTAAATAATTCATTATAATCATTACTTAGACTATTTATTCTATCCATAGGATTTAAAGGATTATGATATCCACAATTAGGACAAACATTTAATTTCTCCTTTAAATCGTCATTTAAAACATTAGCTTTACAGTTTTTACAGGTAGAGAACAAATCATTAGGTATATCAACAAATGAAGTGTATGATTTTTTCTTAATATATTTTAAAGATTCTAAATCATCTCTAAATACCTTTATTTTATTTTTGCGTTCTTGAAATAAGCTTGTCATGAGTAGCTATCTCCTTTTGAAATAATTCTATAAATCCTGTATTATAGTTTCCTTGAATAAATTGTGGTGAATGCAATATAACATATTGATAATCAATATTGGTTTTAACACCATCTATTATTAATTCCTCTAACGCCACTCTCATTTTTCTTATACATTCAAATCTAGTAGGTGCAAAGGTAATAACCTTTAAAATCATTGAATCATAAAATGGTGGAATTGTATATCCAACATAAGTAGCAGTATCAATTCTTACTCCCTTTCCACCTGGTAAATTCATGAATGTAATTTTACCAGGATTAGGTGCAAAATCTCTTGTAATATCCTCAGCATTAATTCTACATTCTAACGCATATCCATTCTGATGAATATCCTCTTGCTTATACTGAAGCTTTTGTCCTGCAGCTATTCTAATCTGAGTTTTTACTATATCAACATTAGTAATCATCTCTGTAATAGGATGTTCTACCTGAATTCTTGTATTCATTTCAATAAAATAGTAATTTTGATCCTCATCAACGACAAATTCGATAGTACCAACACTATCATATTTCACAGCCCTTGAAGCCTTAATTGCATCCTCATATAATCTTTCCTTTACATCCTGACGAAGGAAAAAACAAGGTGCCTCTTCTATCATTTTTTGCTTACGTCTTTGAATTGAACAATCACGCTCAAATAAATGAATAATATTTCCAAACTTATCTCCTACAACTTGTACCTCTACATGCTTAGGATTATTTAAAAATTTTTCAATATATACTCCATCATCACCAAAATTATTTAAGGCTTCTGTTTTGGCAGTAAAGAAAGCATCCTCGAATTCAGCTTCTGAGTTTGCAACTCTCATTCCCTTTCCTCCACCACCGCTTGAGGCTTTAATTAATACTGGGTAACCAATTTGTGATGCTATTTTCAATCCCTCAGATACTGAAGATACCTCTCCCTTACTTCCAGGTACAATAGGAACCTTAGCCTTTATCATTGTTTTTTTAGCTTCACTCTTATTTCCCATCTTATCAATAACATCTGGATTAGGTCCAATCCATATTAAATTACATTTAATACATAATCTTGCAAATTTAGAGCTTTCTGATAAAAAACCAAAGCCTGGATGAATTGCATCACATTTAGTGCTTGATGCAGCCGATAAAATATTTGACATATTCAAATAGCTATCCTTAGCCTTAGGTCCTCCTACACATACGCTTTCATCAGCTAAATTAACATGAAGTGCATCCTTATCAGCTGTTGAAAAAATTGCGACGGTTTTAATTCCCATTTCTTTACAGGCTCTTATAATTCTAACAGCAATTTCTCCTCTATTGGCAATTAATACTTTATTAATCATTTACATCACCTATAGATATTAATTTTTCATCATATTCAACAAGTGCCTCATTAGAAGCAATTATTTCCTTAATAACACCATCACAAGGAGATGTTACCTCATTCATAACCTTCATTGCCTCAATAATACATAGCACATCACCCTTTTTAACCTTTTTACCTACAGTAACAAAAGGCTCTAGCCCTGGTCCTCTTCTTGTATAGAATGTACCAACAATTGGCGAAGTAACATATCTTATATTATCTATTTCCTTATGTTGAGGAACTTCAATTTCATTATTAACAATAACCTTAGCTTCACTTGTTTCATTTTTTTCAAGCTCAAGCTTCATATTCTCTAGTTCAAGTGATAATTTTGATACATTTGCACCTTCAAATATCTTAATTATTTTTTCAATATCTTCAATCATATATATTCTCCT
>JBJEFR010000037.1:0-9438 GCA_051874255.1 Anaeroplasmataceae bacterium
GTACGTACGGTGCAATGAGAGGGGCAAAGAATTATTTTCTTTCCTCTACTCTATTTAAAATAACAATATTTTTTAAATACTTGAAATATTATTAGGCATAATTTGACTTATAACACTATTATGATATAATTAAATCGATAAGGACAATTTATATTTGATGAATATAATTATCTTATTAATATATGATGCTTGTAGCATCCTCAAAAGATTATAAAGCAGAAAACTATAAATATTTTTTGATTATTATTATAGCTTTTATGACTTATGGGGACAGGAATAACTCTTGTCCTTTTTAATATAATTATAAAGAGAGAGTGATATTATGATTATAAAACTAACTAAGGAATCAACCAAAGAACAATATAATGATTTAGTTAATAGGTTCAAGGATAAAGGATTTGAGGTTAAGGATGCATCAGGTGATACATTTAAATTGCTTGGAATTATTGGAGATACCTCAAAGCTTGATGTTGAGGACATTAAAGGTCTACCAGGAGTTATGGAGGTAACTAGAATACAATCTCCATATAAAAAGGCTTCAAAGGTTTTTCATCCGGAAGATACTATCATAGATGTAAATGGAGTTAAAATAGGTGGAGGATCATTTGTGGTAATGGCTGGGCCTTGTAGTGTTGAAACTGAAGAACAAATCACCGAGGTTGCAAGTGATGTTAAAAATAGTGGTGCCCAAATACTTCGTGGAGGTGCCTTTAAGCCTCGTACAAGTCCTTATGCTTTTCAGGGACTTGAGCTTGAGGGACTTGAGTTACTTAAGATTGCAAGAGAAAAAACAGGACTACCAATTATCACAGAAATAATGTCTGAGGATATGATACCTACATTCGTTAAGGATGTGGATATTATTCAGGTTGGGGCACGTAATATGCAAAATTTCCATTTGTTGAAGGCACTTGGTAAAATTGATAAGCCTATATTATTGAAAAGAGGATTATCAGCAACAATTGAGGAATGGCTGATGGCAGCTGAATATATTATGGCTGGTGGAAATGAAAAGGTTATTTTATGTGAAAGAGGTATTAGGACATTCGAAAAATATACAAGAAATACTTTAGATTTAAGTGCTGTCCTAGCTGTTAAGGAGCTAAGTCACCTACCAGTTGTTGTAGATCCATCACATAGTGCTGGAAGACGTAGTATGGTTCCTATGCTATCTAAAGCAGCTTTAGCTGTAGGGGCTGATGGACTTATTATTGAGGTGCATAATAATCCACCAAAGGCTTTATGCGATGGAGCTCAATCATTATGGCCAGAGCAATTTGATGAATTAATGACAGATTTAAAGAAAATAGCACCAATAGTTGGAAAAGAGATTAAATAATGAAAATACTTATTGTTGGACTTGGATTAATGGGTGGTTCATATGCAATGGGATTATCTTTAAAGGGACATGAGGTATATGGTGTAGATACAAATTTGGAATCTATAAAGTATGCTAAAGATAATAAATATATAATAGATGGTGGAATAGATGCATCTTTATATATCCCTCTAGTTGATTTAATTGTAATAGGATTATATCCAAGTTATATTTTAAATTTTTTAAATGAATATAAGAGTTTATTTAAGGATGGTCAAATCATTACTGATTTATGTGGAGTAAAGACATCATTTGTATATGATGCTCAAATGATACCTATGAAGGCAGAATATATTTCTCATCATCCAATGGCGGGAAGAGAAAAAAGTGGTATTCTTTATGCAAACATAGAAATGTTTAAAAAGGCTAATTTTTTAGTGTGTCCTACTGATAAAAATACAAACGAAGCAATAGAGGTAATTAAATCTATTGGTAATGATTTAGAATTTGGTAGAATTAGTGTAATGGATCCACATAAGCATGATTCTATGATAGGGTATACATCACAGTTAACTCATGCGATTGCTGTTAGCTTAGTTAACGCTGATCATGATATTGATACAGCTTCTTATGTTGGTGATTCGTATAGAGATTTAACAAGAATTGCTAAAATTAATGAAGTGTTATGGAGTGATTTATTCTTTCAAAATAAAGATATTTTATTAAGTAAAATTAATGATTTTGAGGAACAATTAGATTTATTAAAGGCAGCACTTGAAAATAATGACGAAGAGTCTTTAAAAAAGCTTTTTATAAAATCGACAAAGCATAGAAAAGAGATGGAGTAAATGAGAAAGCTTACAGTTAACCTGAAGGATCATAGCTATGATATAGTTATTGAAAATGGGCTATTAGATCATTTAGGCTCTTACATTAAAGAGGTATATAAAAATAAAGAAATTTTTATTATAACAGACACAAATGTAGAAAAATATTATTTAGAAAAAGTAAAAAAGGCTTTAAACGAAGATTTTATTGTTAAATCAGTGGTAATGCCAGCAGGAGAAGCTACTAAATCATTTGCTGGATATCAAGAATTGTGTCAAAAGCTTATTGATTTAGAGGTTAGAAGAAATCATTTATTACTTGCTTTAGGTGGAGGAGTAATTGGTGATTTAACTGGATTTGTTGCTGCAACAATGTATCGTGGAATTGACTATATTGGTATTCCTACCTCATTATTAGCTCAAATGGATAGTTCGATAGGTGGAAAGACTGGTATTGATTTTTACAATAGAAAAAATATTATAGGAGCTTTTAAACAGCCACTTATGGTTTTAATCGATCCTAAAACTCTAGATACCCTTCCTTATGAAGAATTTAGAAATGGTATGGGAGAGCTTATTAAGCATGGAGCGATAGGAAATGAGAAGCTTTTAAAGCTTGTTTCCACTGGAATTAAAACAATTACTGAGGAAATAATAGAGGAAAGCCTAAAGGTTAAAAAAAGAGTAGTAGAAATAGATGAATTTGATAAGTGTGAAAGAATGTTTTTAAATTTTGGACATACATTTGGACACGCTATAGAGCTTAAATATGGATATCGCCATGGAGAAGCTGTTGCGATAGGTATGCTTATGGCTTTAAAATTTGGTATTGATTTAAATGTGACTAATAGAAGATGCTATGAAATCATTGAAAGTATTTTAAAGAGCTATGATTTCCCACTTGATGATTACAATTATAAGGATTATTTAAAGGATATGGCTTACGATAAAAAGAATCTTGCAGGAGAGATTAGATTTATTTTTATTGAGGATATAGGAAAGCCAATAATTTATAAAATAAAAGAAGATAGTATAGGGGATTTGATGTAGATGAATGTAACAATAACACCAGCTAAATTAAAAGGAAGCGTAGTTATTCCACCTTCTAAAAGCTTATCACATAGAGCTATTATTGCCGCTTCGCTTGCCAGTGGTACAAGTAAAATATCAAATATTATTTATTCAGAGGATATAAAGGCTACTATAAATGCTATGAGAGCTTGTGGAGCTACAATATTAGAGCATGAGGATTATTTAGAAATTACAGGTAGTAAGGTTAAAAGAGTAAGTGATGTTATTAATGCTAATGAATCAGGATCTACTATTAGATTTATGATTCCTATTGCCCTTACATGTGATGAGCCAATAACCTTCGTGGGTGAAAATAATTTAGTTAAAAGACCTCTTAATGTTTTTACTGATTTATTTGATGAGTTTGGTATTAAATATGAGGTAGGAGAAGATTATTTACCAATGAAGGTATATAATGGTCTTAAAAGTGGCGTATATAAGGTAAGAGGAGATATATCTAGTCAGTTTATAACTGGATTATTATATGCACTACCTTTACTTGATAATGATAGTAGCATAGTTGTAACAACTAAGCTTGAAAGTAAAGGATATATTGATTTAACAATGGATATTCTAAAAAAATTTGGAATTATTATTGAAACTACTGATTATAAAGTATTTAATATTAAAGGTAATCAAAGCTATAAGCCATGTGACTATACAGTTGAGGGAGATTATTCTCAGGTTGCCTTCTGGGCAGTAGCTAACTGCCTAGGTGCAGAGATCACTATGAAATGTATGAATGAAAATTCATATCAGGGTGATAAAAAAATTATTGATGATATTAAGGATTTTGGTGGAAATATATATTTTAAAAATGGAGATTTATATGCGGATACTAAAGTAACTCATGGAGCTACAATTGATTTTGCGCAATCTCCTGATTTAGGACCAATTCTTACTGTTTTAGCTTCTTTAAGTGAAGGAGAAAGTAAGTTTGTTAATATTGAAAGACTTCGTATTAAGGAATGTGATCGTGTAACCTGTATGGTAGAGGAGCTAAGAAAGCTAGGAGCTTTATTAACTGATGAGGGTGATCATATGTCAATAATAGGAGTTGATGGCTTAAAATCATCATTAGAGCTTGATTCACATAATGATCATAGAATTGTTATGGCTCTTGCGATAGCTTCAATATGCTGTGACGGACCTATTAAAATAAAAAACGCCTCAGCAATAAAAAAATCATACCCTCATTTCTTTAAAGCCTTTGAAAGTGTAGGAGGTATAGTTCAATATGAAGAGTAAGCTTGATATAGCAAGAGATAAAATCAATACAATAGATGAACAAATGATAGCCTTGTTTAAAGAAAGAATGAATGCAGTTAATATGGTTGTTGAATATAAAATAGAGCATAATATGCCTGTTTTAGATTCATCTAGAGAAGAAGCTCAGATTAAAAAGAATTTAACTTTATTAGATAATAAGGAATTAGAGGAATTTTATTTAACATTCTTTAAGGGAGTATTAGATTCTAGTAAGGACTACCAGAAAAAAATAATAGAAGGTAAGTAATTATATGAAAAAATTTGCATTACTTGGAGAGCATTTATCTCATAGCTATTCTCCAATAATTCAAGAGAAGCTGTTTAAAATGAAGAGCCTGGATTATAGCTATAGCCTTTTAGAAATAAAAGAAAGTGAGATAGAGGATACCTTAAATAAACTTAAAACAAATGAATATAGTGGATTTAATGTTACTATTCCATATAAAAAAAAGGTTATGGAGTATCTTGATGTTATAAGTGAGGAAGCTAAAATAATAGGTAGTGTTAATACTATTAAATATGAAAATGGTCTACTTGTTGGATATAACACTGATTATTTTGGATTTAAAGAACAATTAGCATTCTATAATATAGATGTTTGTGATAAAACCTGCTATGTACTTGGTACTGGAGGTGCTAGCTTAGCTATAAATAAAGCATTAATAGATTTAAACGCTAAGGTAGTAAAGGTAAGTAGAAATAAGCTTTTTGATACTATTACCTATGATATGCTTAATATAAGTTCAAATGATATTATAGTAAATACTACTCCAGTTGGAATGTATCCAAATATAGATGCTTCGCCAGTTGATTATAATATGGCAAAAAAGGCAGAGGCTATTGTAGATATTATTTTTAATCCAAGTATTACTAAGCTAATGAGCTATAATAAAAATAGCTATAATGGACTATTAATGCTTATAGCTCAAGCTAAAAAAGCTCAAGATATATGGCTTGGATATGAATATAATATAGATTATAATGAGATGCTAAAATATGTAGGTAAGGTGATTAGTGGTGAATAGTTTTGGAAGACTTTTTAGAGTAAGTATTTATGGAGAATCACATGGAAATAGTGTAGGTGTTATTCTTGATGGAGTACCTGCTGGTATTGAATTAAAGGAATCAGATTTTGATATTGATATTGATAGAAGAAAATCAGGTAAAAAGGGAACAACACCAAGAGTAGAGGCTGATAATGTTATTATTGAGTCAGGTGTATTTAATGGATATACTACTGGTGCACCAGTATTATTAAAATTTAATAATACTAACACACGTAGTAAGGATTATAGTAATTTAGTAAAAACTCCAAGACCAGGTCATGCTGATTACACAGCATCTGTGAAATTTAAGGGATATCAGGATTATCGAGGTGGAGGAGCATTTTCAGGAAGATTAACTACTGGAATTGTAGCGGCAGGAGTAGTTGCTAAAAAAATCACCGGATATAGTTTTGATACTAAAATTATTAATTTAGCTGGAGAAACTAATGAAAAAAATTATGATGAGGTTTTAGATAAAGCCTTACTAGCTGGAGATTCTATTGGTGGAATTGTTAATGTGAAGGTTAATGGAGTTGAAAAAGGATTAGGAGAGCCTTATTTTGATTCAGTTGAATCAGTTTTATCTCATCTATTATTCTCTGTTGGTGGAGTTAAGGGTGTAGAGTTTGGTGTCGGATTCGATGGAGTAGCATTACATGGTAGTGAATATAATGATTGTTTTATCGATAAGGATGGACATACTAAAACTAATAATAATGGTGGAATAAATGGTGGTATAGCTAATGGAAATGAAATAGATGTTAAAATAGCTATAAAGCCTACACCATCAATTTATAAAACTCAGGCTACTTATAATTTTAGTGAAAACAAGATAGTTGATTTAAAAATTGAAGGAAGACATGATTGTGCTATTATTTTAAGAGCACAGGTTGTATTAGAAGCTATGATTGCAATTGGACTTTGCGATTTAGCATTAATTAATAAAGCATATAAATAGGAGAATGAAAATGTTAGGATTTGAAGAAGTTACAAAAACAATGACAAAAGAAGAGGCAATAAAAGAGGCAAGTAGATGCTTAAACTGTAAAAAGCCTATGTGCAGAACAGGATGTCCTGCAGGACTACCTATTCCCGATTTTATTCAAGCAATTAAAAATGATGATTTAGATTTAGCATATGAGCTTATTAATACTATGACTAATCTATCACCAATTTGCTCAAGAGTATGTGCTCACGAAAAACAATGTATAGGAAATTGTATAAGAAATAAAATGAAGACACAAGATCCTATCAATGTAGGAGGGCTTGAAAGATATGTTGGAGATAATGCTAAATATCGTCCAGCTAAGCCTACAAAATTTAGAGATGATTTTAAGGTAGCTATTATTGGAGCTGGACCTGCAGGATTGTCTTGTGCACTTGAGCTTGCTAAAAACGGAATTAAATCAACTGTTTTTGAACGTATGCCTTATGCAGGAGGAGTTACAGCGTATGGTATTCCTGAATACAGATTACCAAAAACAGTTTTAAATAATCATATTGATTATATTAAGAGTATGGGTGTTGAATTTAAATTTAATACAGATATGAAGGATACTACTGTAGAAGCTTTAAAAAAAGAAGGATATAATAAAATATTTGTATCAGTTGGTTTAACTAAATCAAAGGCTATGCGTATTCCTGGAGAGGATGCAGCTGGTGTTATTGATGCTAATACATTATTAAAGAATGTAAATAACTATGTATCATATGGAATTGGTGAAGAGGTTAAGCTTACAGGTCGTACAATAGTAGTTGGAGCTGGAAATGTTGCGATGGATGCATGTAGAACAGCAGTTAGAATTGGCGATGGTAGTGAGGTTATGATAGTATATCGTAGAAGCCTAGAGGAAGCTCCGGCATCAAAGATTGAGCTTAAGGAGGCCCTTGAGGAAGGTGTTAAATTTAATTTCTTAACTAATCCAGTTGAGGTTATTAAGGATGAAACAGGACACATTAAGGCCTTAAAGGTGGAAAAAATGGAGCTTGGAGAACCAGATGAATCAGGACGTAGAAGCCCAATTGGTACTGGTATAATAGAAGAGCTAGAGTGCAATAATTTTATCGTGGCAATCGGACAAAGTCCTGCAAAGGATTTTATAGAGGTAAATAATATTAATTCTGATCATGGATATATTGTTGCATCTGATGATAAGACATCACTTGAGGATGTATATGCAGGTGGAGATATTGTTAGAGGTGCTGATACGGTTGTTAGATCAATGGTTGACGGTAAACGTGTAGCTCTTGATATTGTTTCTAAATTAAATTAAGAAGAAAAATACTTTAGTTTACAAGCTAAAGTATTTTTTTTTGAAAATAATGTCGAATTATATAAAATGTAATTGCTTTTTATATTTAAAAAAATGTATAATAAGTTTAAGGATAAAAGGAAGGAAAGTGGTTGTTATGTTTTTAGTATCAGATAAGATAGTTGGAATTGTTGCGGTTGCGATTGCAGGTGTTGTTTTAGTTTTATGTATTATTTTTGCAATTCTTTCTTCAAGAAAGAAAAAAGTATCACAACCAGAAGATAATACTGTAGCTTTAAAGGAAGAATCATATGATGATTCTATATCTGAAGAAGAGACTGAAGACGAAGAAGAGGCTGTTGTAGCTGAAGAAGAAGCTGAGGCTGAAGAGGAGTCAGTTGAAGAGGGAGAAGAATCAGCTGAAGAAGAGACAATTGAAGAAGAAAAATCTGAAGCCGAAGAAGAAACAGTTGAAGACGAAGAGGAAGCTAAAGAAGAATCAGATGATGAGGAAGATTCAGAGGAAGAAGATAATGAATCAGATGATAAAGAGGATGATACACCTAAGAGAACAGGTAGATATGCAGGAAAATATATCATTAGATGTGAAAATGGAGCATATAGATATCAACTTTTAGCTTCAAATGGTCAATCACTAATTATTTCAGAGCCATATACTACAGAAAAAGGATGTCGTAATGGTATTAATACTGTAAAGAAGAATACAGTTGATGGTACAATTAAAATTGATGCTGATAAGCATGGATTATATTTCTTTACATTAGTATCTAAGCAAAATCGTATTCTTTGCCAAAGCGCTAATTACTCAACAAAGGAATCTGCAGAAAAAGCATCTGTTTCATTTAAGAAATTCGCATTAACAGATAATATTGTTGTTGATGAAAATGCAGATGGAACTATTAGTACAGCAGAAAAAGCTGATGTTGAATATGAAGAGAAAACTAATGGTACATATGAAATTGAACAAGATGGAGATAGAGGATACATTTATGTATTAAAGGCTTCTAATAATGTTAAGATTGTAACAAGTCAAGATTATAGTTCAGTTTCAAGCTGTAAAGAAGCACTAGAAAGATTTAGAGAAGCTGTATATACAGGAGAATTCTTGATTTATAAGGATAAGAACAATAACTTCCAATTTAAACTATATAATTCTACAAAGAGATTAGTAGTTGCAGGAGAGGTATACTCATCAAGAACTCAAGTACTTCAAACAATTATTTCAATTAAATCATATGCAAAAAATGCTCAATTAGTTGAAAAAGAATCTAATGATGAAGAATAACAAATAACAATAAGTCCTATTGAGAAAATTAGTTCAATAGGGCTTGTTTTTTTAATTTTTGATTTTTTAAAAAAATTACTTGCGTGATGATAATCTCTATGTTATAATTAAATAGCTGTTATGAAATGGTCCGGTGGTGTAGTGGTTAACATGCTAGTCTGTCACACTGGAGATCGCGGGTTCAAGTCCCGTCCGGACCGCCACTAATGATATGCACCCATAGATCAATTGGATAGATCGTTTGACTACGGATCAAAAGGTTGAGGGTTCGAGCCCTTCTGGGTGCGCCATATCTGGAGGTTTAGCTCAGTTGGGAGAGCATCTGCCTTACAAGCAGAGGGTCAGCGGT
>JBJEFR010000038.1:0-2250 GCA_051874255.1 Anaeroplasmataceae bacterium
ACATCAAAGTCTTCAGATATTTCATTTTTAACATATAATTTTTTTATATGATTTAAATTATTCTCTTTCAATTCATTAATTGCTAAAGAAGCTTCTTCCTCTGTTAAGCTATATTTATCATCAAACATTGTAACTAATGACATTTTATTACAATCTTTATATTTTTTTAAAATATATTCCATTGAAGCTACATCAAAATCTTTAGCATCTAAGTAATCTTCTAATGAATAATACTCATTAATTTTAATCACATCAATATATTCACTAGCATTAATAATTTTTAAGATATCATTACGTGTTTGATGTACTAAATTAACATCATCATTTAAATATAAGGTCCTTTTTATTGAATCCCATTTACCTTCTCTTATTCTATAACCAGTTACAATCACTTCTGTTTTAGGAGTTTTTGATTCTGCAATACCATATATTTTTAGCTCAGGAATAATTTCATACTGCTTATCATCTACAGAAACTAAAAGTCTAGTTATATCCATATATTTGATAAATTGTTCTTTATCTAATTTAAACATTTAACTCCCTCCAATTATCAATTAATTTATTCCAACCCTTAGAACCCTACTATCCATACCACATCCAATATGAAATACAACAGCTTCTAGATTTTTCATCATTTGATTTTTTAACCATTTGTCAAAAACTGATGCACGAACTCCCATATAATAGGACAAATATTTAGACTTTGATTTGCCTTTCAATTTAAACTCTTCTTTTTTCCCAAATTTCTTCAGCTTTTAAAACTTTTAAAATTATTCCTTTTTTAATAACATAAGATTTACAATACAAAGGAATGTATAATGTTTTATTAACACCATCCATATAATTTAAACAACTCTATTGTATAAATTCTAATTTATCTGTCTTTATTATAACAAATATAATATTGAATTAGAATAATCATACAAAAATATCATGTATTTTAAATCTTGAAAATATGATTGCATCGAATAAGTTTTTCGCATTTAAAAGCACCTCGACAAAATAAGTAATTGTATTTAGTATATCATAGAATCAAAATAAAAAAATAAAAATCCCCATCTAGGGACAATATTATTCATCTTCCTCAATGTATAGATCCGCTACAAGCTTCAAATGACTATCTGTAATGGCGTCAAATACCTTTTTTCTATCAATAAACTGTTTTGTTGACCTACCTAATATATAGTCAGTTGTAACATTAAAATAATCAGCTAATGCAATTAATACAGAAACCTTCATTTCTGTAATTTCAGCTTCATATCTACCTAGTGTATCACGACCAACACCTATAATCTCTGCAAGCTGTTCTTGAGTTAATCTTCTTTGTTTTCTTAATTTTTCAATGTTATTTTTAGGCATCGTATTCACCTCTTGTTTAATTTTAACATTGAAAAAATACGGATGAATTATCGTGTTGTTTTTTGTCGATATGAAAATAGAATAATGTTGTATTTTGTCAACATTTGTTGGTTTAAGAAAACTAGGATATCTCCCAATTTGCTTAAGCCCGATGCATCCTTTTAGTTTAGATACATGCGTATTTCCTTTGCTGGAAGATAAAGTATGTAGGCCTTTTCGTTCTTAACCTTAAGAAGCTTTACTTCATCTCCGAATACATCAAATAGACATCTACGAATGGTTCTTATGTCACGTTTCCATGTTGTATCTGATATTTCAAATTTATTATTTATCAATTTAAAGGTTAGAGTATCTCCCTTTAATAAGACATTATACATAAAAAGTATTCTATTATTGGATTGTGCTCCATCATCCTTATTGTCATTATGGCGAATGTTGCTGTAGTTACTAGCCATTTTTAGTCTCTCCTCCTATTTCCTCCAGAAATTCATTAAACAATTCTGAAAATGATGAAGCAATCATATTTAGTTTTTGTTGAATTTCCCTTTTAAATCCTGATGTTATTATTTTAGAGCCTTGTTCTATTAGCTTATATTCCTTTAATGTCAATCCTAATATAGTAGCATATTCTTCTTCCATTTTCTTTGTTAATAATCTTGTTTCTAATAGAATTAATTGAAACTCATCTATATTTGGATAAGAAAGTATCCTAGTGAACAAATACAAAGGTAAAGCTTTACTAATGTAGATTTTTACATTTTTGTATGTTTGATAGTTTAATACTTCATTATATGTTGTAAATCCTAACAAGGCTTGTTTATTGTCAAAAAATGAATAAACAATAACATCATTACCATAATAATGCATTAGTCTTAATAAGGCCTGACTAAT
>JBJEFR010000039.1:0-2246 GCA_051874255.1 Anaeroplasmataceae bacterium
GGATATTTTGAGTATTCTATAAAGAGGGTAAATGATTAAGAGAGATAAGGAGTTGGAACGTAATGCGATGGGAAGAATTCATTAATAGAGGAGTCCCTGATGAAGAAAGTACTTACGATGGTTGGTATATATGGGACGAAAAAGGAAATACCATACCGATTAATTTTTATGTTGATTATAGACATATGATATTTGGTATGCAATTAGGAATGAATAATACAGGAAACAAATTTAAGGATGATGAAGCGTTTAACATAGAACTGAAGTGTATGTTTCCTAATATAATATTGATTGATAATTTCGAAAGAAAAGATGATAAAATGAAATTTTTCTGTGAAGTTTGCAAACATAGTTTTATTAAAACAGGAATTTCAGTTTTAGATACAGGATGTCCATATTGCAGAGAAAGTAAATATAGAGGCGAAGATTTATTGATTAGAATATTAGATAAAAGAAATATTGACTACGTTAGACAGATGTCTTATGGTTGCATAAATCCTAAAACGGGACACGAATTATATTATGACTTTATAATAGATTATAATGGCGATTTAATATTCGTAGAAGTTCAAGGAGGGCAGCATTATCAACCTATAGATTTCTTTGGTGGCGAAGATGCTTATGAATATAACGTTTATAAAGATAATGTAAAAAGAAAATATGCCGAAGAAAATGGGGTATATGTCGCTTTAGATTATAGAGAGCATAATTTGAAATTATTAGAGAAAAGAATAGAAGAACAATTGATACCATTAATAAATTAGGAGTTGATTAATATGTTAACAAACGGAAGATTTCAGGGGACGATAGGAGGAAAAGAATTAAGTGATTATAAAAAAATGATAGATTGGGATATAAATAACGAAGAAAAAAGATTAGAATTGATAAACAATATCTTTAATTTAGACGAAATAGGTTCGACTGAGGAATTTTGGCAAGAAATTTGGAACTGCGGTATATGTAAAGTTAATTTAGATAAGATTAGTGTTAGATGGGATGAAACAGATGTATCAAAATTTTTAGAAACAGTTGGTAGTTATTTTATATACGGATATGATAAAAAAGAAAAGAAAAACAATAAGGAATTGGAACTTTTTGAAACTATGTCATATGATGATATTGATACTGATAAAAATTATAGACTTGCACCACCTAATAAAATAGAGAAGTCGGATTTTAAAGTAAGAGAATTATTTGCAGGTACTTATGAGGAATACGTTGAGAAGGTTAGTAAGACTAGATATGAAATAAAAGAAAAAGAAAGTTGGGAACGTATAAAACATAACGAAAAAGAAAAAATTAGATTTCTTACAGAGGCACAAAGAAATTTAAATATATTAAAAAAACAAATGGAAGAATTAAAATTAGGAAAAAAACTTCAATATAATAAAAATATTGAAATTCAAGTTCCTAAAATGAATATTGAAATAAAGTTAAGTAAACAATTAGAGAGATATGGATTGTCCAATGATAATATATTAAGAATAGAAAATAAAATATATAAACATAAAACTAGAAGTACAAATGTAAAATTATTTCATTTACAAAGTAATTTAAAAGATATGAAGGATTACATGATATCATGTAAATTATCTTATACAAATAGAGTAATGATAAAACCTTCTAAATGTCCTACTGTAAAACATGTGTTAGAATTAACAAATTATTTTGACCCATCACATATCAGAGGAATGTTGATGTTGGGAGAAAGAAAATTAGACCCTAGTTCAGATATGGCAATAGTAGCATTTGATATTAATAATAAAATTAGAGAAATGCATTCTAATGGTGAGCTATCAGATAGAGATATGTATATTATAGAAGGTATGCAATTTAATGTTTCATATGAAACAATAGGAAAAGAGTTGAATATAAAACCACAAAACGTAGATAAAGCAATAACAAGAATGTGCAATAACATAGCACAAAGTTTTTATAATGATTATATAAGTTTATATTTTTTAAATGAAAGCAAAGGAAAATATAAAAAATGTAATAAATGTGGAGAAGTAAAATTAATTAATCAATTTGATATTAAGCGTAGTAATAAAGATGGTTATAAAAATCATTGTAAAAAATGTAATAGATAATGAATACCGTACTAAAAAGGGTGATATATCAGTATTTTTAGTACTATTACCGATGACAAGGTAGTAAAATTTTTATATAACGTATGATAATACGGTATTTATATAGGAGGTGAGAAAATGACTTATAGTGAATTCATTAAACGATTGCAAGATGCT
>JBJEFR010000040.1:0-9064 GCA_051874255.1 Anaeroplasmataceae bacterium
CATTTATTACAACCGTAAATGATGTTGTCTCAATTATAATTTATTATGGACTTGCGATGCTATTATTATAAAAAAGAGTTTTTAAACTCTTTTTTTGTGTCATAATAGGAGACATATAGGCTATAATATGGTATAATATAAGTGGGATTTTATCCCCAATAAATGACTTAAATAAGCCATTTATTTATAATGAGGAGGGGTATTTTGAATAATGGTCATAAGGAATATGTAAACGATGAGGATTTACTTATAATTAGTGAGGAAGAATATGAAATTAATAAGTCTAAACTTGAAGAAGCTATTGGATTTGCTAGTTTAGATAATCATGCAGAGATTTCTTCATTTGCAGCAGAACTATTTGAAAAAATGATTCGTGAAGAAATAACGCCTAGCGAAGTTGAAGAAAAACTATTAAGTCATTACAAATGTGAGGAGTAGTTTATGGAACAATTTGAGGATAGATTTTATAAAGAAACATTAGTTTATGATAAACCAGTATTTAAAAATAAATTAAATATAAGAAATAATTCTGATTTGGAGAAGGTTGAATTAGAAATTAGTATAAAAAGATTATATGAAATTAATCAAAATAGTATTCCAGGTGATTTTGATTTTAATCATTTACAAAAATATCATGAACATATATTTGGAGCTTTATATGAGTGGGCTGGTGCAATTAGAAAATTTGGGGTAATGAAAAGTGAGGAAGTACTGAATGGTGCATCAGTTCCATATGAAGATCCATTTATGATAGTTCCTGTCGCAAGAAATGCCATAAATAATTTTAATTCTATTGATTTTTCTAATGTTAGTATTGATGATAAAACAAGTATTTTTTGTGATACTTTAGCAACCCTTTGGAAAGCACATCCATTTAATGAGGGAAATACTAGAACTATTACAAAGTTTATGTGTGATTTAGCTTCATCAAAAGGAATTGCAGTAGATAATATGTTATTTACTAAGAATAAACAATTTTATAGAAAGGCTTTAGTTGTCTATCAATATGGAGTAAAGGAATACTTGAAGAAGATTGTCAAAGATGCAATTTTAAGATGTAGTAAGTCTATATAGAATATAAAATATACAATAAGGTTTTGAGCCTTTTTGTGCTATTTACTTTACTTAATTTATAATATGCAATAAAATATTATATGAGGTTTGATAAAATGAGGATTGTAAAAGAACAAGTGTTAACTGGTGAAAGAGCCGCATATAACACTCATGATACTAAATTTTATGACGTAACATTTGCAGATGGAGAATCACCACTTAAGGAATGTAGTAATATTGAATTATATGATTCAATATTTAAATGGAAATATCCCTTATGGTATTCTAAGGATATATATGTTAATAATACTACATGGCTAGATACTGCTAGATCTGGAGTTTGGTATACAAATAATTTAGTAATAGAAAATTCATTAATTTGTGCACCTAAGCAATTTAGAAGATGTAATAATATTACTTTAAAAAATGTACAAATGCCAAATGCAATTGAGACATTGTGGACATGTGAAAATGTTAAGCTATCAAATGTGGTAATAAAGGGCGATTATTTTGGAATGAATTCTAAAAATGTATATGCAAAAGATTTTATAATAAGCGGTAATTATACATTTGATGGGGCATCAAATGTTGAAATACATAATGCTAAAATGGATTCTAGAGATTCATTTTGGAACTGTGATAATGTAGTTGTATATGATTCTTTAATTATTGGAGAATATATAGGATGGAATTCGAAAAATGTGACATTTATTAATTGTACAATTGATTCAAATCAAGGAATGTGTTATATGAAGAATATTAAAATGGTTAATTGTAAGCTTCTAAATACTGATTTATGCTTTGAATTTTGTAGTGATGTTGATGCAGAAATTGTATCAGACATTGATAGTGTTAAGAATCCATATAATGGAAAAATAAGTGCCAAAAGGATAAAGGAAATTATACTAGATAATAATTTAATTGATCCTAATAAGGTAGTAATAAAGGTGGAGGAATAGTGTTTAATTTTGATAATATTGCAAATAGAAAAAATACTAATTCATTAAAGTGGGACGCAGTATCCACTGAGTTACCAATGTGGCTTGGAGATATGGATTTTGAATCACCACAGGAAGTAGTTAAGGCTTTAGAAAAAAGAGTGGCGGTAAAGGCCTATGGATATTCTATAACCTCAGATGAATATTTTAAGGCATATCAAGCTTTCTGGCAACGAAGACATAATGTATGGATAGATACTGATTCTATGATTTTCGCAACAGGAATTGTACCTGCAATTTCATCAATTGTAAGGAAGATAACAACGCCTGCTGAAAATGTGCTTATAATGGCACCTGTTTATAATATTTTTTATAATTGTATACATAATAATGGTAGATATATCTTATCAAGTGACTTAGTGTATGATAATTATAAATATTCTGTAGATTATAAGGATTTAGAAGAGAAGCTTGCTTTAGGACAAACTTCTATGATGATTTTATGTAATCCTCATAATCCTATTGGAAAGGTATGGACAAAGGAAGAATTAACTAAAATAGGTAATCTTTGTTTAAAGTATAATGTTACTTTAGTTTCTGATGAAATACATTGCGATATTGTTACCCCTGGAATGGAATATACATCTATACTTGCATTAAGTGAGGATATTAGAAATAATAGTATTGTATTAATATCAGCAAGTAAAAGCTTTAATCTTGCAGGATTACAATCAGCTACAGTAGTTGTACCTAATCCTAGCCTAAGACATAAGGTTTGGAGAGGGCTTAATACTGATGATGTTGCGGAGCCTAATTTCTTTTGTTTAGATGCTGTTACCGCAGCACTTACAAAGTGTGATGCTTGGTTAGATGAACTAAAGGAATATATTTATACTAATAAGAAGCTTTATAGTGATTATATTTTTAATAATATTCCTGATTTACATGTAGTTCAAAGTGATGCAACCTATTTTATGTGGATAGATACTAGTAAACTTACAAAGGATGCTAGTGATTTTGTGGAATTCTTAAATAAGAAAACTGGTTTATTAGTGGCTTCAGGTGAGGAATATGGAAAATGTGGTAAGCATTTCATACGTGTCACTATCGCAACCTCAAGAGCTATTGTCCTAGATTCTTTAGAGAGATTAAAAAGAGCTGCAGAGCTTTATAAAAATAATAAATAATTAAGGAGAAAAAGGTATATGAAGATTAAAGATGTAGATTTTGAAACTTATTTAAAGAATTATCCAAGTGATGATGGATATTTTGGTAAATACGGAGGAGCTTATATTCCTGAAGAATTAAAGCCAGCCTTTGAAGAAATTACTAATGCATATCAAACAATATGTCATTCTAGTCAATTTATCAATGAACTAAGAAGAATTAGAAAGGAATTCCAAGGACGCCCAACACCAGTATATCATTGTGAAAGATTATCAAAATATTGTGGAGGAGCCCAAATATATTTAAAAAGAGAGGATTTAAATCATTCTGGAGCTCATAAGATTAATCACTGTATGGGTGAAGGTCTTTTAGCTAAATTTATGGGTAAAAAGAAAATTATTGCTGAAACAGGAGCTGGTCAGCACGGTGTTGCTCTTGCGACTGCAGCTGCATATTTTGGTCTTGAATGCGATATTTATATGGGAGCAGTAGATATAAAGAAGCAAGCTCCAAATGTATCAAGAATGAAATTACTTGGAGCTAATGTTATTGAAGTAACAGATGGACAACAAACTCTAAAGGAAGCAGTAGACGCAGCCTTTAATGCATATATGAGAGAGTATAAAGATTGTATATACTGTATTGGTTCAGTAGTAGGTCCACATCCATTTCCATTAATGGTTCGTGATTTTCAATCAGTTGTAGGAATTGAAGCTCGTGAACAATTTCAAGAAATGACAGGATTACTTCCTGATGTGGTTTGTGCATGTGTTGGTGGAGGTTCTAACTCTGCCGGAATGTTTATTCCATTTTTAAATGATCCAGTAAAAATAGTAGGAGTTGAGCCTCTAGGACGTGGAGCTAATCGAGGAGATCATGCTGCATCTATGAAATTTGGTACTGAAGGTATAATGCATGGATTTAATTCAATAATGCTAAAGGATGAAAATGGAGAGCCAGATTTAGTTTATTCTGTAGCTTCAGGTCTTGATTATCCATCAGTAGGTCCAGAACACGCCTTCCTACATGATTTAGAGCGTGTAGAATATGATACTGTATCAGATGAAGAAGCGATTGAAGCCTTCTTTACATTATCAAGGCTTGAAGGTATTATTCCAGCAGTTGAATCAAGCCATGCTGTGGCATATGCTATGCGTCTTGCAAGAACTACAAAAAAGACTGGTACTATATTAGTTAATCTTTCTGGTAGAGGAGATAAGGATATGGACTATATTATTGAAAAATATGGTATTGATTATCTAGAAAAGAGAGGAATAAAGCTATAATTTATAAATTTTTATATCAATCTAAAATAGGTAATTTAATAATAAAATCAGATGGAGATTATTTAACAGGAATTGAATTTGAGGATTCTAATAATCCTTTATTAATATCATTACTTATAAATTTAGAAGTAGTAAATGATACTATTAGGTATTTGAATTCATATTTCAATGGTAAAACATTACTAGAGGTACCTAAAATTAAATTAGAGGGTGATGAAATAAGTAAAAAAATATGGAATTATTTAATGACTATTCCATATGGTAGTAGTGTTACCTATGATGAGATTATTAAATTATTAAATGTGGTAACAAAAGATATCGACAAGGCTTTGAATGATAATCCTATTCTTATCATTATTCCATCACATAGAGTTATAAATAACAAAATTGAAAAATTAGATAAAATTAAAGAAGTTGAAAAAAATAAATGACAATACCAATTAGTTGGTATTGCCATTTTTTTCTTCTATTTTATTATTCTCAATAAAATATATTGTATTCATAGTACTAGGAAGTGGTTTAGAATAATAATAACCTTGAATATTTGTAATTCCTAAATTAATAAGTAAATCTCTACATTTTTTACTTTCAACATATTCAGCAGTCGTTTCATAGTTTAATTGACGACCTAAATCAACTATACTTTTTATAATTTGAATAGAATTATTATTTGTCTCACAATCCTTTATCAATTCACCAGCAATTTTAACAGTAGAGAAGGTATAGGATTGAAGATATAGTAATGAAGTATGTCCCATTCCAAAATCATCAAGGATAACATTAATGTTATTTTCTTTTAGCTTAGAAATGTTTTTTCTTACTATTTCATCAGATGCCATAATAGTATCTTCTGTGATTTCTATAGCGATTGAATCAATACCAATTTTTAGTTCTTTAGACCTTTTAATGATATAATCAATAAAGTCTTCATTTATAAATGATTCAGCTGTAACATTAAATGATACTAATCCACAATTATATTCACTACGATACTCTAACACCTTATTTGCTACAAAAAGCTCCAATTTGTTAAGGAATCCAGCTTCTTTAGCTAATTCTATTATAATAGGAGGATCAATAAATCCTAATTCCTTATGATTATATCTTAGCAATGCTTCAGAACCATAACAAACACCGGTATTTTTAGTTTGAGGCTGATAATATATTTCAAGCTCATCCTTATTTAAGGCTTTATATATATCGGTTGCTAACATTTGAGCTCTATTATAATTATCAGTAGTTAATAGATTGGGGCTTAATCCCTTAGATATTGATTCGTAATAAACCCTAGTTATATACTTTACATCCTCTTCATATTCTTTTTTAAATATTTTATCATTAATTTTAATGAATATTGCGTATATTCCAACACCAATTATAATATTAAATAGCTGAAGTAATATACCAGCTATGGAGTTTGTTGCAATGTATCCACTAACAAAAATAGGACATGTCCATATAACCTCACTAACAACATTAGGAACAATGTTTAAGTATATAGCTAGATATGAAATAGAATAATTAATAATAGGAACGAATATAAATGGGATTATAAAAATAGGATTGAAAACAATAGGTATACCAAATATAACAATTTCTGAAATGTTAAAGATACTAAATGGAAGAGCTGTATAGCTAACCTTTTTAACTCTTTTATTTTTAGAGAAAATTATTATAGCTAATACTAAGCAAAGGGCGCTTCCACATCCTCCCATAATAACAAAAACATCATTGAAGGTTTTAGAAAATATACCATTAGTAATTGAATCAAGGTTTCCTTTTATAACAGGCTCTAATACATCTCCTCCATGGATTCCAAAAAACCAAAGTATACTAACAAAAAATACATATAATAAACCTTTTAAATAGTCATATTTAACATGTGAGAAGAGCTTAATAATAACATTAGTAATACTTTCATGGATGGAATGAACTCCCATAATATATAAAATTATTCTAAATAATGCAAATAGTATAATTACAATTAAAAATGGTATAAGCATTGAAATAGCTTTATTAAAGCTAGTATCAATACCTAATGATATTATTTTAGTCTTTCTTTTTAGAATAGATATTATTTGATGATAAAGAGTTGTTGAGATTATTGCTGAAACAATCGCAATAAATACCCCTTGTACATTAAAAGAATTAATTGTAAATTCACTTGTATTAAAGTCAGTTAAGCATACAAATGAAAGAAGAGCTATTATTACATAATATATATCTCCCTCATTATTATCGCTATAGTATTTACTTCTTGAATAAGCTATTGTACTAGTAAGAACAAGTGAAATAATACCAAGTGTAACAGTATTTACAATGTTTAAGAATTTATATATTTGACCATTACATATGTTTTGTATACCACTTTGATATGCACTTATTGGTAAATATTGAATTACCAGGCCAATAGCTCCAATAATAAACATAGGCATAGCTGAAAGCATACCGCTTTTAATACATGAGAAAATGGATATGATTTTTTTTGATAGTAAGAAATTTTTAATTTTATCCTTCATAACACATCATCTCCCATATAGTACTCATATTATAGAATATTTTACCAATTATTTCAATTTTTTTTATTTTTAGTGAATTTTTTTTGAAAAAAACAATATAATTAAGTATATTAATTATTAATATTAATATTTCTTGTTAATAAAAGATTTTAAAAAAATGAATAATTATTTCAACTGACAGTTGAATTCAATTCTATTTCAAAGATATTGCTTTTTATTTTAGTATGCTTTAGAATTTTAATGAAAAGGGAGAGGCGTTATAATGGATAAAGAAAAATTTGGAAAGCTTTTAGCCGAGTTGAGAAAAGAAAAAGGCTTGACGCAACAAACATTTGCGGAATTATTTAATGTTTCATTTCAAGCTGTTTCAAAGTGGGAAACAGGGGAATCTATACCAGATATTTCAATAATGGAACAAATTTCAAGGCTTTATAATATTTCAATAAATGATTTAATAAATGGAAATCGAGAAAAGGAAGCTTTAAATGATGAAATGAGTATAGAAAGTAATTTTACAACTGCTTTTTTGAAAAAAAGAATGACAAAACTAATAGTTAGTTCTTTAGTTTTAGTATTGTTTTTATTATTTGGTTTACTTCCTATTATGAATTTTGAAATAGGAATTGGTAGTAGGGTGTATGTTACATCATCATTATATGATTTAATATTTTCAAATAATTATGAAATAGGTAATTTTAATTTATTAATTTTCTTCTTGTCTTTTGTTTTATCCTGTATTATTGGTATATTGTCAGTTTTTTATAAAAATAAAATGAAATTTTTATCCTTTGAGGAAGCTTTGTTAATAACTTCTGGATTCTTTTTTATTTTCTTTTTAGGTTCAATTCAATCAAATATTGTTATTGGAACTCTATTTTTACTATTCTTAGTCTTTGTTTATATAGGTTGTTTTTTATTTTGTAAAAATTTAAGTTATAATTGTATGTTTATTAATAAAAAACAAAGCTTCTTTGATCTTATTGGTGTGTATATTTTACAATTTGAAATATTAATGAATGTTGTTATGGATATACATAACCGATACTATGGTAATAAGTTTGTATGGTGTGCTTTTCTAATTATTTTATATATAATAAGTTTGTTTTTTTACATTATTACTAATTATAAGGATAGCCTGGTGTATTTCATAATTAGGTTAAGCAGTTTTTCTTTATTAGGAATTTTATGTTTTCTTTATTCTGGTGATTATGGTATTATATTATTAACTATTTGTTTTCTTATTTTTAATATTGTTAGATTTAAAAGATTAGATTTGTATAATAAAAAAGTAATTGAAAATGAAAATTAAGGGTGGTAGTAATATGAATATAAAATGGGATTCACAAAATTATAAAAATAACTTTTCATTTGTTCCAAAATATGGAGAAGATGTAATGAATTTAATAACTAAGCCAAAAGGAAGTAAGGTATTGGACTTAGGGTGTGGTAATGGTACATTAACTAGCAAATTAAAGGAATTAGACTATAATGTTATTGGTATAGATGCATCTTATGATATGATTGATTTGGCTAAAAAAAATCATCCAGATATTCAATTTTCTATTAATGATGCTTTATCATTTAAGCTAGAGGAAAAAGTAGATGTTATTTTTTCTAATGCTGTATTTCATTGGATAGATAAAGTAAATCAGGATAAGCTACTTAAAAATATATATGATAATTTAAATGATGATGGAGAATTAGTATGTGAGTTTGGGGGATACAAATGTGCTGAAAAAATACATTCAACGCTAGAAAAAGAATTTGAAAGTAGAGGATTAAAGTATCCTAGAGTGTTTTATTTTCCAACAATAGGTGAATATTGTAATTTACTTGAAAAGAATGGATTATTAGTAGAATTTGCACATTTATTTCCTAGACCAACCCCTGTAGAATTCTCAAATGGTGTTGTTAACTGGATAAATATGTTTGTTACTAAACCTTTTGAGGGTATGGATGAGACTTTAAAGAATGATATAATATATAAAGCTCAAAATGATTTGATGGATGAATTATTTATAGATGGAAAGTGGTATATCGATTATGTTAGAATTCGTATACGTGCAAGAAAAGTAACCAAATAATTAAAGTTTACATAAGT
>JBJEFR010000041.1:0-2215 GCA_051874255.1 Anaeroplasmataceae bacterium
ACAAAGTAGATTTCACCTTTTTTTTAGTGTCTACTTTATAGGGTCTATTTTATTTAACATAAAATATTACCTTTTTTATACATCAGTTGCATTATATTCTTTTATTTATTTTCTGGCTCTACTACAGCTTTAGCAGCTGCAAGTACTCCTGATAAATTTTGAAGTTCTGATGGAACAATAATCTTAGTAGCTTGACCATCAGCAACCTTAGTTAAAGCCTCCATTGCTTTTAAACTTAGCACTGCTTGATCTGCACCAGCATCCTTTACAAGCTTAATTCCCATAGCTTCAGCTTCTTTTTCAATCTTAATAGCTTCAGCCTTTCCTTTAGCTAAATTAATAAGCTTTTCTTTTTCACCTTCGGCAAGCTTAATCATTTGCTCCTTTTGTCCTTCAGCACGAAGTACAGCTGATTCCTTCTCTCCTTCAGCTCTAAGGATAGCAGCTTGCTTTTCTCCTTCTGCCTTTAGGATTTGTTCACGTCTTTCACGTTCAGCACGCATTTGCTTTTCCATTGATTCTCGTATATCCTTTGGAGGTAATATATTTTTTACTTCCACTCTATTAACCTTAATTCCCCATGCATCTGTTGCCTCATCTAGAGTTATGCGCATCTTAGAATTAATAATATCTCTTGATGTAAGAGTTTGGTCTAAATCCAAATCTCCAATAATATTACGTAATGTTGTAGCACTTAAATTCTCAATAGCAAATATTGGATTATCAACTCCATAAGCATATTGCTTTGGATCTGTTATTTGGAAGAATATAACTGTATCAATTTGCATTGTTACATTATCCTTAGTAATAACTGATTGTGGAGCAAAATCCTTAACTTGCTCTTTCATACTAACAACCTTTGCAACCTTATCTATAATTGGAATAAGGAAATGAATTCCTACTCCCCATGTTGCATGATATCCACCCATACGATGAATAATATACTTATCTGTTTGCTTAACTACCTTAATTGATGTAGCAAGTAAAATTAAAAGTATTAATACTAATACTGAAATTACCACAATTAGTGGAATTGAAATTGATGATAAAAACATTTTTCTCTCTCCTTATCTATTCACAAATTTGTTCTTCAAGGGATTCCTTTACAATTAGTTTTACACCTTGTATAGCTAAAACTAAAACTTTACTTCCTTTTTTTATAATAAATCCCTCTTCTGTAATTGCAGACCATTCTTTTCCATCTATTTTAACTACGCCTACTTCACCAGGAATAATATCCTCAATAACATTACCATATTTCCCAATAAGAGAATCAGAATTAGTTTTTATTTCATTTCTTTTAAAATACTTCCTTACATATGGTCTTACAGCAAATATTAAAATAATAGTTATAACTGCAAATACTAATAATTGAATCCATAGTATTTTAACAAATATTGATATAAACATTGTAACTAAAGCTGAAAGCGAAGCCCATATTGAAGTTAAATCAGTTGTTAATACTTCAATGATTAATGCTAAAACTGAAACAGCAAGCCATATATATATCATATTTGTCATACTAAAACTACTTAATATCATTTTACACTACCTCCCTATTTAAATCAATTACCAACGTATGTTCTTTTTCATTAAATTCTATTTCATATTTCTTTGGAGATTCAAAATTATAATTAGATATACTACTTATTTCTCTAATAAAATCTTTATTACTTATTCTAGCATAGCTTTGTCTAATACTAATTGCGTATTTATGAGTTTCTGGTATATCTCCTCTTATTGCCATTTCTTTATTTATTGACTTAATATACACCATTTTCTCATCCTTTGATATCCCTAGCATAACATTATATGCATCGCTAATACAATCAGATGCTGGTTTATTCAAGGTTATATTAGAATTAGTTATTGTTGCAATTAATTTTTTATTTCTCTCATTAAACCATTCAATTGCCATAATAAAACACTCCTTTCACTAGTATTATATAATAAATTATTTATTTTTGCAAAAAAATTATTAAAAATTATTTTTTATTCAAAAAAATGAAAAAGAGCGATTATTCATCGCTCCTTCTCATTCCTTTTCTTTTCATATGCACTTATTAATCATAACACTTAATTGAGATTGATGAACAGCTTACTGCTTTTTCACTTGACTTTGTACAAGTACATTCAACCTTGATATATCCTGATACAGGAGTTGTTAAATCATAAGAATATGTTTGTGCTGTATTATTAGTTCCATTTGAGAATG
>JBJEFR010000042.1:0-2207 GCA_051874255.1 Anaeroplasmataceae bacterium
GTAGTAGTTCTCTTTTCACAAAGGTTTATTTCAGACCTTGCAAATTTTTTTTTTTCTGGCTTTTTTTCTTATTTCATTTCATAAAAAATACAAGGAGAAGAGAAAGAAATAAAGTGCAAGTAGTGTTATGTGATTCACAGTTGTACAAAATAGATTAAGAAACAGTGTTGATGCTGATTATTTTAGGACATAATGTGAGACCTTATAGTAGAACTATGAAGCCATAACCTCTTTTGTTCTTAAAATCAAGATATATGTTCATAGCTTTTTGGAATAATTTTGGAGAGTGTTCAGAATACATTTCAAATAGTACGCACTGAATATAAGTAAACAAGTGATTGAGGGATTCAACCTGGTAAAATGTTTTCTAGACTTCAACCAAAGTTGGGCATATAAAGAAAGTGAGAAGATGTTTTTGTTCGAAAATTTCCAATTTTTGTTTACTATTTGAATGGTCTCTACAAAGTTTGTTATATATGCAAATTAGTCGACTTCTAAAGATCAAAAATTTGTTTTTAAGCATTCTAATGAACACGAATATATTCTCTGAAAGTATTGAGTTAATATTTCTATTATAGTTGTCTTTTAAAAATAAAGCATTTTTTTATTATAAATATTGCTTATTAGTTTTAGTTTTACTATATTGATATTTGATAAAATTAATTTATATATTTTTTAGAGGAGAAGTCCTATACTTACGATTATTATTAATAGTGAACATTGGCAACCATGTTGACAACATGTATCAGAAGGAAGTTGGTTAGTGTAAAAGAAAAGTATTATTTTTCTTTGCATCATTCCTTCCATCAAGAAAAAAAAAAAAAGATTCCTTTTCATTAGTTCATTTCTTAATATATGTTACTTGATACATATTTTGGATAGTTTTGCGTTTGTGAATATTTACCTCTATTAAATATTTTAATGTGGTTGGTATTTACAATGAATAATGCCATGAAATATTTCATATTTTTTTTCTGCTGATCTGTATTTTATCTAATGTTTGTTTGCTTTTACTATTCTTGTAAGCAATTGACAAGTTAAGTTCTATATTCATAACAGATCAATGTTTGATATTTTATTTGGAGATATTTTAAGTGTTATTTGTCATGAGCTAAGAAAATAAGATATGACGAAGGACAAAATGTTAGTGTATTGGTAAATGTAACGGTAATATTTCACCTGATATAGTATACAAGTGTAGCTGATTCAATTTAATTGTTAGATCAGTACTGTTTATAAAAAAAAAAAATAGAAAAAGAGTATGGGTGTGTATACTGGTGCCTAAAATGTTTTAACTACTTCCAACTGGCCTATGTTAGAACAGCAATGGACAAGATATAAAGAAAAGCTTACATTTAATAGAACTAGGCAAACACAAGTATGAAACCTCTAAAAAAATTTAAAAGAAATTGCTACATATTTCTACATATCTGATATCACAGTTACAGATGTAATTGCATGGATTTTCTGTGCCTTTTTTTTCTGTTTTACTGTATTTAATTTAAATGAAGTTGAAGAGATAAACGCTTAAATTCTTATGTTCATTTTGAAGTGCCTCTTTTTTCATTAAAGTAAAATAATCGACTAAAAGAGATGTGCACCAAAAAATAATGCAAGAGCAATAGAGTTAAATGAAAATCACACATGACAACAAATCCAAACCATCATGTAAGAAATGAAAATAACAATAAATATAATGCAAATATTATAAAAATAAAAGAAAAGCATGGCATACGATAAAGCATACATTGAATGGGTGGTGAAATATATTACATTTAAGGGTTCTTTATTATTATCTTTAAAAATCTTTGGTCATATGACATATATTATTAGAATTGGTTTTGTCACAGTAGAATTGTTCACTTCTAAAGATAGAATGTGATATACTATATAAAATTAAGCCTTTTATTGTGTTTTTATTCCTTAGTTTGTCATAATATTTCGAATTTAGTTTCGCTAGAAATCCTTCTCAACTTGTACAATATTCTTTATTTACGATTGGTGAACTATCCTTGATTCTTTCTTTCATGCTATAGCAGTCATATTTGTTTTAAAACAATTAAACAATCTATTTTATTCTGCAAGTAATATTAGTATTGTAATATCCAGTGTTAATTGGGTGGTTGTAGTTAACTCAATTGTTAAGGAATGTTTTTTTTTACTCACTAAATATCATTCCTAAGTTGTATATTACTGTTGGTTGTGAA
>JBJEFR010000043.1:0-12205 GCA_051874255.1 Anaeroplasmataceae bacterium
CCTAACGGTCCACCAGCTAGAAATAATTGGATTAATACTTTTGTATTAGTCCATTTTTGTTTTATGTATTAGAAAAAAGTGATATAATAAAAAAGGTGATTAAAATTATGAATAAGACAATATATAAAAAATTTGCAAAGGTTGCAGTAAAGGTTGGTATAAACCTTAAAAAAGGGCAAGATGTAATTATTAATATTTCAACTAGACAAAGTGAATTTGCTAAATACTTAACAGAGGAATGCTATAAGGCTCATGCTAGAAAGGTTAGTATTGAGTGGCATGATGAAGAAATATCTAAATTATCATATAAATATGCTGATACTGATGTACTTGCTAATTTAAATGATTGGGAAATAGAAAAGGCTAAATATCAAGCTGAAACTATTCCTTGTAGAATTTATGTTGACGATGATGATCCTAATGCATATGAAGGATTAGATACTAAAAAAATAATAACAATTAACCAAAGTAGAAGAAAGGCTTTAAAAAAATACCGTGATATGACCGAAAGTAAGGATCAATGGGTTATAATTGCTTTACCAAGTCAGGCTTGGGCGAATATGGTATTTCCTAATGAAAAGCCAAGAATAGCATTAAAAAAGCTTTGGGAAGCTATTATAAAAACAAGTAGATTAGATGGAAAGAATCCTTTGAGTGATTGGAAGGAACACGTCAAAGAGTTAAAAAATAAGAGTCAAATATTAAATGAATTAAATTTGGATTATTTAAAATATGAAAGTAGTAATGGTACTGATTTAACTATTAAGCTTCATCCTATGCATTTGTGGCAAGCTGCTTCTGAAAAAAATATAAGAGGTATCGAGTTCGTTGCAAATATTCCAACAGAGGAAGTTTTTACTATGCCTCTTAAGGATGGAGTAAATGGTGTAGTTCATTCTACTAAACCATTAAGCTATAATGGAAATATTATTGATGATTTTACATGTTATTTTGAAAATGGAAAATGTGTAAAAGCTACTGCTAAAACCGGCCTTGATGTATTAAATAGTATAATTAATGCTGATGAATCATCAGCTTATTTAGGTGAGGTTGCATTAGTTCCTTACGATAGTCCAATTAATCAAACAGGTTTATTATTTTATAATACATTATTTGATGAGAATGCTTGTTGTCATCTAGCCTTTGGTATGGCATTCAAGGATAATATTAGAGGATATGAAAAAATGACAGATGAAGATTTTAATAATATAAACTTTAATAATTCAGTAGTTCATGTTGATTTTATGATAGGTTCATCTGATTTATCTATTAAAGGATATGATCATAACGGTAAGGAATATATAATATTTAGAAATGGCGTTTGGGCCATTTAATCGAATATTATTTCATAAAAAATATCTATTTTAAATAAAATGATATTATTTTAATTAATTGTTGACATATTATAAACTTGGTTTTAAAATAGTATTGTAATTTAACATTAAACCATTGATATGGAGATAAAACATATTTAGCGCTTAAAGAGAGTAGGGGTTGGTGGAAACCTTACAGTATGCGAATTTGTAAATGGACCATAGAGGGAGTAATGAAAGAGGTTAAACCTTAAGTATCTTACTACGTTAGTGCTTACGTTAGTAGCAATAGATGTGTTGGCATCTTATAAAGTGCTATAGTTTTACTATAGAATCATGGTGGTACCGCGGGTATGTTATTAACTCGTCCTTGAATATTTCAAGGGCGATTTTTTTATTTTAGGAGGTAAAAGGATATGAAACCTAGTTTGAATGAAGTAATGAATATGAAGGGATATACAGTTTGTCCAATATATAAGGAAATATTATGTGATACAACAACTCCAATAAGAGTTTTAAAAAACTTAAAGGCTGTTAGTAAAAAGCATTATTTATTAGAGTCTGTTGCTGAGGGTAAATGGAGTAGATATTCTTTCTTGGGGTATGATCCAATTTTAGAAATTAAATGTAAAGATAATATGGTTACTATTAAAAAAGATAATACTGAAGAAACATTTTATTCAAATAATCCTATGGATGAAATAAGACGTGTTATTAGTCCATATAAAGCTCCATATATTGAGGGACTACCTGATTTTACAGGAGGACTTGTTGGATATGCTTCATATGATACAATTAAATATGCAGAGCCAGTTTTAAAATTCAAATCATATGATGAAGCTGAGTTTGATGACTACCACTTTATGCTATTTGATAAAGTAATAGCATTTGATAATTATAGACAAAAGATAATTCTTATAGTTAATATTAAGCTTGATGATATTAATACAAACTATCATAAGGCTTTAGCTGAGCTTGAAAATTTATCTTATTTATTAAAGGTTGACTTAAAGCCTGAAATACCTAATAATAAAATAGTAGAACCGATAATAGCTCATGATACCTTTGAAAGCTATTCAAAAAGTATTGAGAGAATAAAAAAGCATATCATTGATGGAGATATATTCCAATGTGTTTTCTCAAGAAGATTCAAGGGAAAAATGCAAGGGGATTTATTTAATACCTATAGAATACTAAGAACATTAAATCCAAGTCCTTACATGATTTATATTGATACTGGAGAGGTTCAAATTTCTGGATCTAGTCCTGAAACCTTAGTTAAAAAGGATGGAGATTTACTTCAAACCTTCCCTATCGCAGGTACTAGACCTAGAGGTAAGGATGAAAAGGAAGATTTAATGCTTGAGGAATCCTTAAGGAAGGATGAAAAGGAGCTAGCTGAGCATAATATGCTTGTTGATTTAGGAAGAAACGATATTGGTAAGATTTCTAAATTTGGTAGTGTTGAGGTTGTGAATTATCAATATATTCAGAAATTTAGTCATGTTATGCACATAACATCAACAGTAAATGGAACCATAAGAGAGGATTTAGATGCTATTGATGCATTACAATCCATTCTTCCAGCAGGTACTCTTAGTGGTGCACCTAAAATTAGAGCATGTCAAATAATAGACGAACTAGAGCCTGTAAGAAGAGGAATATATGGTGGTGCGATTGGATATATAGATTTTAGGGGAAATCTAAATACATGCATATGTATACGTACAGCTATTAAAAAGGGTGATGATGTTTATGTTCAAGCTGGTGGTGGAATCGTCCTTGATTCACAGCCTATAAATGAATATCAAGAAACTGAAAACAAGGCTCGTGCGGTATTAAAGGCCTTAGAAATGTCAGAAGGTGAGCTAATATGATTTTAATAATAGATAATTATGATTCATTTACATATAATCTTTATCAATACATAGGTTCTATTAATAAAGATATTTTAACAATAAGAAATGATGAGAAAACTGTTGATGAAATATTTAATTTAAATCCCAGTCACATAATAATATCTCCAGGTCCTGGAACACCTAGTGAAGCTGGAATTATTGAGGAATTAATAAGAAAAAATAAAACTATTCCTATTCTTGGTGTATGTCTTGGTCATCAAGCAATTTGTGAAGCCTTTGGTGCAAAAATTATTCATGCACCGCAAATAATGCACGGCAAAAGAGATAATATAAGTATTTTAAATAATAATAAACTATTTAAGGGTTTACCTAGTAAAATTGAGGTAGCAAGATACCATAGCCTTGTCGCAACTGATATACCAGATTGTCTTGAGGTTATAGCTAGGGATAAGCATGATTTAGTTATGGCAGTAATGCATAAGGATTATAAAATATATGGTGTACAATTTCATCCAGAATCAATAATGACTCCTGATGGAATGAAAATTTTAAATAATTTTTTGGAGGAAGATTAAAATGGATAATAAAAAAGTATTAGAGAAAGTTTGTAATAGAGAAGATTTAACATATGAAGAGTGCTATGAAGCAATTGATTTAGTTATGAAGGGACAGCTTGAACAAAGCTATGTTGCGGCTTTGCTTACAGCTTTAAAAATGAAGGGTGAATCAATTACAGAAATTAAAGCCTGTGCTATGGCGATGAGAGATAATGCATTAACACTTGATAATGCATCAGATGCAATTGATATTGTAGGTACAGGAGGAGATAATGCACATACCTTCAATATCTCAACAATTTCCTCATTTATTATAGCTGCAAGTGGAGTAAAGGTTGCAAAGCATGGAAATAGAAGCGTTTCATCATTATGTGGAGCTGCTGATTGCTTTGAAGCTTTAGGAGTAAATATAAAAACCACAAAGGAAGAGGCTACAAAAATTTTAGATAAAACAAACATGGTATTCTTGTTTGCCCAAATATACCATTCTTCTATGAAAAATGTTGGACCTATTCGTAAGGCATTAGGAGTGAGAACTATATTTAATATTTTAGGACCACTTACTAATCCAGGTAAGGTTAATAATATTGTTCTTGGAGTATATGATGAGAAGCTTTTAGAGGTTATGGCTAAGGTATGTAAGGAAATGGGGCTTAAAAAAGCCGTAATTGTTCATGGAGATGATGGTCTTGATGAGGTAACACTAACAACTACAACTAAAATGGTTATTTTAAAGGATGGAGAAATTACTAAGTTTACCTTTGATCCACATTCTTATGGCTTTGATTTATGTACAAGAAAAGATCTAGAGGGTGGAACAGTAGAGGAGAATAAAGAAATAGCTTTAGGAATCTTAAATGGAACAATAAAGGGTCCTAAGAGAAATTGTGTAATTATTAATTCAGCAATAGCTATTTATTTAATGAAGGATAACTATACATTAGATGATGCTATAAAGGAAGCTACATTAATGATAGATAGTAAGAAGGCATTAGAAAAATTGAATGAATATGTGAAGGCAAGTAATATATGATTTTAGATGATATTGTTAAAAAGACTAAAGATAGATATAAGGATAAACTAGATAATATTGAAAAAATAAAAGACATAGCATCACAAAGAGAAATTAAAAATCCTAATTTTTTTTATGATGCAATAAAAAAGAAAGGTGTATCTTTTATATGTGAATGTAAAAAGGCATCACCATCTAAAGGAATTATAAGTGAGGATTTTCCTTATCTTGATATTGCGAAAGAGTATAATAAATGTGCTGATGTCATTTCTTGTTTAACAGAGCCATATTTTTTCTTGGGTAAGGATGAATACTTAACAAATATTAAAAATAATGTGTCTATTCCGGTTTTAAGAAAAGATTTCATAATATATGAATATCAAATATATGAGGCAAAGGCTATTGGAGCTGATGCAATATTGTTAATAGTGGCTATATTAACTGATGATGAGTTAAAGAATTACCTTAGTATTGCCCATAGCATTGGTTTAGGTGTTTTAGTAGAAGCACATGATTTAGATGAAATAAATAGAGCTACTCTTGCAGGCGCAAGAGTGCTAGGAGTAAATAATAGAAATCTTAAAGATTTTACGGTTGATGTAAATAATTCTATTAATTTAAGAAAAAATGCTTCTTTAGATGTTATGTTTGTAAGTGAATCAGGTATTAAGACAAGAGAAGATATTATTAAGCTTGAAGAAAACAACGTTGATGCTGTTTTAATTGGTGAGACCTTAATGAGATGTAACAATATAATAGATACGGTGAATTCATTAAAATATGGTAAAGATTAAAATATGTGGAATTAAAAGTATTAATGATATTTTAATAATGAACAAATATAAACCTGATTATATTGGCTTTGTATTTGTTAAATCAAGTAAAAGATATATTGATATAAATACAGCTTTAGAATGTAAAAAGGCTTTAAATAAAGAAATAAAGTCTGTAGGAGTGTTTTTAAATAATGATATTGATTACATTATTGAAATAGTAAAAAAAGGTATAATTGATATAATTCAGCTTCATGGTTCTGAAGATAGTAATTATGTAAGAGAACTTAAACATAAAATAAATATTCCTATAATAAAGGCTTATAAAGAGGATATTAATGCTGATTTTTTGTTACTTGATAATATAAATCCTGGTAGTGGAGAAAAGTTTGATTGGAGCTGTATAGAAACAACTAAATCATACTTTTTAGCTGGAGGAATAAATATAAATAATGTTAAAGAAGCACTTGAATTAAAACCTTATGCTATTGATGTTTCAAGTGGTGTTGAGACAAATGGCTTTAAGGATGAAAAAAAAGTAGAAGAAATTATTAGGTTGGTGAGAAATTATGAAGGGTAAATTTGGAGAATTTGGTGGACAATATATACCAGAAACGCTAATGAATGCTGTTATTGAGCTAGAGGAAGCTTATGAAAAATATAGTAAGGATGAAGAGTTTATTAATGAATTAAATGATTTATATAAAAATTATGCTGGAAGACCATCAATGCTATATTATGCTAAAAAAATGACAGAGGATTTAGGTGGCGCTAAAATTTATTTGAAAAGAGAGGATTTAAATCATACCGGATCTCATAAAATCAATAATGTTTTAGGCCAAATATTACTTGCTAAAAAAATGGGTAAAAAACGTGTTATTGCTGAAACAGGAGCTGGGCAGCATGGAGTTGCAACCGCAACAGTTGCTGCCTTAATGGGGCTAGAATGTGAAATTTATATGGGACTTGAGGATACAAAAAGACAAGCTTTAAATGTATTTAGAATGGAATTATTAGGAGCTAAGGTACACCCTGTTACAAGTGGTACTGCAACTCTTAAGGATGCTGTAAATGAGTGCTTAAGAGAATGGTCTTCAAGAATGGATGATACATTATATGTTTTAGGTTCAGTAATGGGACCACATCCATTCCCAACTATTGTTCGTGATTTCCAAAAAATTATTGGTAAGGAAATAAAAGAACAAATTAATGCAATTGAGGGAAGAAATCCTGATTATGTTTTAGCATGTGTTGGTGGTGGAAGTAATGCGATGGGCGCATTCTATGAATTTATTAATGATAAGGAAGTAAAGCTTATTGGTTGTGAGGCAGCTGGAAAGGGAGTTGATACAGCCCTTACTGCTGCAACAATAAGTACTGGAAGTGTTGGTATTTTCCATGGAATGAAATCTCTTTTCTGCCAGGATAAATATGGACAAATTGCCCCAGTTTACTCAATAAGTGCAGGTCTAGATTACCCTGGAATTGGTCCGGAGCATGCTAATTTATATGCTACTAAAAGAGCCTCATATGTCCCTGTAACTGATGACGAAGCGGTTAGTGCTTTCCAATATTTATCAAGGACTGAGGGAATTATTCCTGCGATAGAATCAGCCCATGCAGTAAGCTATGCTATAAAGCTAGCTAAGTCTTTAGACAAAGATAAGATTATAGTTGTAAATATCTCAGGTAGAGGAGATAAGGATGTTGCAGCTATAGCTAGATATTTAGGAGTTGATATTCATGATTAATTTTAGTAATTATTTTAATGGAAAAAAAGGATTTATTCCTTTTGTAACATGTGGAGATCCATCAATAGATGCAACATATAATTTTGTAATTGAACTAATAAAGGCAGGTTCAACCTTAATTGAGCTTGGTATTCCTTTTAGCGATCCTACTGCTGAAGGAAAAACAATAGAGGCAGCTGATGTTAGAGCCTTAAGTGCAGGATGTACTACTGATAAAATCTTTGATATGGTTAAAAGAATAAGAGCAGATTATCCAGAATTCCCATTATTATTTATGACATATTGTAACCCTGTTCATACCTACGGATATGAAAGATTTTTTAAAAAATGTCATGAGTTAAATATGGCAGGAATCATTATTCCAGATCTTCCTTATGAGGAAAAGGGAGAAATAACTGAATATTGTAAGAAATATAATATGGCAAACATTTCTCTTATTGCCCCAACAAGTAAGGAAAGAATTAAAATGATTGCATCAGAAGCAGAAGGCTTTGTTTATTTAGTTTCAAGTCTAGGAGTTACTGGAATGAGAAATAAAATAACAACAGATGTTGATTCAATTGCCAAAGAAATTAAGAAATATACTGATATTCCTGTCTGTGTTGGATTTGGTATTAAATCTAAAGAAACTGCTAAAGAGATGGTTAATGTTAGTGATGGTGCAATTATAGGTTCAGCTATTGTAAATATTATTGAAAAGCATAAAGAGGATAGTGGCAAGTATGTATATGACTTTGCTAAGTCAATAGTTGATGCAATTAATGAGTAAAAGAGGATTTTTAAAATCCTTTTTTTATTGTAAAAAAATAAAAAAATATCGATAAACGATAAAAATATATTGACAAATAATAAAAACAGGAATATTATATAGCTGTAAAGGGGGTTTATATATATGAAAAACAAAGAAATGACAGAAAAACAAAGCAAAGAAAGGATTGTAGAGCATTCAAAAACGGTTTTAAAGGTTTTAAATGTACTTAAGGTAATCGCAATAGTAGGCTGTGCCTTATGCTTTATACTTAGCGTGGTTAGCTTTATATTATTTGGTACTGGTGCATTAACAAAACTATATGAGGCTTACCCTAAAATTGGGAATGTGAAAGTTGAAATCGATAGATATTTTGGTGAGTTAGATAATTCTACAATAAAGGAATTATATGAGGCAAATCTGCTTGATAAGCTAGCTTTAGCTATGGGTATTTACTTATGTGTTGGTGGTATTTATTGTATTGTTTTTTCAATAATTATCAGCTTATTTAAACCATTATTTAATTCAATTTCAAATTCAGAAACACCATTTAATAATGAGGTTTTAAAAAAATTTAAAACAGCGTTTATATTAATTTTTATTATGGTTATTTTTGAATCAGTATTAGTTGGATTGATTGTAGGTGCAGTTTTAATGTGTATTTATTTCATTTTCATCTATGGTATTAAAATGCAAGAAAACGAGGATAGAACCTTATAATGATTAAACTAAGATTAGATAGAATAATGCTAGAAAGAGGAATATCTTTAAGTGAACTTGCAGCAAAAGTAGGAATAACTAATGCTAATATGTCTAATATTAAAACAGGTAAAATAAATGCCATACGATTTACTACACTAGATGCTATATGTAAAATTTTAAACTGTCAACCAGGTGATATACTAGAATATGTCGATGAAGAGGAGATTTAAATCTCCTTTTTTTATGGAAAAAAATGGATATATTTATTAAATAAATATAAATTTTCTACAATTGTATAATAAACTTGACATTTTTCCTAAAAAAAGGTATACTATATTGAATTTTGATTTTTGATACTAACGAGGGGTAATTAAAATGAAAAAAAGAAGAAAGAAGAGATTAATAGTTTTACTAAGCTTAGTTGTTACTGTATGCGTTGCCGTAATTCTATTTTGTGCTATCACAGGATTTAATTTAAAAACGTTTATTTTCGGTACAAAAGCTTCAGGAAACGTAGTATCTGAAGAAACAACTTTAGAAACAACATTAAAACCAGTACCCACTGATGGATCAACACCTCTTGATTATTCAGCAGCTGACAATTTTGCAATGCTTGCATATAACATTGAGGAAAAATCATATTTTGAATGTAATATTACAGGTGCTGCCGTTGCTAATTACAACGGAATGAATGTTAGCCAAGGTGTTAATGATTATCGTATGGTTACACCTGATTATGCAATTGTTGATACAAGATCATCATCAACATTTGTTAAGGTATTTGAAGAAACTTTCTATACTAAGGATAAGGTTTTATTAAGAAGTGGTTCTTCTGCAAATTATGATGCATTTCAAGTACAAGCTCGTTCTATTAAGCAACAAAGAGCTTTAGTTGGTTATGGACCTGACAAATTAACTGGATACATTGTTTGTCCTGAAACTATTATAAATTCCCCAGAAGTTATTCAAAATGAAGATGGAACCTTCACCTCTGTTTATTTATTAGATCCATCTGTTGCCCCAGTTTACTATCAACGTAAAGTTAAGTACAATGCTAGTATTGCTGATTACCCTCGTTTTTCAAAGGTTGAATTAACCGTTACTTATAATTCAAATTGGGAAGTTATCTCAATTGGATATGATGAATCATATACAATTTATAAAATGAATTCTTGGATTGTTACTAATAATAAAATTACTGAGCAATTTACTTTTTTAGATTCAAGTGCTCAAGTTCCAAAGTATGATTTTTATAAGGATTATTTTGATATGGAGGTTCCTGATTTTGATGAAGATGAAGAAGCACCTTCATATGAGATGGGATCACTTGATTATATTGGTACTCTTGCAAACCTTATTTCAGGAAAATACATGAGCTTAGATGTTACTTTAAATGTTGATGGAAAAGAAGTATTAGCTTATGTAACTGTAAATTTAACAAATCTTGAAACACAAATTCAAATAGAGGACACTTACTATGTGTTTAAGGATAATAAAATATACGTAAAAGCAATAGATAACAAATACATTGATTTACAAGATTTAGAACCAATTATTTCCTTAATAATGAGTCTAAAGGAATCTATTCCAAGCAGTCCATCTAATGGTGAGTTTAGTGATGTAGAGAGTAGTAGTTCATTTGATATTGATTCTATGATTTCCCAAATTATGGAGGATATTTCAAGTGGTACAGTAACTAAGGTAGATGATAAAACAATAGTTGATGTCAATTTACATTTTGGTTCAATAGAGCTTCCTGTATATTTCAATTTCTATACACCAGAGGGTGAAATTAAATTTGAAAATTTAGGTACAAGCTATAACATAAATGGAAAAGATATCTCTTTAGATATAGTGATTACTCAAGAAAATAGAACCTTAATTGAAATAGATGATTCTTTTGTTAAAGCACCACTTTCATTAAATAGCACAATTAACGCAACAGTTACTATTGATGATGTCATTTATGATGTAACTGGAGAGTTCTATGTTGATTTAATGAATTTGACTATGAAGCTTGATTTATTACTTTCAAATGATAATAGAGAAATTAAACTTAAATTAACATATTTGAATGAAAGGGTTTATATTTCGTTAAATGGAATTAAGCTTGTATTTAGAATAAATGATTTTATTAAGCTAATTAATAATTTCTTACCTAAGAATGTTGATGTTAATACTGATACTAACCTAGATACAAAACAAGAGCTTGATATGGAATTAATTAAATCATATTTAACAAAAATCTCTTATTCTCTAAGTGATGGATTAACTCTAACATATGATGAAGCAATTAGCTATGAAAATATTGTTATTGATAATATTGAATTAAATATAATTAATTCTGATTATGAAACAATCATAATTGAAAATGAAAATGAGTATATTACAACAAATGATATAATTCCATTTATAGATTTTGTTTCAACATTTGACAAAGAAAATGCTGTAGTTCTATTTAATCTTGATGCTCTTTATGAGAATGATAATATTAATTTAACAGGAGAAATCCATACAAATAATAGCTATGTTAATGTTAATGCAAATTATTTAGATAATAATGTTAATATTAGATTCTATGAAGATAATATCTATATTTCATATGGTGAATTTAAATATTATCTAATTATTGAAGAGTTTAAATCATTAATTAATACTACACCATCATTTGATATTGAAATTCCAAATACAGATGCAAATATAAATGATATTATTAATTATGTTTTTGTAATACTTGAAAATTTAGAAGTAATATCAACTAATAATAACATTAATGTATCATACGAAAATATTAACTTATCTTTAAATGTATCTGATAATAAATTAATTATTAATTTAGCTTCAGTAGAATATGATGGAATATTATTAAATTCATTAAATATAAATATTTATAATGACACAAATATTTATACAGTTAATACAAATGAATATCAAAGAATTTCAACTATAAATTCTATTCAATCATCAGCTGAAATCGTTTATGATTCAGTAATTTATAATATGACTTTAAATTCATATATTAACTTTGAAGAATTATCAATGTATGCAAATGTCATCATTAGCACAGAAGGAAAGAATTTAAATGTTAATGTAATTTATAAAGATGAAATGATTTATTTAGAGCTTGATAATATGTTCGTTAAGCTTGATGTAAATTCATTTAAAGCTTCAGAGGTTACTTTACCAGAAAGCAATAATAACGTTGATGTTCTGGTATTAGTAAATATTTTAAGACTATTAGATGTTACTCCAACAAATGGTATAACAATATCACTTAAGGACAAGCTTGAGATTGCTAATATTACTTTTAATACTGCATCTATTTCAATAAATAGTACAAGCTATGAAGAAATAAATGTTGATGAAGAGAAGTATATTGATGTAACAAGTATCTTAGAATTATTTGATGTAGTATCAGAAAACTTCATGATGACTGTAGATACAAAGGTAACATACGTATATGAAGGAACATTATTAGAGGTAACAGTAT
>JBJEFR010000043.1:12305-38763 GCA_051874255.1 Anaeroplasmataceae bacterium
TTAATTCTTCATATGAAGGATTAGTAGTAAATGAAGAAGAATATGTATGGTTAGGCTTAGTAAATGAAATAAAGGGAAGCCTAAATGTAACATATAATAATGAAACATATGAAGTTCAACTAAACGGATATGTAAATATTGAAACATTAGAAGCTAATGTAGAAATCTTAGTATTAAATAATGATAAGACAATAGAAATCGGTGTAATCTATAAGAATAAAGTAATCTATGTAAATGTAAATGATATGTATGTATCATATGATTTAAGCCAAGTAGAGATGACATCAACTGGATCATCAGATATGTCATTAGATTATACAAAGATAATAGAGATTCTAGAGGCACTAGTAATATCAAGTGATGAAATGTTAAATATCAGCTATAGTGATATAGAGATAAAAGATATAACATTAAGTAATATCACAATAGGTATCGCAAAGTGTGAAGCTAGAGAAATTGTAGTAGATGAAGCTAAATATGTAACAGTAGAGACAGTATTAGATATTGTTAAGCTAGTAATGGATACAGAAAACTTCATGATAAACGTAGATACAAAGGTAACATACGTATATGAAGGAACATTATTAGAGGTAACAGTATTAGGAAATATCTACTATGAAAATAATGAAGTAATGGCTAAGTTAAGCCTAAATATCAATGATTACATAGTAGAAGTAATCTATAAGAATAATGTAGTATATATCACATATGAAGATGCGAAGATAAGATTAAGTATTGAAGAATTCATGAGCTTAGCTGAAGGAGTAGAAGCTCCAGAGGTTACATTACCTGAATCAGAAATAAATATTGGAATGATCTTTGATATCTTAAGTAAGATAAATATTACAAATAATAATGGAATCAATATTACATTGAGTGATATCTTAACAGGATTAAGTGAAGTAAGTATTACAGTAATAAATGACTCAACAAGTATAGCTGTAAGTACAAATACATTTAATTATGAGGATATTAATGTAGAATACATGAATTTAGTATTTAATTCTTCATATGAAGGATTAGTAGTAAATGAAGAAGAATATGTATGGTTAGGTGTATACTTAACAATTGATATTGAAACTACACTTGAGTATGATTTTATTAATGTACAATTAAACGGAAATATTTATATTGATTTAGTAAATAGAATGGTTTCATTAGATGCAACAATAATATTTAATGAGAAAGAATTATTATTAAATGCAATTCTTGATTCTTCATTGATTTATATTGATCTTGATGGTATTAAGTTCTATGGTGATATTAAGGAATTAATTAACATTAAATTACCTGAATCTAATACTGAAATTGATTTAAATGAAATTGTTGATAACCTTGTAATTGTAAGTAATGAGTCTTTAGATATTACTTTAAATCATTTGAATATCTCTGGTGTTGTATTAAGCAATACAAGTCTTTCTATTAGTAAGGCTGAAGAGCAAGCTATTCAATATAATAAAGATGAATATGTAAATGATATTGCAACTTTATTAAATAATGTTGTTGATGCATATGATATTGTTAAGGAAATCCTAGATACAAAGAAGCTTGAAGCAACATTTGGATTTGTATATGAAAATATTACAATCGATGGAGTTGCTAAGGTTGTATTTGATAGTGAATTAATAGTAAACGCAATATTGAATGTTTATTATGAAAATCATGAGTTTATAGTTGATGTGATTTATAAGGATAATATTGTATATTTAAGTTACAATGATTTAAGCATTGCATTATCTATTGATCAAGTAATGGATATTGTAGCTAATTTCAAGGATGTTAACAGTTCTACAGAATCAATTGATTATGAAAAATATGTTAATGATCTTGATATAGCTAAGCTATTAACAGATATATTAGTAGCTGAAGGATCAACTATTATTAATTTAGATTTAAGTGACTTTATTAAGAGTATTAATGAATTAATAATTAGTATTTTAACAGACGGTGAAACAATAAGTGTATCTATTAATAAATATGATACTAATATTAGTGTTAAGCCATATACAGGAGATATTATATTAGATACTTCTTTATATGTTGATTTATCAAATTATACTGAAGCTGCTCAATTCATTATTGATTTAATCAATGAGAAATCAATTGCATTAGATTTAAATAATATTAATATAAGCTCAAGTAGTTTAAATATTAATATTAATGGTGCTATAGATATTAACTTCAGCAATGGTATTGAAGTATTAGTAAATGCAACACTTGTTTATGATGATATGGACATTGATGTTAAGATTGTATTTATAAATAATAATTTATATGTAACAATTTCTAATCAAACATTAGTAGTAGATATTAGTGAAATTGATAGCTTTATAAATGAAGTTATGGTAAGAGTAAATGATATATTTGGTACTAATTTAGAGGAAGTAAGTATGTCATCATCAACTTCATCAATTGAAATTGATTCAATTGTTGATGTAATTAATACTTTAATAATTGATACAAATATGTTAAGTGTATCATTAGATGCTTTAGTTAATAGTGCACTAAAGGTAACAATTGCATATATTCTTGTTGAAAATGTATTAGATATTGACTTATCTGGAAATTATGATGATATGATCTTTACTGGAAATGTTTCATTAACAGATAGTAGAAATGTAGTTATTTATGCTCCAGAGGAAAATATAATTTCAACAGATAATTTACTTCAAATCCTTGATTATGTTGAAGCAGCATTAAAATTAAAGGATAAGAAAGAATTTAATATTAATTTAACATCTACAATTAATAAAAATGGTGATGTTGTTGCGATAATTAGCGGTAATGTTATGGTTCAATTATTTGATGATAATGAGTTTAAGGCTTACTTAGAATTAGAAATAATTGAATATAGTAAGTCTGTTAAGACTGCTTGGCATCAAGTGCAATTAACAGTTCTATATCAACCATCTGTTGAGACACCTATGATGTATGCAATATATGGTAATAATGAAAGTGATAAGACTGCTGTAGTTAAAGCATTATCAACTATTTCTGGAATTAAAGATTTATTAGATTCAGTTATGAAGCTTACTGGATTAGATATATTTAATAGTAGCTTTGATTCTTCAAGTAGTTCAAGCTATCTTGATATCAATAACTTGATAAAGGAAATTACTATTAATGAATCAATGATTAATTTAGTAATTAATCAAGCAGCATTTAATAAGATTATGGAAGGAGAAAAATTATTTAGTGTAGCATTAACATTAAATGATTCAAATATTAGTTCAATTGAGTTAAATGGTATTTATGCATCATATACAAATGAGCGTGAATACATGAAGCTTCAAGATACTGATATCTATTTAACAGATAATGCAATTGGTGAGATTGCTGCACCATCTAGCACTGATGGATATATTGATATATCTAACATATCTTATTTAACTGAAGCATTAGTAAATAACGCTTCAGAAAAGATGTTTACTATTTCAGGTACTGTTACAATGACAGCATTATCATTATATGATGTTGATGTTCCAGTTAAGATTGATGTATTAGTTGATGATAATGGTATTCCAATTGTTCATGCTAATATTGATATGTCAAGCATCGGTTTATTAGCTACTGCAATTACAAGCAAGAAGGTAGTAGATATTTACTATATTAATTCTTATGTTTATATCCATAGAAAAGACAATAATGGTAAAGAATATAAGATTAAGATTCATATTGATACATTTATGGATGATATTATGTATTATATGCTTGATTATTCACTTGGATTAAGTGATACTATTTTAGATTCAATAAATAATTCTTCAGCTGAAGGAGATGGATTTGTTGATGCATCTAAATGTGTAAAGAGTGCTTCAATAGGTACTGATACATTCTCATTTGTATTTGATATGGTTGAGCTTGCTGATAATTCAAGTTTAGGTGATATGGAAGTTACTATAAAATCAAGTGATGTATTAGTTACTGATGATAACGGAAATAGTGAATTTAAACCAATGATTACAAGCATATCTAAATTTAAATTTAATATGGTATCTGTAATTGATTTAAAGAGTAGTGATTTAAAATTATCAAATATCGCTGAAAATTCAGATGGTAACTTAGTTGTAAATGATGTTGATATGTCAAGCCTATATACTTATGTTGATGATTTTAATGCCAACTTTAATGTAGATGAGAAATACTATTATAATGGATCTTGGACCAGTCAAGGAAAGATTACACACTCAGTAATTTTCAATATGGCAGGAATTACAGATAATATTGTTTACCAATATGCTGAAGGAACTTATATATCATTCCCAGAGTTTGAGGATGATGTTGTTAAGGTTGAAACAGAGGATGGTATTAAGTATTATAAGATTTTAGGTTGGTATAAAGATAAATCATACCAAAATAAGGTTACTGAAACTAGTATTTTGATGGGTGGTAAGAAGCTATTCTATTATGCTAAGCTAAAGGATGTTACAACTAATATTACAGTTATTTCTGAGTATAATGAGGATTATTTAATTACAACCTACGAGGGTGCCTCAATTGAAAAAGAAATATCTTCAAAATATGGAGTAATAACAACTGATACTGGTGTAATTAAGTTTAATGGACTATTATTAAATGATACTACATTTGATATGTCTAGTGTAATTTTAGGAGATTATCAAGTTGTTGTTAGCTGGCAGGTTGTAGATTATGATTTCGTTGTATTATATGGTAGCGAAGTGTATACATTAGATGTAAATTCTGATGATATAGTTGTAACAAGCTCTAATAAGGCTGTAATTTTAGTAGATGGAATTTATTATTTATATGATACAAGCTATCTAACAACTAGTGTATTATTATCTACATTTAGTAAGTATTTCATGATAAATGATGATTTAGAAAGATTAGAGTTTACTTTAATAAATCCTGATTATGAGTATGATGAATTCGAAAGTAGTGATTATAATTTAATTACTTATACTATTGGTTCTTCAAACTTTGAGTCAAAGGATTACTATGGATTCTATTTAACTAAGGAATCTTATGATATTACATCATTATTACCAAAATCAACATATAGTACCTTCTATATTAATGCTTGGAGAGATTCAAATGGAACATATTATTCACTTGGAGATTTAAAGAGTATTAATGCAAGTCTAACATTAGAAGCTTATATTTCATCAAATCAAACTGAGTTTACATTTGAGGTATTAAGTGAAAGTGATAAGACTGCAACATTAGCAGGATATAATGGAACTAATAGTGTAATAATATTCCCTAGATATGTATTATTAGGTACTTCATATTACCTATTAACTACATTAAAGGAAACTGCTAATGAAACAGAAACTATTTCAGCATTCTCATACAATGAATCAGTCGTAACAGTTGTATTTAATGATGGATTAGTTTCAATAGGAGCGAATGCATTTAAGAATTGTAAGAATATAAGAAATGTATATTTCTCTGAAACTGTAACATCTGTTGCAACCGATGCATTCTATATGGACTATAGCTCTACATTTGAAACAATAAGAGATAATACATGTAAGCTTTTAAGATTCTACTCAAAGGATAACTGTTTAAGTAATACGGATTGGCTAGCTTGTAAGTGGAATTCAACTAAGAAGTATTATGGTAAAAAGACAACACTTTTAGGTTCTTGTGATTTTACAAGTGCATTCCAAAGCTTTGATGGAAATATAATTACAATTATAAATTCATTAGTATAAAAATAAGGGAGTAATCGATATGATTACTCCTTTATATATTAAAAAAAAGAGCTTGTGCTCTTTCTTTATTAATAAAACATTGATTCTTTTACTTTATTAACTGCTGAAGTTCCATCTAAATATTCAATAATTTTATAACCAAATTCTAAAGAAGAACCAGCAGAACGACCAGTAATAATATTGCTATCAATAACACTTTCTTCACCAGTAAATGTACCACCAAAATCTTCGTTCATTGGTGGGAAGCAAGTATATTTTTTACCCTTTAATAATCCAAGTTTACCTAAGATAGTAGGTGATGCACAAATTGCTGCAATAGCTTTATTTTTAAAGGCATTAATTGCTTCTAAATATAGCTTGTTATTTTGATTTTCTTTCCAATGAGGGCCACCTGGTAATAATAATAAATCATAATCGTTAAAATTGATATTTGAAAGCAACTCTAGATTACTAAAAGTAATTCCATGGGAACCAGTTGCAAATGAAGTATTAGATGCAATTGTTACATTGTGATTAGCTCTTTTTAATATATCAATAGGGCAAATTGTTTCTGATTCTTCAAAACCATTGTTAATAATACATAATATTTTCATATATAAACCTCCATATGATTTTATTTTATCATATTTTAAGTAAGATAAGTAAAATAATTGTGTTTAGAAAAAATATGTAGTAGAATATATAAGGAAAAAAGGAGTGATAATTTTGAAGGCAAATATTCATTCATTTGAATCTTTCGGTACTGTAGATGGACCTGGAATAAGATTTGTTGTTTTCTTCAAAAAATGTAATTTGAGATGTGGCTATTGTCATAATCCTGATACTTGGGATGGTGAGATTAATAAAGAATATACAGTAGAAGAAATAAAGAAAATGGTTCTAAAATATAAAAATTATTATGGTGATGAAGGTGGGGTAACTGTTACTGGTGGAGAGCCTTTATTACAAATTGATTTTGTTATTGAACTATTTAAGAGTCTAAAACAAGAAGGAATTAATACATGTGTTGATACTTCTGGTTATGAATTTAAATATGATGATCCAGAGGTAGTAGCTAAATATGATGAACTAATAAAATATAGTGATTTATTTTTATTAGATATTAAACATATAGATAATGAAAAATGTATTAAGCTTACTGGAAAGCCTAATATTAATACATTAGAATTTGGTAGGTATTTAAGTAGAAATAAAAAGCATATGTGGATAAGACAGGTATTAGTACCTGGTTGGACAGATGATTTAGAGGATTTAAAAAAGACAAGAGAGTATATTGATACTTTAGAGACCGTAGATAAGGTTGAAGTTTTACCATATCATACATTAGGTAATGTTAAATATGAAAAACTAGGTATTAAATATCGTTTTCTTGATGTTGTACCGCCTTCAAAGGAATCAGTACAAAAAGCAAAAGAAATATTAGGAGTGTAAAAATATGACAAAAATTGATTTAAGTAATTTAAAGGAATCACTTCCTGGGATATGTGTTATTGAGGTTAGTGGAGAATCATGTGCAAACTGTTTATCATTAATGCCTGTATTAAACGAATTAGTATCTAATAGAACAGATTGTAAGCTTGTTCATGTAGAGGTTGATAATAATACAATGGATTTTGTTGAGCATTATGATATTCAAGCTGTACCTACTATTCTTATTACCTTAGATGGAGAAGTGAAGGCAAGATGTAAGGGATATCAGCCAGAGGAAATTTTAGAGCTTTGGTTAGATGCTAAAATAGAAGAAATAAAGAGTCTAAAATAATAGATAAACATATAAGCATTTTACTTGATTTTGATTATTTAGAGTGTTATAATCAAAATGGTAAAAGCAAGAAAGCTTTTATAAAATAAAATTAATTAGTTGAAAGAGGTAAATATTTATGTTTAAAGGATGGGAAGGTTTCGTACCCGGAAAATGGTCAAATGACGAAATTAATGTTCGTGATTTTATCCAAAGAAACTATACTCCTTATGAAGGAGACTCAAAATTCTTAGCACCTGCAACAGAAGCAACTAAGAAGCTTTGGGAAGAAGTTCTTGTTTTAATGAAGCAAGAAAGAGATAACAATGGTGTTTTAGATTGTGACACTGAAATTGTATCATTAGTAAACTCTCATAAGCCTGGTTATATTGATAAGGATTTAGAGAAGATTGTTGGTTTACAAACTGACAAACCATTAAAGAGAGCATTTATGCCTTTTGGTGGAATTAAGATGGCAGAGCAAGCTGCTGAAATGTATGGATATAAAATTAACCCTCAATGGTCTGAGTTCTTCAGAAAGTATAGAAAGACTCACAATGATGGTGTATTTGATGCATATACTCCAGAAATGCGTGCTTGTCGTTCAGCTCATATCCTAACTGGATTACCTGACACTTATGGACGTGGACGTATCGTTGGAGACTACAGAAGAGTAGCTCTATATGGTACAAATTACCTTATTAAGCATAAAGAATTAGATAAATCATTAATTTGTGGAGAAATGACTCCTGATCGTGTACGTGATCGTGAGGAAATTGCTGAACAAATTAAAGCTTTAAAGGCTTTAGCTGAAATGGCTGCAAGCTATGGATGCGATATTACTAGACCTGCTGAAACTGCAAAAGAAGCAGTTCAAGCATTATATTTCGGATATCTAGGAGCTGTTAAGGATCAAAACGGTGCAGCTATGTCAATTGGACGTAACTCTACATTCCTTGACATCTATTTCGAAAGAGATTTAAAGGCTGGAATTTTAACAGAAATTGAAGCACAAGAAATCATTGACCACTTCATTATGAAGCTTCGTATGGTTAGATTTGCTCGTATTCAATCATATAATGAGTTATTCTCAGGAGATCCAACTTGGGTTACTGAATCAATTGGTGGTATGGGAACTGATGGACGTACATTAGTAACTAAGACAAGTTTCCGTGTACTTCACACATTAACTAACCTAGGACCTGCTCCTGAACCAAATTTAACAGTTCTTTGGTCAAAGAGATTACCTCTTGAGTTCAAGAGATTCTGTGCTGATTTATCAATCAAGACTTCATCAATTCAATATGAATCAGATGAATTAATGCGTCCAGAAATGGGTGATGATTATTGTATTGCTTGTTGTGTATCTTCAATGAGAGTTGGTAAGGATATGCAATTCTTCGGAGCTCGTGCTAACCTAGCTAAGGCATTGTTATATTCAATGAACGGTGGAAAAGACGAGTTAATGAAGGACAAAGTTACTGGTAAGGCAATGCAAGTTGGTCCTGAATATGCTCCAATCCTTGGAGATGGACCTCTAAACTATGAAGAAGTTAAACATAAATATGAAGTAATGATGGAGTGGTTAGCAGACGTTTATGTTAACACATTAAACCTAATCCACTACATGCATGACAAGTATTCATATGAAGCATTAGAAATGTCATTACATGATTCTAAGGTAGGAAGATTCTTCGCAACAGGTGTTGCTGGATTATCTTGTGCAGTAGACTCATTATCAGCAATTAAGTATGCTAAGGTTACTCCAATTCGTGATGCTGAAGGATTAATCGTTGATTTCAAGACTGAAGGAGATTTCCCTAAGTATGGAAATAATGATGATAGAGCTGACGAAATTGCAGTTTGGTTAGTAAAGACTTTCATGAACATGATAAAGAAACATTATACTTACCGTGGATCAGTTCCTACAATGTCAATCTTAACAATTACTTCAAACGTAGTATATGGTAAGAAGACAGGAAATACTCCAGACGGACGTAAGGCTGGTCAACCATTAGCTCCAGGAGCTAACCCAATGCATGGACGTGATTCAAATGGTGCGCTAGCTTCATTAGAGTCAGTAGCTAAGCTTCCATATGAATATTCAAGAGATGGAATTTCAAATACATTCTCAATTACACCTCAATCATTAGGTAAAGAAGAATAATTTAGGAGGATTAAAAAAATGGCAAGTAGAGTAGACAATTTAGTAAATATGTTAGATGGATATGTATCTGATGGTGGATATCATTTAAATGTTAATGTTTTCAACCGTGAAACATTATTAGATGCACAAGCTCATCCTGAAAAGTATCCTCAATTAACAATTCGTGTTTCTGGATATGCAGTTAATTTTATTAAGTTAACTAAGGAACAACAAGACGACGTAATTAGTCGTACAATTCATGAATCAATGTAATTTATGAGATTTATAAACAGCTATTTGAATAAAATAGCTGTTTTTTTTATGAAGAAAAATGATTTTTGTTGATAAATAAGTAAAATTGTATTATAATATAGTGGTATCGAAAGATACAACCCTATCCGAAGTGAATTTAATTCACAACCCCCTTTTAAAGCCATTGTCGTGATGATAATGGCTTCCCTCGTTTTTATAGACTCTTTGAGTCTTTTATTTTATAAAAAAGGTGAAATATATGAGTGATATCTATTTAAGAACAAGAATGTTAATAGGCGATGAAAAACAAAATAAAATCATTAATTCTCGTATTTTAGTTTTTGGCGTTGGTGGTGTTGGTTCTTATGTTGTAGAAGCTCTTGCTAGATGTGGTGTAGGAACTATTGGTATAGTTGATAATGATGTTATAACCGAAAGTAATATAAATAGGCAGCTAATAGCTCTTCATTCAAATATTGGTCAAAAAAAGGTAGATATTGTAGAAGCTAGAATTAAGGATATTAATCCGTCATGTAAGGTTATTAAATATCCATTTTTTTACACAACAGATACCTACGGACTAATTAATTTAGATGAATATGATTTTGTTGTGGATGCAATAGATACTATCACATCTAAAATATATATAGCTAAATATTGTTATGAGCATAATATAAAGCTAATTAGCTCAATGGGTACTGGTAATAGATTAGATCCTTCAAAATTTAAAATAATGAATCTTAATCAAACATCCTACGACCCTGTTGCGAAGGTTTTAAGGTATGAATTAAGAAAATATAATATTACTAACATAAAAGTATTATGTAGTACTGAAGAACCATCTAAACCATTATTTGATGGTGATTCTAATAAAAGACAAACACCTGCCTCTATTAGCTTTGTACCAAGTAGTGCAGGACTATTAATCGCATCATATGTTATAAATGAAATAATAAAGGATTAGATTTTTTCTAATCCTTTATTGTTTATATATTCCTCATAGCTTATAAGTGGTTCACTACCCTTAATGAAATAGTCATAAAATCCATTATTTGATAGATATAATATATCGTCAACATTTGTAACTTTGATATATACTAGATTATCTGGTACCTCATAGCTTAAATTATATTTAGCATATTTATCTAAAATATAATACATTATCTTTTTACTTACTTCCTTACTTTCACTTGTTAAGGCATATTTATTATTGTTATAACCAGTCCATACCCCTACTGTTAAATCCTTTGTATATCCAATACAAAGCGAATCCTTAACGCGAGAATTATCATAATTATATTTTTTCTTAGTTGCATAATCAAAATTAGTTTGACCAGTTTTTGCTGATAAGAATCTGTTTTTTAAATCATAGCTAGTATATTTAAATACATCATGTAAAATAGAATTTATTAAGAATGCAGTAGAATCCTTCATAGCTTTTGTATCCTTAGTAATATATTCTTTATTATCAATCTTTAAAATAGGTGAGGCTTTTTTATAGTATCCCATTCTAGCAAATGCAGTATAAGCATTCGTAATATCAAGAAGACTATAGCCATTTAAGCTTCCACCAATAGCTTCACTTTCGTTTTTAAGCTCAGATACTAAATTTAATCTAGAGGCAAATTCAAATGCATTTTTGCTTCCAACAAGTAAAAATAGCTTAAGGGCAGGTATGTTTCTGCTTGAAGCAAGGGCTTTCCTTAAAGTTATATATCCTTTATAGCTATAATCCCAATTATTAATACTTTCACCATTTGAATATGAATATGGCTCATCTAAGATAATAGATGCAGGAGATAAATTTAAGTATTCAAAGGCAGGAGCATAATCTAAAATTGGCTTAATAGTAGAACCAGGCTGTAAAGGAGTAGTTGCATAATTTAATGATCCTCTTTTTAATGCTCTAGAGGTACCTATTCCAATTATTTTAGTGTTTGAATTATCTATAACAACAACAGAAGCATTCTGTAAATCATCCTTAAAATAAGACATCTTATTATTTAAAATATCATAGATATCATGTTGAATATCCTTATTTATTGATATAGTTATATTGGTATTATAATTAATATCATTTTCATCGATATATTCGTATAGATAATCATAAAACATATCTAAATAGCTTTCATAGTTAGGTTGGTTATTTAATATAATATCACTACGAGATGCTAACTTCATTTCTTCAAAGGAAATATAGCCTTGTTCATACATTTTATTAATAACAATATTTCTTTTTTCTAAGGCTTCATTATAATTTTTATATGGATTATAATAGTTTGGTAATTGTATTAGTCCTGCAAGCATAGCACTTTCTTCAATATTTAGATTAATAGGATCCTTATTGAAATAATACCATGATGCTTCATAAATTCCATATATTTTATTTCCATACAAAATATTATTTAAATAGGCCTCTAATATTTGATCCTTTGTTAAAAATCTCTCAACCTTTAAAGCTAAATCAATTTCATTGATCTTTCTTTTTAAAGATTTTTCATTTTTTAGATGAGTATTCTTTATTAATTGCTGAGTAATAGTAGAAGCTCCCTCTTTAAATTTAAGAGATTTTATATTTTTAAATGTAGCTCTTAAAATACCCTTATAGCTTACTCCATTATGTAAATAAAAATCCTTATCCTCAATAGATATAATAGCCTCCTTCATATAAGGAGATATTTTATCTGATGAAACATAGGTTCTTTTAATTATGCCCTCAGTATGAAGAAGATTGTTTTCACTATCATATATTTTTACACTTGAGGAAGGAAAAAATTTTTCAAAATCTAGGTCATAATTATTGATTGATGATATATAAAATAGCGTAAACGCTAATAATATAACTAAAATAATAGATGATAATATTTTAAATATTTTATAACAGATAGTCTTTAACTACCTTTAAATAATCAAGTCTAGGTTGATAGCCTTCCTTGATTACATAGGCTTCACTTAAAAATATACTATAGGGAATGGATTTTCTACCATTGCCTAAATATTCTTTGTAGTGAGGTAAGAATTTATCAATCGGATAAAGATAAAATTCATTATAATGATTCCAATAGATAATTAAAAAACCAATTCCTCCATGATTTTTTATATTTTCTAAATGATTTACCTGATGAGGATGTACATTACTTAAAGGGAAAGAAGTTTTATTTTTATTTTCCTTCGCCTCAAAATCGATATATTTCCCTAAATATATTCCGTTATAATCTGTAGTTGAAGGGGTTTTGTAATAAGCCTCAGTAATTACTGCCTTATTTCTAGAGGGATAATCAACATGAACAATTTGAACTGGTGTTGGTTTTTTATAAATAACTGCAATATCATTAGCTAGGTAATATTCATTACTAAGGTTAATGATGTTTTCTAAGTCCATTCCTCTGTTAGCTGCGCTATATTTTTTATCTATTTTGTTTTCATTTATCTTCTTAGCGATTGGATAATTAATAGTCATTTTATCACCTATTATTATTTTATCATATTTCATTATTTATTATCGCAATTATTAAATAAAATACACAAAGTAATTTTTAACAAATATTATAATAATGGTGATTATAATAAATGATTGGAATAGTTAAAACCAAAGATAAAAGAATTAATAGCTTAAAGAAATTCTTTAAAGAGGCTATATTATCAGATAATATATATGAGCTTAGTAATATTGATATTTTAATATTACCCTTTTTGGGTATAGATAGATTTGGATATATTAAATCCTCAGAGCTTTTACTTAGTGATATATTAGATAAAAATGATATCAAAATAATATATTGTGGAGTAGAAAATGAGTATTTAGATGATATTGCAAAGAAAAGAAATATTGAAATAAGATATTTAATGAATGATATATCATTTGTAAATAAAAATGCTCATTTAACAGCAGAAGGATTATTAAGAATAATATCAAATAATACAGCATATAGCCTTAGTGATTTAAAAATAACCTTATTAGGCTATGGATATGTAGGAGGTGCTATAGCTAAATATTTAAATTCTTATACTAGAATAAGTATTTATACTAATAATATTGATGAAATAAAAAAGGTTTTATTATCTGGGAATAGGCTTATTAATAATTTAGATGAAATAGATTGTGATATTTTGATAAATACTATACCTAAGCCAATAGTAAATAAGATAAATAATAAGAATATGAAGATATATGATGTTTCTAGTTATCCATATGGTTTTTCAAATGAGATATTAGAATTAGTAGAGATATTACCAGGTATTCCAGCAAATATCCTACCAGATTCTGCAGCGAAGATAATATATGAAAAAATAATTAAAGAATTATAATATTATAATTGTAAGAAGGATGTTTTTTTGGTATAATAAAATAAGTAGGAAGCGATTCATTAAATTAATGAAAGGAGAAAGGCATTAGGCCTATTTTATTTATGAGTAAAATTAATATTCTAGCACTTGGTGGTTTACAAGAAAATGGTAAAAATTTATATGTTATAGAAGTAGATGAACAAATATTTATATTAGATGCGGGAATAAAATATCCAACAAGTGAATTATATGGTGTAGATGCGATAGTACCTGATATAACCTATTTAATTGAACGAAAAGATAGAATAAAAGGTTTATATTTAACTAATGGACATATAGATCATATTGGATGTGCAGGCGAAATTATAAGTAAAATAAAGACTAAAATATATGCCTCTAAATTTACAATTGCCCTTGTTAAGGATATGTTTAATGAGGATGGGATTGTATATAATGAAGAGGATTTAGTAGAAGTAACAGGTTCAACTAAAATTCCTTATGGTGATGTATCTGTTAAATTCTTTGATGTAGCGCATAATATACCAGGATGTCTTGGAGTATGTATAAATACCCCAGATGGTAATATTGTTTATACATCTGATTATTCCTTTGACCAAAACGCCAGAGCCAATTATCAAAAAATGTATATGCATTTAGCTCATTATTCTAAAGAAGGCGTTTTAGCATTACTTTGTGAATCCTTAGGAGCTAATAACGCAGAAACTAGAGGTACAATACTTGAGTTTAAGCAAAGAGTTAATAATGTATTTACAAATGCACCTGGAAGAATTGTAATTTCATTATTTTCAACTGATCTACAGCGTATTCAACAAATAATAAATATTTCTTTAACCTTTAATAGAAAGGTTGCGATAATTGGTCGTAAGACTCAAAAAATGGTTAATCAAGCTATTAATTTAGGATATTTAAGAATACCTGAGGAATCGTTAGTTAATTTAAGATATATTGATGATAAGAATTATAATAATGATAAGGATTTAGTAGTTCTTGTTACTGGTGAACGCCATGAACCATATTTTATGCTTCAAAGAATGAGTAAAAAGATTGATAGGCTTATTAGACTTGAAGAAAATGATACTGTTTTAATCCTTACTGTTCCTTACCTAGGTACTGAAAAAATGGCAGCTAGAACCCTAGATATGCTTTATAAGGTTACAACTAAGGTTAAGGTATTTGGTGCAAATTTACTTCCAGCACCATTCGCAACTAGAGAAGAAATAAAGGCTATGATTAATATCCTAAAGCCTAAATATATATTCCCTGTAATTGGTGAATATAGACATCAATATGCATTTGTAATTGTAGCAGATTGTCTTGAGTTTAATACCGATAATATTATTATTTTAGATAATGGTGATGTCGCATCTATTGAGAATAAAAAGTATATTGGAATTACCTCAAGTGCAACAATTGGAGAGGTGATGATTGATGGTAGAGCTGTAGGAAATGTTGGAGATGTGGTAATGCGTGATCGTGAGTTACTTGCTGAGGATGGAGTAATTATGATTATAGCTAATATTAATCCAAGAAGTAAAAGAGTTATCTCAGGACCTGAGCTAGTTTCAAAGGGATTTAATTTTACTGTTGAAGGTGTAGATTTGAAAAAGGAAGTTCAAATTGCCTTTGAAAAGGTTAGTATCAATCATTTAGTTAATAAATTTATTAACTGGTCTGAATATAAGCAAGAGCTTAAAAATGAAATAAGTAGAGTTTTATATAAATATATAAGACGCAATCCTATTGTTATACCAGTGTTGATTTCTACAGATGTAGATGGAATCAATCAGAAAAAGGCTTTATCATTAAAGGCAAAGGCTGAAGAAAAGTAGTAATCTTTTGATTACTATTTTTTTTCAACATTTATTTTGTTTTTTATAAAGTAATATTGAGATAGGTGATTCTATGTCAAAAGAAAAATCGAGAGTAATGAAAAATATAGAAAATCCTTTTTATGAGATATTAGGAATATTTATTATTATTTTTAGTTTGATTGTTATGGGGAGTCTTGGACAAATAGGAGAAAGTCTATATGTTTTATTTAAAATCATTTTTGGCGATTTAATGATAATAATATTTATAATATTTTTTATATTAGGAATTAGATGTATTAAAACATCTGTTTTTATTAATTTTAGTAATATTACTTTTTATGGAGTTATTTTAATTTTTATAGGAATTTCATGCATAATTCACTTATCTATTTATAATGGTTTATATTTAAACTATAATAATATTTTAACTAAAAGCCTTGAGATGTATAAATATTATTATAACCATTATGATAAGAATTATATTTTTGGAGGAGGGATGATAGGAGCCTTTTTTTTACAAATTCTGATGTTTTTATTTGGATATATTGGCTCTATCATTGTATCAATTGCGATAATTATTTGTGGAATTGCTCTTATAACTAATAATTCAATATTTAATTTTTATAAGAAATTAAATGGTATTAATAATGCTATATTTTTATTTTTAAAAAGAGCATTTGGCTTTTTTTCTAATATAAAAATACCACAAAAAGAGGAAAGAAAAATAAATGTAGATATCTCCTCTTTAAGAGATATAAAGCCTACAATTAATGGTAATATATCAAATGAAATAGCCATTGAGTATGCATCAAATATTAATAAGGTTATTGTAAATAATAAATTACTTGCCAATCTTTTAGGAGTATATGTAGGATATAGTTCTACAACTATAAAGCTTGAGACAAGCTCAAGCATTGAAAAAATATTATCATTATTTGAAAACTATTTTGTAATAAAGGATAGTAATATTTATTATATTGAAATTAAAAATAAATTTAAGGAGCTATTAACCTTAAAAAAATGTTTAATAGCGTTAGATGATGATAAATATTTATTACCCATAGGAATTAATAACATGAAGGATATATTTTGTATTAATCTTAGAAGCAGTAAATATTATTTGTTATCAGGAGATATTGGTAGTGGTATAAGATCATATATTAAAGCCTTTATAGTATCGGTAATTATAAAATATAAAAATGATTGTCATATTAGAATTATCGATACAAAGGCACAAATGAGGGAATATGATTTATATTCTAATTATCTTTCATATTATAAAAATATTAATGAGGCTATAGATATTTTAGATATAATATGTAATGATATTGATAAGCGTAAGGAAATTATAAAATATTTAAATTGTTCTAATTACATAGAAGCCTCAAATATTGATACTAATAATAAAATAGATCCTATTTTTTTAATAATAAATACTAATATTAAAGCCTGTGGAAATGAGTTTTTTACTAAGCTTGACTATATTTTAAAGTTTGGAGGGGCTTTAGGAATACATACCCTAATTATTATAAGAAGTCGTGATGAGCTTAGTGATATTCCTCTTAATCTAGCAAATAAAATTTGCTTTCATACTAAAAGCTTAGATTTATCAGTAAAGCTAATAGGATCTGCTTTGATGCAAAATTTAGATTTATATGGTGATATTTTATATCAAAGAGAAGGATATATTAGTCATGGTCAAACTCCATATATTGGAGAATATGATTTTAAAAATATAATAAAAAAGATAGTTTTATAGAACTATCTTTTTTTAAGGATGCTTTGAAGATATTCATTTCTTTCCTTTAAAGCTCTTTCATATTTACCAGTTTCTTTACCTGTGAAGTAAACCTTATCAAATAGGGTATCTGGAAGATATTGCTGTTTAACAAAATCATCTGGATAATCGTGAGGATATTTATAGTTTGCACCTCTTTTTATTTCACTATTTAAAATATGAGGTGGTATCTCATAGGAAGAAATAGCCTCTAAATCAGCTAAAGCCTTGTCGATAGAAGCTTCAGCTGAATTACTTTTTGGAGAAAGGGCTAAATCAATAGTAATTGCGCTAAGAGGGATTCTTGCTTCTGGAAACCCTAGCCTTTTGGCTGCATCACAGGCTGCGATAACTCTAGGTCCAACAGAAGGATTTGCAAGTCCTATGTCCTCATACGCAATTACTATAAGTCGTCTTATGATTATTTCTAAATCTTCAAGCTTAATTAGTCTTGCAAGATAATGCAGTGCGGCATTTACATCACTTCCACGGATTGATTTTTGAAAGGCACTTAATATATCATAGTAATTATTACCCTTACTATCTAGCTTGAATGCCTTTTGTCCAATAATATTAGAGGCATTATCAAGCGTTATCTTTCCATCAATTAGAGTTAGGCTTTCAAGCATATTTAAGGCTGTTCGTACTTCACAACCACATTTTGAAGCAATGAAGTCTAATATTTCATCATCTATAGGATTATTTAAAAATAGATTTTCTTTCTTAATAGTATTTTTAAGTATTAAAATGATATCACTTTCGCTAATAGGGTTTAGCTTATAAATGTGACATCGACTTCTAATGGCAGGATTAATACTAATATATGGATTTTCAGTTGTTAATCCTAAAATAGTTATTTTATTACTTTCTAAATAAGGTAATAAATAATCTTGAGTATCCTTTTTCATACGATGTATTTCATCAATAATGACAAAGGTATTATCATAATAAAGAGTATTATTCGCAATATCCTTTAGTTTTTCTTTATTATCAGTAGATGCATTGAAGGAATAAACATTTGGCTCAAAATATGAGGCTACAACATTTGCAATAGTTGTTTTACCACAACCAGGTGTACCATATAAAATGATTGAGAAGAACTTGTTTTTTTCAATCATTTTTTTAATTACTCCATTTTCACCTACTAAATGATCTTGACCTACTATTTCACTAAATTCGCTAGGTCTTGTTTTATATGCAAGAGGTTCCATAGATATTAATCCTTTCATAAGTTATTATGAAATGATTATATCATATTTATTTTATTATTTGTTTAAAATTAACTCCAAACATACCAAATATCATTGATAAAAGAATGGCGATAATATATTTTAATACAAATCTAGTATTAATAGGTGTTTTTAAAATTATATTTGTGGTAATAAAAATAATACTTAATATTGTCCCAATTAATAATCCTATAAGAAGTCCTTTTTTATGAATAGAATTTGATATCATAAAGCTTAAGGTAGAATATAAAACAAATAACAATAATAGATAAACAAGGTTTATATCAAGATTATCATTAAAATAAAATACCGCAGAACAAATTAAAATAAATATAATAAATACTATTATTGAGGCTATTATTGATTTTACTAGTTTAATTTTCATATTAATCACCTATTAATATTTATGTATTAAATTAATAAAATATTCTCATAATAATAGTGGTGATAACGTGCAATATTTATATAGTACCCTAAGAGGGACAGCTGTATTTTTATTAATGCTTGGAACAATAAGAATACTTGGTAAAAAGGAGCTTGGTCAATTAAGTATCTTTGATTTAGTAGTCCTTTTAATAATATCAGATTTATGTAGTATGGGTATTCCTAATGGTAAGGATTTTATTATAGGTATTCTATGCTTATTAGTTTTAATAGTTTTACAAAAGTTTATTGGACTAATTATGAAAAAAAATAAAAAAATAAGAAAAATACTAGATGGAGATCCAGTTGTGTTTATAATGGATGGTGTAATATATTACGATAATATGTCTAAAGAGGGATATACTATAGATGATTTAATATGTCAGGTAAGGGAAAATGCCATTATGGATTTAAGTGAGGTTAGACTTGCTGTTTTAGAAACAACTGGAAAGCTTAGTGTATTTAGTAAGCATAGATATGATAAAATTGTTTTACCTGTGGTTGAGTCAGGAGAAATAGTGACCGATAATTTAAGCTTACTTGGATTAAAGGAAAGTGATTTAAAAGCTCAAATTTTTAATTTAGGCTATAATTTAAGTGATGTTATTTACGCTTCTAGTGATGGAAGAGGTGTATTCATTACGAAGATTATTAAATCTAAAGTAGAAAAGTAGTAATAATTCACATATGCCATTTGAGACTACAAATGATAAAAATTCATTTTTAATGTTTTTAGATAATGTAAAATTAATTATAATCAATATAAATACTGAAAATAATTTAAAAATATTAAATTTAAAATCAAGCTTTTTTCTTATAACTATATAATTAAGGCTAAAACTTAATAAAGAAGAAATAATAATTGTATATTTATATCCATTTACTCCATATATTTTACAAAGAATACATAGAATAGCTAATTCTACTATATGAGTAATTACTGTGTTAATAAGTAACTCCTTCTCAAGATTTTTAGCTTGCATTGTACATACAAAAATAGGATTTACAAATGTTAAAAAGCAAAAAATAGAAAGCTCGCGTACAATTAGAGCTGCATCAGTATTTTTAAACATTAAATTAAGAGCTGTATTACTATGGAAATAGGATATATTTAAATTTAATATTCCACAGAATAGTGATAAATAAAGAGCTTTATTTAAAATAATAGAAAGCTCCTTTTTTTTATCTGCAGCACATAATTTTGGAAATATAGCTTTGTTAATTCCATAATTTACAAAAGAACTCCAGGTAAGTAAAGTTGAGGCATAGCCTACTACAAGAGTATAATATTTTATACCTATATCATAGCCTACAAGCTTATATAAGATAATAGGCTCTAAAAAAGATACTAGGGAGCATACTAAATGATTTAGGGTTAATGGTATAGCCTGTGATAAGATAGCCTTTGCATAAAGCTTTTCTTTTGGGATATTTAGGGGAGTTATTTTTTTAATTTTAATTATTAAATAGGAAAATGATGCAACCTCGCATATTCCTAATATAATAACAATTGTAATTACAAGAATATTAATACTTTGTTTATGCATTAGGGTTATGCATACTAAACATAGAAAAACCTTGGTAATTTGTTCAATTAAATTAGAAAACTGGGTTATTCTAAAATAATTGTGGGCATCTAAATATCCTTTTAAAATTCCTGAAATATTAGAAAAGAAAATAATTGGTATAATTAGATATATTGGATATAAAAGATAGGGATTATTATAGATGTTATTACTAATAAATTTAGATAAGAATAATAGAGCTATTGATATCACAGTTGAGGATATTAAGGTTATTTTTATAGCATTTAAAATAAGTGATCTATTAGTATAATATGGCTTTGAAATATTTATAGAAACGTTTTGGTTTACAACGACCGGAATAGATAGGCTAGATAAGGTTAAGCTTAGTGATAGTATTGGTGATAGTAATGAGAAAACAGTCATTCCATCAAATCCTAAAAATCTTGCGACAAAAAATTTATAGAATAATCCAAGTATTTTTACAAAAATTGCAATTGATAAAACAGTAGTTATACTTTTTTTTATAGATAAATTCATAAAATCACCCATAAATTATATGAAATATTATCTAATAATAGCATTATCTAGTGAAAAATATGTTATAATATTATAATGTATTAGAGAAATTCTAAATATAGAAACTCTCCTTATAATAATTAATGCTGAAGGGAGGAAATTGTATGTCAGTCACATTTTCAGAATTATTTGAAGAAATTAATACTTATATTCACAAAGAATCTGATTTGAACCTTATTAAAAAGGCCTATGAGTTTGCAGCCTTAAAGCATAAGGATCAATATAGAAAAAGTGGTGAAGCATACATTGTCCATCCGCTAGCTGTTACAATGATTTTAGCACAGATGCATGTTGGTCCAAATACGCTTGTTGCAGGTTTACTTCATGATGTTGTTGAGGATACAGACACAACGCTTGAAGATATTGCTAAAATGTATAATCCTGATGTTGCAAGTATTGTTGATGGTGTTACAAAGGTTAATCAACTTGTTTTTACTTCACTTGAAAAGAAGCAGGTTGCAACTCATCAAAAAATGTTGATTGCGATGAGTCAAGATATAAGAGTTATAATTGTTAAGCTTGCAGATAGACTTCATAATATGCGTACAATGGAATTTATGAAGCCTGAAAGTCAAGTTCGTATTTCGAGGGAAACATTAGAAATTTATGCACCTTTAGCTCATAAACTCGGAATGTTTACTATTAAGGCTGAGCTTGAGGATAGAAGCTTAAGATATTTAGATCCTGATATGTTTTTTAAGATTAGTTCTTTAATTAAGGCAAAAGAGGATAATCAAGACGATATTATTGGAGTTATGATTGATGAAATTAGAGAGTATTTGAAGGTTGATGCTCCTAATTTAGTTGATTTTAGTATTAAAGGAAGAATAAAAGGAATTTATAGTATATATAAAAAGATGGTTAGTCAAAATAAGCGTTTTGAGGATATTTATGATGTATATGCTATTAGATTAATAGTTAATGAGGTAGGAGAATGCTATCAATGCTTAGGTATTATCCATTCCCACTATACTCCTATTCCAGCAAGAATAAAGGATTATATAGCCGTTCCTAAATCTAATATGTACCAGTCTTTACATACAACTATAATTGGTAAATTTGGACAACCTGTTGAAATTCAAATTCGAACTCATGAAATGGATGAGATTGCAGAGCTTGGAGTCGCAGCTCACTGGGCATATAAGGAAAACGTTGCATATTCAAAGGATAAAGAACAATTTGAAATTGCACAAAAGCTTAAGTGGTATGGAGAAATTCTAAATTATTCTGAAGAGAGTCAGGATGAAAATGAATTTGTTGAATCGGTTCGTGGTGATATTTTAGATAGAAATATTTATGTTTATACACCTAATGGTGAGGTTATTGACCTTGTAGCTGGTTCAACTCCTATTGACTTTGCTTATAGAATACATACTAATTTAGGTAATACTACAGTAGGTGCTACTGTAAATGGTAGAATAGTACCACTATCATATGAATTACATAGTGGTGATATTGTAAATATTAGAACCTCAAAAACCTCATATGGACCTTCTGAGGATTGGTTAAATATTGTTAAAACAACTAATGCAAAGCACAAGATAAGAGCATTCTTAAATAAACAAAATAAGGATATTCTAGTTGCTCAAGGAAAGGATAATTTAGATAAGGAATTATCCTTCAGACAAATTAATTTAGAAATTACTGACCGCTTTGTAAAGGAGAATTTTTCTAAAAATAATTTACAAACTGCAGAGGATTTATATTTAGAAATAGGAAAGGGATTATTAAGTAGTAAAACTGTTTGTAATAAAATAGTTGGACAAACTACTACAACAGAAGAGGCTTTGCAAAAGCAAATAGATAAGAGTAATAAAATTCTTACTACTAATTCTGAAACTGGTGTTATTGTAGAGGGACTTAAAAATCCTTTAATAAAGCTTGGAAACTGCTGTTGTCCAATTCCTGGTGATAAAATATATGGTTATATTTCAAAGGGTAAGGGAATTGCAGTACATAGAGATGGATGTAAGAATTTAGAATCCTTAGATAAAAAGAGATTGCTTCTTCTTAATTGGGCTACTAATATAGATAGAAAATATGTTGTTTATATTAAAATTACTGCTCATCAAAGCCCAACTCTTTTAACGGATATAATTAATGCCGTAAGCGCAAATAAAATGAGTATTTCAAGTATTAATGCTATAAATGATGATAATTTAACTACTTTGGTTAAATTAAAGCTATTAACTACTAATACTTTAGAATTAGATAAATTAATTGTTAATTTGAAGAAAATAACTTCAATTATAAATATTGAAAGGGATTATCAATGATAGTTATAGTACAAAGATGTAAGAATGCAACCTGCCATGTTGACGGAGTGTTAACTGGTAAATGTGATAATGGTTTTATGATTCTTGTTGGTTTCAAAGAGGATGATACCATCGAGGAATGTAAAAAACTTGCGAAAAAGGTAAGTGGTCTTAGAATTTTTTCTGATGAAGAAGGAAAAATGAATAAATCTATTTTTGATATAAATGGTAGTATTCTATCAATTAGTCAATTTACTCTATATGGTGATATGAAGCATGGCAATAGACCATCATTTACAAAGGCTATGAAGCCTGATATGGCAAGTAAGCTATTTGATAGCTTTAATAATATGCTAAGGGAAAATAATATTCATGTTGAATGTGGTATATTTGGTGCTGATATGAAAATTAATTTTTTAAATGATGGGCCAGTTACAATTATTTTAGATAGTGAAAAATTATAGAAGTAAGGTGTAAAATATGTGGGTAAATAAAAAACCAGTATATGGAGATCATATAAAAGTAGATAGAGGATTATATTCTCATCATGGTATATATGTAAGTGATGATTGTGTTATTCAGTTTGCATCATTAATACCAGGACGTGAAACTGACCCAGAATCTGCAAGTATTTGTGAAACTTCATTAGAACAATTTTTAAAAGGACAAGAATTATTAGTTAGAGAGTATACTGAAGATGAGGCTTTAAAGAAAAGAAGCCCTCAAGATATAGTAGCTTATGCTAAATCTAAATTAGGTACTAAGGGATATGATATAATTAATAATAATTGTGAGCATTTTGCCAATGAATGTGTTTTTGGTGAAAAAAGAAGTGAACAGGTTGATAATATTATGTCGCTATTATCATCATTTTTTAGATAGGAGTAATTTATGAAAGTTTATATGCAAAGCCTTGGATGTAGTAAGAATCAGGTTGATTCTGAAATGATCCTAGGAGTTTTAAAAAAAATGAATATAGAACCAGTAGAATATCCTAATGATGCTGATATTATAATGGTTAATACCTGTGCATTTATTGAAAGTGCAAGGGAAGAGGCTATTAATACTATCCTAGATTTAGCTACGTATAAGGGTGAAAATACTAAGCTAGTTGTATGTGGTTGTTTATCTCAAAGATATAAAGAAGAACTAATAAAAGAGCTTCCTGAGGTTGACAGATTTGTAGCTATTTCTGAGTATGATCAAATATCTACAATCATTACAGAATTACTAAATATTAAGCCTACTTCAATTACTCCATGCTTTATGGATAGAGTTTATGCATCTCCAGATTATATGCGTTATGTTCGTATATCTGATGGATGCCTAAATAGATGTGCATTTTGTGCTATTCCTCTAATTAGAGGTAGATTACATTCTAGAAGCATTGAGGATATTAAAGAAGAAGTTATGATGCACGTAAAGAATAATGTTTATGAAATAAATATTATATCTCAGGATACTACTAGATATGGATATGATTTATATAAAAAGGATTCTTTAATTGATTTGCTTAAGGAGCTTGTATCAATAGAGGGTAATTTTAAAATAAGGTTATTCTATTTATATCCAGAAATTGTTACTCATGAGTTGATTGATTTTATTAAAAATAATCCTAAAATAATGCCTTATTTTGATATTCCTATTCAACATTCTGAGGATAAAATGCTTAAGGTAATGCTAAGAAGAGGAAATAGAGAGTATTTAGTTGATTTATTTAAGTATATTAGAAAAGAAATACCTAACGCTATTATACGTACAACCGTTATGGTTGGCTTCCCATACGAAACAAATGAGGATGTATTAAATATGGTTGAGTTTATTAAGGAAGTAAAATTTGATAGACTTGGATGCTTCACCTTCTCGCTTGAGGAAAATACTCCAGCTACCAAATATCCTCAAGATATAACTGAAGAGGAAAAAATGAGAAGATATAATATGGTTATGGATGCACAATATTATATATCAATGTCATTAAATAGAGATAAAATTGGTAATATTGAGGATGTAATTATTGAGGAATATGATCCAGATAATTATATGTATATTGGAAGAAGCTATGCCTTTGCACCAGATGATATTGATGGCTGCATATATGTTGCTGCCCATAATGAATATCAGCCTGGAGATATCGTTAGAGTTAAAATATTAGATGCAGATGCATATACACTTACAGGTGAAGAATATGAAGAAAATTAATATCGTATTATATCAGCCTGAAATTCCTCAAAATACTGGAAATATTATGAGAAGCTGTGTGGGCTTTAACGCAAAGCTTCATTTAATAAAGCCTCTTGGCTTTTCTTTAGATGATAAGCATATGAAAAGAAGCTCAGTAGATTATTTAGAGTATCTTGACTGGGAGGTATATGAAAATATCGATGATTTTAGAAGTAAAAATCATGGTGAGTTTTTCTATTTAACTAGATATGGACATAAAACACCAAAGGAAATTAGCCTTGAAGGTATTGAAGGACCAATTTATTTTATGTTTGGAAAAGAATCAACTGGTATACCCTATGATATTTTAAAGGAAAATTTAGATAGATGTTATAGAATTCCTACTACTGATGATGTAAGAAGCTTAAATTTAAGTAATTGTGTAGCTATAATGCTATATGAGGCTTCAGAAAAATTAAATTTTGAAGGTCTTATTGCTCATGAGCCTGAAAAATTTAAAGGAGAATTTTTCCTTGATAATTATAAAATGACTAAATAAAAACCCAAGCTTTTATT
>JBJEFR010000044.1:0-8661 GCA_051874255.1 Anaeroplasmataceae bacterium
TAATCCTGCAATGTTTGCATATGATGATTTATTAAATTGCTTCGGAGTTGGTTATAGGGGAGAATTTAAGCCAGGAAGAAGCGATGGAAAACAAAGCTTTATTTTAGATAGTGATTATTTTTCTCAATTAAAAATAGTTACTGATGAGTATAAGGAATTACTAAAAACTTCTAAAATTAATAAATTAACATATGGTGTTTTTGCAAGAAATGATGAGCTATTTAAGCATTTTGATGATTATGTTAAAAATTATAATCGAACCTTCAATTGGATAGAAGATGTTCATCATATATCTATTGATTCAGTGAAAAGAGATATTATTCCTATAATAGATGAATTTTTAGGAATAAATCTTTATACTTATACTATTGATGATGATTTTAAGGTTCTTGAGTTTTATTTAGAAAATTGTGAAAGTATCTATTTTGAAAGGGAGGATATACTAAAGGTTTCTGCGGAATATGAAAGAAAGATTTATATACAATATCCTTACTTTGAAGAGGATGACGAGTGTCTTGAAGAAGAAAATACATTTAATTATGCTGAAATAATTATTTCTAAATCTGCAAGAAAAATGGTGCCGTTTATGTCTATGGGAATTGAACAGGATATGGAAAAACAGGATAATTTCTCCAGATTATTAGATTATAAGGATATAACTTGGTTATATTTCTATAAAGGTTTTAAATGTACATATGGTAGAGCTCCATATGAATATGAGGGTAGTTCTTCTAAATGTAATTATTATTTAGATGATGAGGGTAATCTTCATTTAGAATTAAGAAGAATTAAATAATAATATGTATTTAAGCTAATATAATGAGTTTTATTTGAAATTTACTAATTATATTATAAAAAAAGTTTATTTATGTTTGTTTTTTTTACATTTTTCGACTAAAATATTATCAGTGTATGTTATATATGAGCAAAACGTAATCAGATAAAGGGTTAAAAGGCATGCTTTAGAATATTTTATAGTATATTCTAAAGTTATAAGAGGATTTAATTATGAATATTACTAATTTAGAAATAACTCAAGCTACAATTGAATTATCATTAGCATTTTCATTTATTATAATTGCATTGTTATTAATCTTTCATTCCATTAAAAAGGAAGGAATGAAAGAGTTTATTACAATGTTTTTTACTATTTCTATTGTTTTGATTTCAGAATCACTAGCTTATATATGTAGAGGAAATACTCAAACAATATGCTTAGTAGTAACGAGAGTTTCTAATTTTATGGTATTTTTCATGAATTTTTTCTTAATGTCGGTATTTATTAGATATTTATTCTCAATTTTTAAAAGCTATAATATTAATCCACCAAAAATATATTTAAGAATTGTAGATGGTGTTTTTTTACTTGCTTTTTTAATTTTATTTATAAATATATTTACAGGTTGGATGTATACGTTTGATGAATCTAATTATTATAGTAGAAATTATATGTGGTATGCCTTTACGGCCTTATCAACTGTAGTGCCAGTAGTCGCTAGTATTTTATGTATAAAAAATAGGAAAAGCCTATCTAAAATTATTATTTATTCTATATTACTTTATGTATGGCTTCCACTTTTATTTGTAATTGTACAAGCCTTTATTTATGGATATTCAATTATTTCTATTGCCTCTGCAGTGGATCTATTCATTATGTTTGCTTTTTATTTAATGGAGCTTAGAAATAATAAAATTGATGATTCAGATACTATAAATTTCAAAATAAAGAAAATTCAATCAATTATTATATTTTCATTTTTATCTATACTAATTAGCGCATCTATTATTTCATGTATTATATCAATTAATAGAATGGTAAAGGAAAATAATAAAAGTAATGAAATAATAGCTTCTAATATAATTAGTGATAAAATTGAATATGAAATAGAAAGATTAGTTACTGTATCAGAAACAATGAGTCAGGCTTTTTCTATGAAGGAGGCTTTAAAAAATAGTGATAAGGATAATCCTGATAATGTTAAAGAGGATATGAAAAATTATTTAGGCTCTATTAAGGATGGATTTGGTTATCAAATGGTTTATGCTGTTTCTGATAATTCTAAGGCATATTATAACTCTAGTGGAATTAGTAGAATAATAGATGAATCAAACTATGGAGAAGATATTTGGTATAAGAATTTTTATGATAGTGATAAGCTATTAGAGGTTAATGTTGATACCGATACGGATACTGGTGATCTGTTATTGATATTTGTTAATATAAAGGTATTAGATGAAAATAATAATATTATTGGAATATGTGGAGTAGGTGTTGATATTAGCATTTTTCAAGAGGTTATTAAAGAGTATGAGGATACCTATAATGCTTCTATCTTTTTAACAAATAAAGATGGGTTAGTATTGATTTCATCAGATATTGAAAAAATAGAAAATACTTATTTAGATAATTCATTTAATACGGATTCAAATGGCTTTGAATATATTAATGATAAGGGATTATCCTCAATAACTAAGCATTTAGATGTTGCTGATTATTATATTGTTATTAACTACTTTAATAATATATATAAAACTAGAAACTTAATAACACCAAGTCTAATTATCTTTGTTATTGGATTATTATTACTAGGAACCTTCTTTATAATGACTTATATTGAGGATAAAAGAGCTCATAATACTATTATTGAGAAAAAAAGAGCTGCGATTACTGATGAAATGACAGGATTATTAAATAGAAGTGCGTATGAACAGGATATCAATGATTTTATTGATATGGATTTGAGTGATTATGCTATTATACAATTTGATATTAATGGATTAAAGTCGGTTAATGATACCTATGGACATAAGGCTGGAGATGAGTTGATTATTGGTACAGCTCATTATATATCTAATGTATTACGTAAATTTGGTAAGTGCTATAGGATAGGTGGAGATGAATTTATTTCAATCGTAAAATGCTCTAAAGAAGTGCTTGATGAGCATATTAAGACCTTAGATTATTTATGTTCTAATTATAAGGGAACATATATTAATGAAATATCGGTTTCAATTGGTATTGTATATTGTATTGATCATCCTGATATGTCACTATCAGAAATGGTAATTCTTGCAGATGATTTAATGTATGATAATAAAAACATTTATTATAAAAATTTAGATAGTAAAAAAGAATAATATATATAAAGCTATGTCATGTATGGCATAGCTTTTTTTGTATAAATAATATATTTTTACTTAAACTAAAAATGGTGAAATATATGAATAAAGGTTTTTGGGATGAAGCAATAAAAAAATATAAAGCTTTAGATAAAAATATAAAAACAGATGTTTTAGTAGTTGGTGGAGGACTTGCTGGTGTTCTTACGGCTTATAGGCTAGCTATAAAGGGATATTCGGTTGTGTTGGTAGAAAAGGATGAGTTAGGAAGTCATAGAACTATTAAAACTACAGCTGTTATTACGGCTTTACAGGATGTTTATTATTCGGATTTATGTAAAAATATTGGCGATAATAAAACAAAACTATTTTTAGAAGCGAATATGAGTGCTATAGAGGAGTATAAGAAGTTAAGTCTAGAATATTCATTTGACTTTGAGGAGGTTAATTCCTATAAATATAGTAATGATTTAAAAAAATTAAATGATGAAATTAAAACTCTTACTAAATTAGGATATGAGGCTAATTTAGTTAATTTTAAGTTTAATATGCTAAATATAGATGCAATTGAATTTAAAAATCAAGGTCAAATGAATCCTATGAAGCTTATTGATGAATTAACAAGTACCTTTCACGTATATGAGCATAGTATGGTACATAAGATTAAAGATAATATGGCTTTTATTGGAGATTATTATATAGAGGCAAATAAAATTATTATTACTACAGGCTATCCTTTCTTTAGATGGCGTGGAGGCTTTTTTATGAAGCTAACTCAAAGAAAATCGTATGTGTTGGCAATAAAAACAGATGATAAAAGCATGCATAACGGAGTAGGAGGTAATGATAAGGATTTATACTTTAGAAGCTATAAAGATTATTTGTTAGTAGGAGGTAATGATACAAATTCTGGTAAAAGGGATGGAGGTTTTAATAAAATAGAAGATTATGCTAGGATGTATTATCCTAATAGTATTGTGGAAAATAGGTGGATTAATCAGGATACTGTTAGCTTAGATGGTATGCCTTATATTGGTAAATTAAGATATTTGAACGATGTTTATGTAGCTACAGGATTTAATTTATGGGGAATGACAGGTGCTATGATATCATCTATGGTTATAGCAAATAGTGTTTGTGGTATAAAAAATCCTTATCAAAAGCTATTTTCTATTTATAGAAGAATGTTATTTATGCCTTTATTAAAAAATATAGGAAAAGCAATAGTGGGACTGGTAACTCCAAAGACTCTAAGGTGTAGTCATATGGGATGTGTATTAGTATGGAATAATAAAGAATTATGCTATGAATGCCCTTGTCATGGGTCTAGATATGATTATGATGGTAAGGTTATAGAAAATCCTGCAATGAGTGATAAAAAAATTATTCGAAATTAGTTGTTTGGTAAAAATAATATACTACCATAATTTGACCAATAACAATAAAAATACTCCCAATTAGTCTTATAAGAGCATTTTCATATTCTTTATCATTTTTATTTAATTTTTTTATATTATTATAGTTTCTTATCATAAATATAACAAAAACGATCAGTATTATAATACTTGAAAATACATATTCATTTCTAATATTTTTATCAGGCTTTTTATTTTGATCATAGAATGATTTAACTTCATTAGTTGTGATAATGAATATGATAGACGCATATATAAATAAATAATAACATAGCTTTTCAATTTTTAATAATTCATATTTATCATCAAAAAAGTTTTTCATATTAAATATTATGAAAATTAATCAATAATATTATCGTTTTATGTATTCCTTAACTATTATTTCTGCCATTTGTTTAGGTGATTCCTTACAATCTCTATCTAACCAAAGCTTACAAATAGCTTTTATTCCGGCACCAAAGAAATGGGCACGATAAGTAATTTCTATTTCATTATAGTTAAAGTTATTGGATGAATTTTTAATATTAGATAAAATATTTTTTTGAATATTTTTTTCAGCAAACGTAACCTGTGAAATATTTAAAAACGCTTTATAGAATGCTTTATTTTTCTCAATAAATGAAAACATTTCAATAAACGCTTGATGTTCTTGACGCATACCATGGTCAAATATTAATGACATACTAAGGGCAAATTTGCTTTCTATTTTAATAATTAAATCATTTATATCATCATAATGTGCGTAGAAGGTACTCCTATTAACACAAGCCTCCTGGCAAATTTGACTAATAGTTATATTTTCATAACTATTATTTTGAATTAATGCTAGAAAAGTATCTTCTATTTTTTGACTATTTTGTTTATATCTTTTATTGTTTTTTTTATTCATAATATACCCTTTTTTATTATTACAACACTTGGCTATTTTTTGTCGGTGTTTTATTTTTTTTATTTGTTGTTTTTCTTTAGAAAGTATACTAAACTATCATTAATTAGTCAAGTGTTGCGATAATGAGGAGTGAGAATATGAATGCTATAGAAATTAGAGAATTAAAAAAATCATTTAGAGGAATGTATGCCTTAAATGGACTAAATATGACTGTACCTGTTGGAGCTATTTATGGATTTATTGGTGAAAATGGAAGTGGAAAATCTACAACTTTAAAGTTAATATGTGGTCACTTAGTTAAGAATTCAGGTGATATTAAGCTTTTTGACCGCGATTATAATGATCCTGCAGTAAGAGTTAGGATAGGAGCCTTAATTGAAAACGCTGGATGCTTTCCTGGCTCAAGTATATATACGAATTTAAAGATGCAGGCAATTAATTTAGGAATACCTAATCCAGATGAGGAAATAAAAAGGGTTTTAAAAATAGTTCGTATGGAGGATAATATTAATTTAAAATTTAAAAGCTGTTCTCTTGGTATGAAGCAAAGAGTTGGTATAGCGATGGCTTTGCTTGGATCACCTTTAATTTTAATATTAGATGAACCAATAAATGGACTTGATACCGATGGAATGAGTATTATGAGAGAAATATTAGTAGATATTACAAAAAATTATAATTGTACAGTTTTAATATCATCTCATATTTTAGGTGAGCTTGAAAAAATTGCTACCCATTATGGAATTATTCGTGGTGGAAAAATGGTAGAGGAGTTATCATCTAGTGATATGGAAAAAAGAGCTAGAGTTTTTGTTTCTTTAAAAACCAAAGATATGGATGAAGCTTTTAAGCTTCTTAAAAAAAGATATAATAACGTTAAAATGGATAGTGATCATATAAAAGTTTATGATATCAATGATAGTAAAGAGATTGTTGAATTCTTAATTCAAAATGGACATATAGTAAGTGAAATCAAGAATAATAAAATTGGACTTGAGGAGTACTATATTGAGCTTATGTCAAAAAAGGAGATGTAATATATGGAAAATAATAATTTAAAATTAGAAGCACCAAGCTTTTTTAAAAGATTAAAAGGGATGCTAGGAGTAGATTTTTATCGTTTATTTCATACACCTTTATTTTATATATTTATTGTGATTGCAGCTATAATTCCAGCTATGATTTTAGGTATGACAGGAATACCAAATCAAGATGGTGAAATCATAAGATTATATACTAATACCTGGCACGTAATCGCATCACCTGATAAATTATATGTAGTGCGCGATATAGCCGAATACGCAAATATGAATATGGTTTTCATATTTGGAGGGATAATGATATCAATATTTATTGGTCACGATTATAAAAGTGGTTATGTTAAACAGTTATTTACAACACATCCTAAAAAGCAAGATTATATGATGTCTAAAACCTTAATAGGAGCTTTTTCAATGGTATGTATGTGCGTAACTTATTTATTAGGAAGCGTAATTGCAGGATTATTTACTAGTACTTCATTTAGTGTTAATGTAGGAAGCCTAATATGTGCTATTTTAGGAAAAATGATAATGAGTCTAGGATGGGCTAGCTTATATGTATTTTTAAATGTCATTTTTAGAAAATACTTTTCTATTTCAATAGCTTTATGCTTCTTTTTTGGTACAGGAATACTAATAATTGGAGCTGCCGCATTAGTTGGTAATAGCAGTATATTAAATGTTTTCTTATATGGCTCATCTGTGTATGCATGTCTTTCTAGTAATTTCTTAACTATTATAATATGCATAGTTGTATCATTATGCTATACAGCTATATATAATAGCCTAGGAACATATATTCTAAATAAGAGTGATGTTTATTAATAGGAGGGATAGTGAACATGAATGCAATTGAAATAAAAGATTTAGTTAAAAGTTATGGCGAAAAACAAGCCTTAAATGGCTTAAATATGACCGTACCTTGTGGAGCAATTTATGGACTTATTGGTGAAAATGGTAGTGGAAAATCGACAACAGAAAAGATAATATGTGGACTTATTAAAAAAACAAGTGGAGATGTAAAAATACTAGGTAAGGATTATAACGATATTGATTCTAGAGCAAGTATAGGCGTTCTTATTGAAAAGCCTGGGTGCTTTCCAAATTTAAGTGTTTGGACTAATCTAATGCTTCAGGCTACTAATTTAAGCGTAGAAAATAAGGAAGAAAAGGTAAGGGAGATTTTAACCCTACTTCGCTTAGAGGGAGCAGCTGGAAACAAGTATAAGAATTGCTCTCTTGGTATGAAGCAAAGAGTAGGTATTGCGCTTGCCTTACTAGGAAACCCCAAGATTCTTATTCTCGATGAGCCTATTAATGGTTTAGATGCTGATGGTGTAAGAATAGTAAGAGAAATACTAGTTGACATTACACATAAATACAATTGTACTGTATTAATATCTTCCCATCTTCTTAATGAGCTTGAAAAAATCGCTACTCATTATGGAATTATCCGTAATGGTAAAATGATTTTAGAGATGACCTCTGATGAGCTTGATAGCACCTGTCCAGTATTTATAGCTATAAAAACCTCTGATAATAAGGCTACCTTAAATATATTATCTAAAAAGTATAATAAGGTAATAGAAGATGAAAATAAGGAGTATATTAGGATTTATGATAATATTAAGCCAGAAGAGGTTGTATCATATTTATATGAAAATAATATAGTTATAAGTGAGATTACAAAGGATAAAATAGGACTTGAGGAATATTATATTAATTTAATGAATGAGGAGGTTAAATAAGTATGAGTGAAGTAGTAGAAAAAAATACCTTTAAAAAAAGATTTAAAAGTATGATAAAAGTTGATTTTAAAAGATTATTTCATTCACCTTCTTATTATATAATGCTAGGAATATCTTTTATTATACCTATATTAGTTTTAGTTATGACAACCTTAATGGATGGAAATGTAAGTATTAATCCAGAAACGGGTGAAGAGACTGTATTTGAGGGCTTTAAAAGTGTATGGCAAATAATAGGAACGGTTAGTGGAAGTGATGAGGCTTCTATGGATATTACAAGTATGTGTAATATTAATTTAATGTTTTTCATTGTTTTAGCCTTTGTGGTTATCTTTATTGGTGAAGAATTTAGAAGTGGCTATGTAAAGAACCTATTTACCGTAAGAAGTAAAAAGAATGATTATATAATTTCTAAGGAAATAGTACTATTTATTGTTGGAGTTAATATG
>JBJEFR010000045.1:0-8653 GCA_051874255.1 Anaeroplasmataceae bacterium
ACTATAAATAGGTGGTTTTATAAAGTTTTATAGGTTTATAGATACTGTTTTGTAAACTTTAGATTTTGAAGAGTTTTTATATGCTAACGGAATGAATGAAGTAGTAATTGCTTCTCTTAAAAGTAAATTTGAAAGATTAGAATCGTTAGATGTTAATATGCATAATAAAATGATGGATTTATTTCGCAAATATCTTTTAGTGGGTGGCCTACCAGATGCGGTTAATTCATACTTAAAAGAAAAGAATATTCAATCTGTAAGAGAAATTCAAACAGAAATTCAAGAGTACTATAAGGCTGATGCTTCCAAGTATGATAATGAAAGAAAATTAAAAATACGTAGAATATATGACCTCATTCCTTCAAATATGGAAAACAAGAAGAAACGTGTAATTGTTCAAAAAATTGAAAATAAAAGAGGGAAAACATTTAACGATTATTTAGATGAATTTGAGTATTTAATTAGTGCTGGTATCGCATTAAATGTTCAAGCGATATCTAATCCGAAATTTCCATTAATTGAAACAGAAAGTAAGAATCTTTTGAAATTATACTTAAATGATGTTGGTATTTTAACAAATGTTTTATATAAAAATAATATTAGAGCCGTTTTAGATGATGAAAAAAGTATCGACTTAGGTTCTGTTTATGAAACAGTTGTAGCTAGTGAGTTAATTGCTCATAATCATAAATTATTCTATTATGATAATAGAAATAAATGGGAAGTAGATTATTTAATTGATGATCATAATACCCTATCAGTCGTACCTATTGAAGTCAAGTCTGGTAAGGATTATCGAGTTCATAGTGCGTTAAATAATTTTATTAATAATGAAGATTATAATATTAAGAAGGCTTATGTGGTTTCTAATGAAAGAAATGTAACACAAGCTGATAAAATTATATATATTCCAATTTATTATATTATGTTTTTTTAATTTAGCATTATAATTCAAAAAAAATTAATTATAATAAAATTATATTTATAAAACTAAATAATAATTAGTAAAAAGAGTGGATTAAATTCCACTTTTTTTAAAGTTTCTATATATTTATTAAAATATGCTAGTAAAAATATTTTGATGAATTTTTCACTTTTAAATCATATAAGATAATTTATATATATTTAGAAAAACAAAAGTAGATTTGTTAAATCTTATTGTGTTTTATTTTTTCTTAATAAACTTATATATAACATTTAGTATAATAAAGTTGAAAGACAGTTTGAAAATATGGATTTCAAAAATGATAAATCATTATTTAAATGTGACAATGATTTTAAAGAATATGTATATGACAAAAACAAAGTAGATAATTATGTATCTGAAAAAGCAATAGCGTATGCTAAAGATGTATTAAGAATAAAAATGTTAAATGCCTCAATTTTGTTAAATAACAAAAGAATTCAACATGTATTTAAGAAAAATGCTTTCAATTATTCAAAAGAAGATGATTCTTTCGTCTATTATTATAAAATAATAAGCTAATTAAATGTATAAAATATAGGATAAGAAGAGGGATGCTTAATGAAAAATAAATTAAAGAAAATTACTGCAGTATCAGCAATTATTACTTTTATAAGTTTTCTTTATAAAGGTGTTTTATCTTATTTAACATTATCATTGGTATTACTGATCGCAGCTATATCAACATTTTTAATATTTATAGTTAAATTACTTTTTGTAAAGAATTTAACCAAAAGTAGAGCTAATAAAAAGAAGGCATATCTTTTTATGGCTCTAGCATTATTGGTTTATTCATTAATTTTTATTGCGTTTGTCGTTTTAAAAATTAATGGAATAGATGCTTCAAATAATAAAGAATATTCCGGCTTAGTTGGTTATTTATTGATAGGCTTTATGGTATTAATGTTTTTCTTATCGTTATTAAATTTAAAAAAAGCATATGAAAAAACAGATTTAATGGTTGTTGGTCTAAAAGAAATGACATTTGCATCAGCTCTTGCTGATTTAGTTATAATAGAAGAATTTATTTTTAGAATCTATTTTATTACAAAAGATTATTTTATAATAAATACTTTTCATGATTTTTTTCCTTTAGTAGTAGGTATTTCTATGGTTTTTATATCTATATTAATGCTATTTAGATGTATAAAATATAGACCATAATATTAAAAAGACTTATGTAGTTTCAAATGAAAGAAATGTGACACAAGAAGATAAAATTATATTTATAAAAGTAAACAATAAATAGTAAAAAATATTTCTAAAATAAGAAAATAGAAATATTTTTTATTTTTTTTTGAAATATAAAAAGATATTAATTGTCTTATTTTATAGAGACGGAGGCGATTAATATGAAGAAAGGTAAGAAATTATTAGTATTTATCTTTATAATTATGTCTATGTTACTTGTATCATGTACGGAAGATACAGAAGAGCATGAACATAACTATAATGAATGGATAGAGGAAAATCCTGCAACATGTAGTGAGGAAGGAGTTTTAGGACATTATCATTGTGATGGCTGTGGTAAGGATTTTGATATTAACAAAGCAGAGATATTATCATTAGTTATACCAGCTAAAGGACATAGCTTTTCAAGTGAGTGGACATATGATGAGACAAACCACTGGCATGAATGCGCATGTGGAGAAAAGAGTGAAGTAGTAGCTCATACTTATGGAGCTTGGACAATAATAGAAGATTCAACTGAAGACAAAATTGGAAGTAAGAAACAAGTATGTAGTGTTTGCGGCTATGATGATATTGTAGAAATACCAAAGAAGGGACATAGCTTTTCAAGTGAATGGACATATGATGAGACAAATCACTGGCATGAATGTGCTTGTGGAGAAAAGAGTGAAGTAGTAGCTCATACTTATGGAACTTGGATAATAATAGAAGATTCAACTGAAGACAAAATTGGAAGTAAAAAACAAGTATGTAGTGTCTGCGGTTATGAGGATATTGTAGAAATACCAAAGAAGGGACATAGCTTTTCAAGTGAATGGACATATGATGAGACAAATCACTGGCATGAATGTGCATGTGGAGAAAAGAGTGAAGTAGTAGCTCATACTTTTAATGAAGGAATAATTAGTAAAAATCCTACATGTACTTCAAAAGGAGAAAAAACATATACATGCAATTGTGGATATTCATATGTTGAATTATTAGATATGGTTGATCATGAATATGTAGATGAAGAGTGTATTTATTGCCATGAAGCTATACATTATAGTGAAGGATTGGAATTTACTCTTCTTAGTGATAATACATATGAGGTTTCAGGGGTAGGAGATTGTACTGATTCAAAAATTTATATACCAAAAACATATAACGATATTCCTGTAACAAGTATTGGTGATGGAGCTTTCGCAAGACAAATTTCAGGTGATGGAAATATCCAAAGCATTGTTTTACCATCTACAATAAAAAATATTGGATATTATGCCTTTGCTTCATGTTACAATTTAAATAATATTGTTCTTCCTGAGGGCTTAACAACCATTGGAGAAGAGGCATTTTCATACTGTTTTAAATTAAATAGCTTAGTAATACCTAGTACAGTAATATCAATAGGTGATAAAGTCTTTTCTAGCTGTTTAAGACTTGTTGAGGTATATAATTTATCTAATGTTACTTTGACAGAGGATATTTTAACTGATTCAATTATATATTCTATTCATACCTCTCTTGATGAAGAAAGTATTATAAATACAACAAACGAAGGATATGTTTATGCAGTTGGTGATAATAAATACTATATAATAGATTATGTAGGTAAGGAGACTTCCTTAGTTTTACCAGAAACTATTAATGATAATCCTTATGAATTAAGAGGTACCTTTGCATTTAATGAAAAAATAGAAAGTATAGTAATTCCTAATATTTTTAAACAAATTGATGCTATGACTTTTTCATATTGTATAAATTTAGAATCAATAACCTTTGAAGATGGTCAATTACTAACTAGTATTGGTGATTACGCAATGTTCTTTTGTACTAAATTATATAATGTTAAGCTACCAAATAGTCTTTCTATAATAGGTGAGAATGTATTTGGTGGATGTATTTCTTTAAAGCAAATTGATTTACCTAATAGCTTAAAAGAAATAGGAAATCAAGCATTTATTATCTCTGGTTTAGTAACTGTTGTGATACCAGAAGGTGTTATATCTATAGATGCTTGGGCTTTTTATCAGTGTAATAGATTAGTAAGTGTAACTATTCCAAGTACAATCAATAGCATCGGAGAAAGAGCCTTCGATGGATGTGAAAAATTAGTAGAAGTATATAATTTATCATCATTAGATATAACTATAGGTTCTTATGATAATGGATATATAGGATATTATGCAAAAGTAATTCATACATCATTAGAAGAAGAAAGTAATATAATAAGAAAAGATGATTATGTATTTTTATTTGATAATAATGATTATTATTTAGTAGGATATGAAGGAAATAATACAGAATTAGTATTGCCAGAGAGTATTAATAATCATAAATATAGTCTTTATGAAAAATTATTTTATTCAGATACTAATATAAAAAGTGTTACTATTTCAAATGGTATAACAAGAATTCCTGAATTTGCTTTTTGTGAATGTAGTAATTTATATGAGGTTATTCTTCCAAATAGTATTATATCCATAGAAAGTGCAGCTTTTTATAATTGTACTAATCTTACATATATAAATATTCCAGAAAAATTAGAATTTATTGGTGTTAGTGCCTTTTATGAATGTGATAAAATTGAAAATATGACAATTGATGAGTATGGTAAATATTTAGGTGATGAAAATAATCCATATAAATTTCTTATATCTGGTGAATCAATAACTGATATTGTAATTCCAAAAGAAGTAAAAATAATAGCTCTTGCTGCATATAATTATTGTTATAATTTAACGAATGTATACTATAATGGAACAATAGAGGATTGGTGTAATATAATAATTTGTAGTATATATGATCGCCCTGATTTTGATTTTAATGTTTCTATTACAACAAATCCAATGTATTATGCAAGTAATTTCTATATAATAGATATAAATGGAGACACAGTATATAATGGAAATACATATAGTTTAGTTACTGAAATATTAATTCCAGAAGGAATGACAAGTATAGTAGATTATCAATTTGAAGGATTTAATAATGTTACATCAATAACAATTCCAAATAGTGTAACAAGTATTGGTTCATATGCTTTTGGAGGATGTAGTGAATTAATAAGTATAGAAATACCAAATAGTGTCACAAGCATTGGAAACTATGCCTTCGAAATATGTAGTAGTCTTAAAAATGTGTATTATAATGGAACAATAGAAGATTGGTGTAAAATAACATTTAGTAGCTCATTTACTAATCCAATGTATTATGCAAGTAATTTCTATATAATAGATGCAAATGGAGATACAGTATATAATGGAAATACATATAGCTTGGTTACAGAAATAGAAATACCAAATACAATAACAAGTATAGGTGATTATCAATTCTGCGGATTTAATAATGTTACATCAATAGCAATTCCGAATAGTGTCACAAGTATTGGTGGATATGCTTTTTCTGGATGTAGCAAGTTAGAAAGTATAATAATCCCAGCAGGAGTAACAAGCATTGGCTCATATGCCTTCAATGGATGTAGTAATCTTAAAAGAGTATACTATGAAGGTATATTATCCGATTGGAATAATATTAGTATTAATAGTAATTATAACTCAAATTTAACTAGTGCGATTAGATATTATTATAGCGAGTCTGAACCTACAACTGATGGTAATTATTGGCATTATGATAGTGAAGGTAATATAGTTATTTGGTAATAATTCAAAAAAATTAATTAATATAAAATTATATTTATAAAAGTAAACAATAAATAGTAAAAAGTATTCCTAAATTGGCAAAATAGGAATATTTTTTACTTTTTTTTGAAATAAAAAAAGAAATTAATTGTCTTATTTTATAGAGATGGAGGGCGATTAATATGAAGAAAGGTAAGAAAATATTAATATTTATCTTTATAATTATGTCTATGTTACTTGTATCATGTGGAGCAAGTATCTCAAATAAGCATACACATAATTATCAAAACGGAGTATGTGATAATTGTGGAGATGTAATTTATACAACAGGATTAGAACTAGAATTAAAATCAGATAATACATATGAAATAATAGGAATAGGTACTTTTACCGATTTTTATTTAAACATACCAAAAACATATAATGATATTTCTATAACTAGTATAAAAGAAGAAACTTTTAAGGATTGTACTAATATAACAAGTGTTTATATATCTAATAATATCACAAGCATAGGGCAAGGTACTTTTAGAGGATGTAGTAAATTAGCAAATATAACAATTCCAAGTAGTGTAACAAGCATTGGCTCATATGCCTTCTCTGGATGTAGTAGTTTGACGAGTATTACAATTCCAAGTAGTGTCATAAGTATCGGAGAATATGCCTTCTTTGAATGTAGATGGTTAAGAAGTATAGAAATTCCTAGTGGTGTAACAAGCATCGGACATAATGCCTTCTTGGAATGTAGCAGTTTAACAAATGTATATTATGATGGGACAGTAGAAAATTGGTGTAATATAACTTTTGAAGATGGTGATTCAAATCCAATGTATTATGAAACTGATTTCTATATATTAGATGAAGAAAAAGGTACTATAGAATATAATGGTAAGCATTATAGCTTAGTTACAGAAATAGAAATACCAAATACAATAACAAGTATAGGAGCATATCAATTCCATAGATTTAATAATGTTACATCAATAATAATCCCAAATAGTGTCACAAGCATCGGAGAGTGGGCCTTCGATGATTGCAGTAGTCTAAAAAGTATTACAATTCCAAGTAGTGTCACAAGCATCGGAGTATTTGCCTTCTCTGGATGTAGTAGTTTAATATATAATGAATATGATAATGCATATTATTTAGGAAATGAAACAAATCCATATATGGCATTAGTAAAAGCTAAATCTACAGATATAACAAGTTGTGAGATAAATGAAAATACAAGGATAATATGCTATGATGCCTTTGAGTATTGTAGTAGTTTGACAAGTATAGAAATTCCAAGTAGTGTCACAAGTATCGGAGAATTTGCCTTCTGGGGATGTAGTAGTCTAGAAAGCGTAACAATCCCATCAGGAGTAACAAGCATCGGCTCATGTACCTTCGAGGATTGCAGTAGCTTAACAAGTATAGAAATTCCAAGTAGTGTAACAAGCATCGGAGATTCTGCCTTCTGGGGATGTAGTAGTTTAGAAAATATATATTACGATGGAACAATAGAGGATTGGTGTAATATAAAAATAGATTCACATCCAATGAATTATGCAAGTAATTTCTATATACTAGACAATGAAAAAGGTACTATAGAATATAATGGTAATAAATATAGTTTACTTACAGAAATAGAAATACCAAATACAATAACAAGTATAGGAGATTCTCAATTCTATGGATCTAATAATGTAACATCAATAACAATCCCAAGTAGTGTAACAAGTATCGAATCAAGTGCCTTCTCTGGATGTAGTAGTTTAATGAATGTATATTACGAAGGAACAATAGAAAATTGGTGTAATATAGTATTTAGTATTTTTACTTCAAATCCAATGAATTATGCAAGTAATTTCTATATACTAGACAATGAAAAAGGTACTATAGAATATAATGGTAATATATATAGTTTACTTACAAAAATAGAAATACCAAATACAATAACAAGTATAGGAAATTATCAATTCAATGGATTTAATAATGTTACATCAATAACCATTCCAAGTAGTGTTACAAGCATTGGCTCAAATACCTTCTGTGGATGTAGTAGTTTAGAAAGTATCACAATTACAGAAGGAGTAACAAGAATTGGATCATTAGCCTTCTGTGGATGTAGTAGTCTAGAAAGCGTAACAATCCCATCAGGAGTAACAAGTATCGGAGATTCTGCCTTCTGGGGATGTAGTAGTTTAACAAGTATCACAATTCCAAGTAGTGTGACAAGTATAGGAAATAATGCATTTTACGGATGTAGTAGCATAACAAGTATAGAAATTCCAAGTAGTGTAACAAGCATCGGCTCATGTACCTTCGAGGATTGTAGTAGTTTAATAAGTATAGAAATCCCAAGTAGTGTAACAAGTATCGAATCAAATACCTTCTCTGGATGTAGTAGTTTAACAAGTATAGAAATTCCAAGTAGTGTCACAAGCATCGGATATGGTGCCTTCCGGGACTGTAGTAATCTTAAAGAAGTATACTATAAAGGTATATTATCCGATTGGAATAATATTAATATTAATAGTAATTATAACTCAAATTTAACTAGTGCGATTAGATATTATTATAGCGAGTCTGAACCTACAACTGATGGTAATTATTGGCATTATGATAGTGAAGGTAATATAGTTATTTGGTAATAATTCAAAAAAATTAATTAATATAAAATTATATTTATAAAAGTAAACAATAAATAGTAAAAAGTATTCCTAAATTGGCAAAATAGGAATATTTTTTACTTTTTTTTGAAATAAAAAAAGAAATTAATTGTCTTATTTTATAGAGATGGAGGGCGATTAATATGAAGAAAGGTAAGAAAATATTAATATTTATCTTTATAATTATGTCTATGTTACTTGTATCATGTGGAGCAAGTACATCA
>JBJEFR010000046.1:0-8614 GCA_051874255.1 Anaeroplasmataceae bacterium
AAATTCTTAGGTAGCTACCTACCTACCAAACTACCTAAGTTTGGAAAGAGCCTTTATTTTTTTATATCATTATAATGTTTTTTTAGTTTTTCGAATGTCTCATCACTAATACAATGTTCAATTTCACAGGCATCTATAAGAGCTTGATTTTCACTAACACCAATATTTTTTAAAAAATTTAATAATACCGTATGCTTTTCATATACTTTAGTTGCGATTTTCATACCCTCATCAGTAAGTCTAATACTACCTTGAGTATCGATAGTTATATATCCTTTTTCCTTAAGCTTTTTCATTGCGATTGAAATACTTGGCTTACTATAATTCATATCAATAGAAAGGTCAATAGATCTAACTACACCATGAGATTGAAGTATTAATATTCTTTCTAGATAATCCTCTTCTGATTGCATATGCTTTGTCATAATCTATATCACCCCAGTTGGTACAATTATATCATAATTTGAATAAAATGGAAATAGGGGGAATAGTAGTGGATATTATAATTATATTTTTAATTATAATAGGTATAGAATTAGAATTAATGTCATTAAAAAATATTTTATTAAATAAAAGCTATAATAGATTATTTTATATAGGTGCCATATTATTTTTTTTGGGAGTTTTTTTCCTTTTATTAGTTAAATTATTATAGTATCATTAGTATGGTGATTTTAATGTATAGGTATAATGACTTAATTAAGGATATAAAAAATATGGGATTATTTGGAAATGAAACACTTATGATTCATTCTTCATTTAGTAGCATAAAAAATATTGAGGGTGGGGCTTTAAGCGTTTTAAAAGCCTTTAAAGAGTGTTTTAAGGATGGTCTTTTATTACTACCTACACATACTTGGGGAAGCGTTACTAAGGATAATGATGTAATGAATAAGAGTGAATGTAATTCTAATGTGGGATATATGACAAATGTAGCTATTAAGGATAAGGATTTTATAAGAAGCAATCATCCTACTCATAGTGTTGTAGCCTATGGAAAAAAAGCATTAGAATATATAAAAGATGATGATTATGCTACATCACCTGCCTATGTTAATGGCTCTTTTGGTAAACTAAAGAATAATGGATACATTTTATTTATAGGTTGTCCTTTAAGCAAAAATACCTTTATTCATAGCATAGAAGAGGAAATGAATGTTCCAAATAGGTTTACAAGTCATATATATACTTTTTATACAAATGATAATGGTAATATGATGAAATTTAATATGCCAAGACATTATAATGAAAAATGTCCTCATATTTCAGATAACTATGAAAAGCTGCTTCCTATTATGCTTAAATTAAATATTGCTAAAAAGATTAAATTATTAGATAGTATTTCTTATCTAGTAGATGCTAAGAAATGTCATGATTTAGTTATTAATATATTATCTAATGATATTCATGCCTTTGATGATAATAGAGATATAAGTCATTTATATTAATGTCATTTTATGTCGATTTTTTTGTAAAATAAACTTTACATTTACTATTGATATTATAAATAAAGTTTGATATACTATTCTTACGGTAAACAATTAAATAGGAGTCATTTAATAATTTTTAGAATAGAGGTTATTATATGAAAAAAGTTAGCATTGTAGTTCCATATTACAATAGTCAAAAGACTATAAAGACTTGTATTGGAAGTGTACTCTCATCAGATTATCCTAATTTTGAGGTAATTTGTGTTAATGATGGAGGTACTGATGACTCGACAAATATTTTGAAAGAGTTAAATGATTCGAGAATAGTAATACATGAGGCTTTACATGGAGGGGTATCAAGAGCTAGAAATATAGGACTTGATTTAGCTACAGGTGATTATATTCAGTTTGTTGATAGTGATGATACTATTGAGCCTAATATGATATCTAAGATGGTAAAAAGTCTTGAGGAAAACGACGCTGATATCGTTGTTTGTAATTATACTCATCCTAGTATTAAGAATTATCTTAGTCCAGGTGTTTATGATTTAACATCACTTGAAACCTGCCTTAAGTATTATCAAACAACATTCGCAGGAGTTGTTCCTTGGAATAAGCTTTATAAAAGAAGTATTATTACAAATAAATTTGATGAATCAGTATCATTTTGTGAGGATGATTTATTTGGATTATCAAATTTATTTAATGCAAAAAGACTCGTTTGTATAGGTGATTTACTATATCATTACTATGTACCACCAAAGGAGGATATGATGCTTTCTACAATAAATAAAATGGCATCAGAGGATAAGTTTTGGGAAAGTAAAAATACCTATTGGTATAAAAGAAATGATTTAGTAGCAAGAAGCAAAAAGACTTTAAATAATTTATTAAACACGAAATATGTAGATGATTTTGCATATACAAGAGCCTTTGATTTTATGATATGGGAAATATTAATACTTAATTGTGTTGGTGTAAATAATGATGGTTTAAAAATAGAAATGAATAATATTTTTAGAGAAAAAGCCTTCCTACATGCGATGGATTTAAGAAAGAAATATGGACTTAAATATCGTAAAATGAAGGATAAGGAATTGACTAAGAAGGTTAATCTATTTGTTGATAAAACAATTGAAATGCAAAATACTTTTGGTGATAAGGATAATGCTCATAGACCATTTTATTTATCAGTATTATTGTTTATAAAGATGTTTATTGTACCTTATGATAAAATTGATGATACAGATATTTTAGGTCAATATTATAATATTTTAATAAATAATAATACTAGTGAAGCTAATTTTATTAATAATATGGTATTAGAATAAGATGATAAACCCAATTAATTTGGGTTTATTTTTATATATACTTCATATATTTAAGTGGTAATATGTGCCGAAAAATATTTTAAATAATAATTATATGTGGTAAAATATAGAAAAAGAATGGAGGGGGAAAATGAAAGACGATTCTATTTTAGATCCATTTGATAAATATAAGGGGCAATTTAAAGAAGCATTTCATGAAAATGCTATAAAATATTTTGATGAGCTTGTTAAAACATCAGGCGTAGATGTTTTTGAAAACAAGTCAACTGTAAAGAAATATAAAAATGAATTAACTCAGGCTAAATATTGGGAAAAAAAGGAAAATAGTATTAGAGGGGTAAAGATTTTTTTAATAGTATGCTCTATTCTTTTACTTTTAGCAGGTATTTTCTTTATCTATAAGGGAGTTATTAATGATGGACAAATTCATAGGGTTCTTTGCTTTATATTGGGGCCAGTAGGTGTTGTTTTGGCAATAATAATATTTGTTGCAATAAAGAAAAAGGTTGATAAGGTTATAAATAGTAGAAAAGAAAAAAAGGAAAAGCATATAGAGGAATCTAATAAGCTACTTAATACTTGTTGGGAGCAGATGTCTTCGCTTAATGCTTCATATGACTGGAATATTCCAGCTAAGCTTATTAATAAGGTAACACCTTTAATTCAAATAGATGATGTATTTGATCCTGATAAATATGAATATTTACATGAAAAATATAATCTAAATGAAATTACTGAATCTAATAAATCAGTAAATTATGTTCAATCAGGTTCAATTGTTGGAAATCCCTTTGTATTATTAAATACATATAATCAAAATATGGTTAATCATACCTATACTGGATCACTTGTTATTCACTGGACAACGATTGAAAGAGATTCAAAGGGTGGAACAAGGACTGTTCATCATAGTCAAACGCTAGTTGCATCGTTAATAAAGCCAGTTCCAAATTATTATTATCAAACAGAACTTATTTACGGATGTGAGGCAGGGCCAAATTTATCGTTTGGTCATGAGCCTATGTATATTAAAAATAAGAATGATAAACAAATTGAAAAGATAGTTAAAAAGGGAACAAAGGAATTATCAAAGAAAGAAAAAAAAGCTACCGAAAAGGGTGGAGACTTTACAATGATGGCAAATAATGAATTTGATGTATTATTTAATGGTGATGACCGTGATAATGAGGTTGAATTCCGTTTGTTATTTACACCACTTGCTCAAACTAATATGCTTAAACTTCTTAAAAGTAAGGAACCATATGGTGATGATTTTTATTTCTATAAGCGTAAATGCTTAAATTATATTATGTCTGAGCATTCTCAAAATATAGATTATCATAGCGATCCATCTAAATTTATTAATTTTGATGTTGAGGATGCAAAGGCTAAATTTTTAGCCTATAATGAAGAATTTTTTAAGGGACTATATTTTGATTTAGCGCCTCTTTTATCTATCCCAATGTACCAACAGCTAAAGACACGAGAATATATTTATAAAACACCTTATAGAGCAAATATTACAAGTTTTGAGCAGGAATCTCTCGCAAATAGATTTGATAAGAACATTTTAAAGCATAATGAAAGTGCGACTGATATTATTGTTAAGGCCAGATTTGATCATAAGGTATCAAATGCTGACATAGTAAATATTGAGGCGTATTCATTTAAAACAATTGAGCATGTTGATTTTGTACCAACACATGGTGGTGATGGAAGAATACATAATGTACCAGTTAAATGGTATGAGTATGTACCAATTGTAAAAACTACACCAATGCAAATTCAAAAGACTAATTCAAATTTAAAAGAATATAATGAACAAAAAAATAGTAATCAATTTTTACAATTTATGTCACAATATAGTAAAAATAATGCTATAATATATGAAAGAGGTTTAATGTCTATGTTACTTGGGGCAAGTCCGAGCAATGAGGCTTTAAATAAATTACAAGAAATATTTAATAAAAAAGGAGGAGAAGAGTAGGTATGGCAAATCAATTAGATGAAATGACAGGTCCTATAAATGAAAATGGGAAGGATATTAATGTAATTCAAAAACAAATTCCAGTTAAGGTAGGTGTAGGTTCAACTATATTCCAGATAATGCTATTTGTTTTAGGAATTATACCAGGGTTAATTTTCTTGTATATGAAGGTTAAGGCAGGTACATATTTACGTCAATTAGAACAAAAGGTACAACATAATGCATCGCAAATTGATAATTATTTAGAGCAAAGAGTTGTGATTTTAAAGAACTGTGCTAAATTATTAGATAAGGCAGTTGATTTAGATAAAACTACATTTACTGAAATTGCTAGATTACGTTCTGGTACACCATCTGATGATGCAGTAAGAAATGAGGTGTCATCACAGCTTGATGGAATTTCAAGAAAGATTAATATTGCTTTTGAGAATTATCCAGATTTAAAGGCACACCAGGAAATCGCCGATGCAATGCAACAAAACACATATCTTCAAAAGGAAATTACAGCTGCACGTGAGGTATACAACGATACTGTACTTCAATGGAACAAGGCTATTCAAGAATGGCCTACAAAGATGATTGTAGCTGCTAAGCAAGGATATACAACAAGAATTCCTTTTTCAACTTCAAAAGAAATTAAAGAACAAGCAAGAGATGTGTTCTTCTAAAAAAACAAGGGTCAGTTTTTACTGGCCCTTTAATATTTTAATAATGATAAAAAAAATAGTTAAATATTAGAAAATAATTGATATTTTTATAAATTTTGACAAAAATTGTAAATAAATGTATAATTAAAATAGCATAACGATTTTAAAGAAGAGGTGAGGAACATGACCTTAGATAATAAATATGATAAAATATATATCTTTGATAAAGATTTTAATATTTTATTTAAAAGCCAAAGGGCAGAGGAATTAGAAAAATTAAATCCTGATTTTATTAAAACTGTTACAAGTGGTATTTTGGAAATCACTGATTCTTTTGGAAGCTTTGCTCGCGTTGTAAATGTTGGTCCTAATGGCTATCCCATGCTCTTCAGTGTTGTAAATAAAAATAATGAATATGAAGTATATTGTAGCTATGATTATAGTAGAGGATTCAATAAAATTTCAAGATCTATGACAATAATTAATATTGGATTTTTAGACTATGATTCTAAAAGAGATGTTATAACTAGAATATATTTTCATGGTAAAAACTTTTTGTTGAATGTTACTCGAGAAGAATTATTCAAGAATAATGCTTTAAAGATTAATCCTGATGATTTAAAGGGATTTCAAGAAGCGTTTGAAAAATTTAGAAAAGGAAAGTTCAAGGATGTATGCTATTTTAGATCTACATTTTTTAGTGGTAAGATGAAATGGTATAGCTTTGAGGATATTGAACCATCACCAGAAAATCCTAATGCCCTACATGGTTGTATTAGAGATATTGATAGATTTACTGTTGAAAGAGAAAAGATTATTGAAAAAGGAACTCATGATTCCTTAACAGGATTGTATAACCGTCAGGGAATGGTTAAATATATTAATTCTCTTTTAAAGCCTCTTCCTGATGAAATATATTTCTTAGGTGAAGTTAATATTGATGGATTTAAGGGTATAAATGATTCATATGGACGTGTATTTGGTGATGAGGTTATAAAGGCTGTTGCCTATGCAATTAAGAAAAACTTATCATCTAGTGGTGTTGTCGCAAGAATAGGTGCTGATGATTTCTTATTTATAGATAAATTTAAAACTGATGACCAAATGGAAATAAGACCTATTTTAAGAAATTTAAAAATGGATTTAGATTCTTTAAAAATAATGGATGTTGATAATGTCAATATATCAACAACTACAGGAGTTGTTTCATATCCTAAGGATGGAACTATTTATGATGATCTTGAGGATGCACTTAAAAAGGCATCCTACCGTGGTAAAATGAAGGGTGGAAATTGTTATATCATATATAGCCGTGAGAAGCACGGAGATATTGATATAAATGAGAAAATATATAATAGCTTTAGCAAGAATGTTAAATTTAATAATAATCAATTTATAAGTGATACTATTAATAAATTTATTAATTCTAATAATATATCTAAAACTATTGATACTCTATTAAAGGATTTATGTGAGCATTTTATTGTTGATAGAATTGTATTATCGGATAAGTTTGGTAATATTTATTCACAGGCTACAGTAAATGATTATCCAAAATTAAATGAATTCTATAAGATAGCTTATGAGGATGAATATAAAAATCAGTTTAATAAGGATAATATTAGATTTAACAATTATATTGATAGAACTGACATTGGATTTGGACTTTTAGATTTAAAGGAAGCTGGAGTTAAAGCCTTTATTCAAGTAAAGCTTTATGAGGAAAATGAATTCTCTGGATATATTTCATTTGAGGATTTAACAGATAGAAGGGTTTGGAGTACTTCAGATATAGCCTTCGTTAATACTATTAGTAAAATTATTGGAGCATTCTATGTAAAGGATAAGGTAGAAACAAAATTAAATGATTCATTATATAAGGATCCAATAACAGGATATATTAATTTGAATAAATTTAAGCTTGAAGCTTCAAAAATGGATATATTAGAGAATAGTAAGGTATTTCTTAATATTGATATAAGAAAGTTCACTAGAATAAATGATACATATGGATTTAGAGTTGGTGATAGAATTCTAAAAATGGTTGCGGATACAATTAATTCATTTATCACCACAAATGAGTTATTCTGTAGACTTGGTGATGATAAGTTTGGTATTATTTTAGATTATATAAATGAAGAGAATATTGAAGAAAGACTTGAGGTTTTATATACTCTTTTAGTAAGAAATGTATCTCTTATTATTCCTGAAAACATTGATTTTTCTTGTGGAACATATGTTATTGTTCCAGATGAAAATATTTCCTCAATAATTGATAAGTCCAATTATGCAAGAAAAATATCTAAAAAAACAGGAAAAAGATATGTTGTTTATGATTCTAAGCTTCTAGAGGTAGAACAAGCTAATAAGGTATTAGAAAGTAGAATGAATGAATCCTTAGAAAATGGTGATTTTATAGTTTATTTCCAACCTTGTTACTATATTAAAACTAGAAAGGTGTGCTCAATGGAGGCCTTGGTAAGATGGAAATTAGATGGAGAAATCGTTCCGCCCATTAAGTTTATTCCATTGTTTGAAAATAATGGATTTATTACTAAATTAGATTTTTATGTATATGAAACAGTATGTAAGACAATTAATAAGTACCAAAGTCTTGGCTATAATGTACCTACTATTTCAGTTAATGTATCTCGTAGACACATTGATAATCCTAATTTTTTAAGTGATTTAAATGCTTTACTTGATAAGTATAATATAAAGAGGTCTAATATAGGATTAGAGCTTACAGAAAGCTTATTTGTTGAAAATGAAGGATTAATGCTATCTTTTGTTGAAAGTCTTCATAATGCTGGATATCGTATTTATATGGACGATTTTGGAGTTGCATATTCAACACTTAATCTAATTGGACGTATGCATGTTGATGTTATAAAGCTAGATAAATCATTTATTGATGATACAGCCTATAATCCAAATGAAACTATTATTATTTCTAACATTATAAGAATGGCTAAGGAATTAGGAATTAGAGTTTTAAGTGAAGGAATTGAAACGGAAATTCAATTAGATCAGCTTTCGAAAATGAGCTGTGATTATGCACAAGGGTATTGGTTTGCAAAGCCAAAGCCTGCTGAAGAGATTTTCCCTAAATATTTAGAAGAGCCTAAATATGTGGAATCTAAGGATGAACAAATTGTTTAAAGGGTACTCTAAATAAATCGGAGTAGGTAGCAAAATCTAACTATAAAATAAACGGAG
>JBJEFR010000047.1:0-8163 GCA_051874255.1 Anaeroplasmataceae bacterium
GGTACTGGTAGAAATGCATATATTGAAGGATATAGAGTTGGAGGTAAAACAGGTACTGCTCAAGTAATAAGTAGCACAGGTGGTTATGAAAGTGGACATTATATTTTATCATTCTTAGGAATTGCCCCTATGAATGATCCTGAGGTTGTATGTTATATTGCAATAGATAAACCTCAAAATACTGTTCAGTATGGTGGTGTTGTTGCCGCACCTTTAGTAGGAGAGGTATTATCACAAATACTACCATATTTAAATATAGAAAAGGATTACGATAATCAAATAAATAAGGTATTAAGATGGGGGTTAGATACTAAAACCTATTTAGTACCTAATGTAATAGGAAAAACCAAAAAAGAAATTATTAATACGCCTTATTATAAATATGTATATTATGGTGAAGGTGATAAAGTAATATATCAATCACCTAGTGAGGGTGAATATATTAATGAGGGTGGAAGTATTATGGTATATTTGGGATGAAATGTTATTATTTATACGATTGAGATATTAATTATCTTAAATAATTATGGTATAATTATACCATAAAAATAATATAATTATTTATGGAGATGGGATGCTATGCAAATTTTACCTAAAATATTACCAATAAATGAATTGAAAAATACAGCTAATATTTCTAAAATGTGTAAGGAAAGTGAAACACCTATTGTTATTACAAAAAATGGATATAGTGATATGGTTCTTATGAGTGTTGAATTATATGAACAAACAATAGCAAAACTTCAAGCAGCACTTTTACTTAATGAGTCACATAATGATCCTAAAAGAAGTGAAGGAGCAGGGGAAATAAATAGTTTTATTAAAGAAATTACTAATAATAAATAATATTATAAAATTATTATTGAAAAATATTCACAAAAGGATTTAATTGTCATGATTGGAAATTAATTATTACATTTAATAATATATGAAATAGTAGAAAGTTGGTGACATAATGACACTTCAACAATTAAAATATGTGATAACAGTTGCAGAAACAGGAACAATTACAGAAGCAGCTAATAAGCTATATATTTCTCAACCAAGCCTTACAAATGCTATCCATGAGTTGGAAAAAGAGATGAATCTTATTATTTTTAAAAGAACCAATAAGGGGATTATCATTTCTAAAGAGGGAGAATGTTTTTTAGGATATGCTAGACAGGTATTAGAACAAGTGGCGATTTTAGAGGATAAATATAAAGGAAATGACGTCAGAAAGAAGCAATTTTGTGTATCAACACAGCATTATTCTTTTGCTGTTAATGCCTTTGTGGATTTGATTAAGGAATATGGACAAGAGGAATATGATTTTAGTATTCGAGAAACGCAGACCTATGAAATAATAGAGGATGTAGCAAAAATGCGAAGTGAAATTGGAATTATATTTCTAAATGATTTTAATGAAGTAGTTATGGGTAAAATTTTAAATTCATATGATTTGGAATTTCATACATTGTTTATTGCTAAACCTCATGTGTTTATTAGCAAAAGTCATCCTCTTGCTGAGAAAAAAGTAATTACTAATCAAGAATTAGAAATATATCCATACTTGTCATTTGAACAAGGGGAACATAATTCGTTTTATTTTTCAGAAGAGATTTTTTCTACATCTGAACGAAAGAAAAATATACGTGTAAGAGATAGAGCAACGTTATTCAATTTATTAATTGGTTTAAACGGATATACCATATGTAGTGGTGTAATTGATAAAAAGTTGAACGGAAGTCAAATTATTGCGGTTCCATTGTCTAGTGAAAGTGATATGAGAATTGGGTATATTACTCACAAGAAAGGAATCATTAGTAGATTGGGAGAATCTTATCTTAATGCTTTAATGAAATATACAAAAATTGAAAGAAATTATGAAATAGAATAAATTATTTATTATTTACTAATCAAAATATTAATTTATCAATTATTCGTAATATATTATTTTGAGAAAGGATAGTTATTATTGATAATGACTGTTACTTTATTCAGTACGATAGAAATTATTTATTTATAAACCATAAATCTAAATGCAGATTGAATGATTATAATAAAGGTATAAATGAAGATGCTCAATTAGGATACATTTAATATGTACAAATTGGGTATTTTTTTATAATTTTTATATACATATGATTTAAGTTAGCTAGAATTACAAAAAAATGCTGAATATATGGATTATGAAATAATAAGTTTTATATAGGATGATAAGTGTGTGTGGTGAGGAAGAAACAAAATTTGTTATAGTTTTAAACTATGGACATCCTATTTTATTATGTATTTTACAATGCTATTATTCCTTATTATAATAAAAATACCATTTAATTATTATTTGGAGGTAGTTATGCAAACATCAGTAATTGGTTTTCCCAGAATAGGTACCTTGAGGGAATTAAAATTTGCATCTGAAAAGTATTTTAGAAAAGAGATTTCGCAAAAAGAACTTTTACAGATTGCAAGTACCTTAAGAAAAACACATTGGCACACACAAAAAAATGCAGGGATTAATTTTGTTTCCAGCAATGATTTTTCATTTTATGATATAGTACTTGATACCGCAACAATGCTTGGAATCATTCCAAATCGTTATAAGGAACTGCATTTATCACAGCTGGATACTTATTTTGCAATGGCGAGAGGATACCAAGGAGACTCTGGTGATGTAAGAGCTCTTGCTATGAAGAAATGGTTTAATACCAATTATCATTACATTGTTCCGGAAATTGATGATGATACAAAAATAGAACTTGTCGGCAATAAACTTTGGGAGGAATACGAGGAGGCAAAAGCTCTGGGTATTGAAACAAAGCCGATTATAATTGGAGCATATACAATGTTAAAATTGTTTAAATATACTGGAATTAAGACGGCTAATGATTTTGTGAATGCAATTGTAGAGGCTTATCAAAATTTAATTATGAAGTGCGAGGAAAGCAATATTTCATGGCTGCAGTTTGATGAACCATCAATTGTGCAGGATATGGATGATAATGATATTAAGTTGTTCCATAAAATCTATGATACAATTTTACCTTATGCAAAAAAATGCAAGATACTTCTTCAAACCTATTTTGGAGATGTTAGAGATATTTATTCTGAACTTATCCGTATGCCCTTTTCTGGAATAGGACTTGATTTTATTGAAGGAAAGGAAACTTATAATTTAATTGAAACGTATGGTTTCCCTGATGATAAATATTTATTTGCTGGATTAGTGAATGGAAAAAATATTTGGAAAAATCATTATGAAAAGACACTAAATACAATAAATTCTTTATCAAAAAGAGGAATAAGGGTTGTATTGTCTACATCATGTTCTTTATTACATGTACCATATACTTTAAAAAATGAAATTAAAATGGCACAGGAATATAAATGTTATTTTGCATTTGCAGAGGAAAAATTAGGTGAATTGAGAGAACTTAGTGTTTTAGCAGATGAAGAAAATTATATTTTAAATCCTATATTTGTGAATAATAATAATTTGTTTAAACAAGATAGAAATTGTGTAAAAGAAGATGTTAGAAGACGATTATCTCTTATTACAAAAGATGATTATATTAGATTTCCAAAGCGTAGTGAACGCCAAAAAATCCAAAAAAAGGCATTGAGATTGCCTAAATTTCCTACAACTACAATTGGCTCTTTCCCTCAAACAAAAGATGTAAAAGCAAATCGCTCTGCTTTCCGTAGTGGAGTAATTTCTGAAAAAGAATATATAGATTTTAATAAGAAAAAGATAGCTGAATGCGTTGCATGGCAGGAAGATATTGGCTTAGATGTACTAGTACATGGAGAATTTGAAAGAAATGACATGGTGGAATATTTTGGAGAGGCATTAAGAGGTTTTCTTTTTACTGAAAAGGGATGGGTACAGTCCTATGGTACAAGGTGTGTCAAGCCTCCAATTATTTGGGGAGATATATATCGCACTAAACCGATTACTGTAGGGTGGTCAAAGTATGCCCAAAGTCTAACAAAAAAAATTATGAAGGGAATGTTGACTGGCCCTGTTACAATATTAAATTGGTCATTTCCAAGAGAAGATATTTCAATTAAGGAATCTATTTTGCAAATTGCATTAGCTATTCGAGATGAGGTTTTAGATTTAGAGATGAATGGTATTAAAATCATACAAATTGATGAAGCAGCATTGAGGGAAAAGCTTCCATTACGTAAGTCTGATTGGTATACAGAATATCTTGATTTTGCAATCCCAGCATTTCGTTTGACTCATAGTGGCGTTAAGCCAGAAACGCAGATTCATACACATATGTGTTATAGTGAATTTACGGATATTATTTTAGCGATTGATGAGATGGATGCGGATGTAATTACATTTGAGGCATCACGTTCTAATTTGCAAATTTTGGATGCCTTAAAGAAAAATCATTTTGAGACTGAGGTGGGGCCAGGAGTATATGACATTCATTCTCCAAGAGTTCCTTCTGTAGAAGAAATTGTAAGAGCGTTAGAAATTATGCTCATAAAAGTTGAACATGATAAATTATGGGTAAATCCTGATTGTGGGTTAAAAACAAGAGGGGTTTTGGAAACAAATGCAAGTCTTCGTAATATGGTTGAAGCGGCAAAGAAGATTAGAATTAATGAAATGTAATAAGAAGATGGAGGATATATAAAATGAATAAAATACAAACACCATTTCGATATGACTTTGTAGGAAGCTTTTTAAGACCACAGGTACTTAAGGATGCAAAAATAGCATATCAGCATGGAAAAATTAGTAAAGATGAATTTGATCATATTGTAAATAAAGAAATTACAAAGGTTGTAGCAAAGCAGAAAGAACTGGGATTTCATATAATAACAGATGGCGAGTTTAGAAGAACATTCTGGCATCTTGATTTTATGTGGGGGTTTGAAGGTGTAGCTCATGAAAACACTGGAAACGGAGTGAAATTCAATGCAGAATTGGCAGTACTTGATGATACTTATCTTGTAGGAAAGATTAAGGCAAAAGCACATCCTTTTGTTGAGTATTTCAAATTTTTGAAGCAGTTTGAAGATGAGAATACAATTGCCAAATATACAATTCCTGCTCCAGCACAGTTTTTTCAGCAAATGATTGTACCTGAAAATTATGAAATAACTAAAAAGTATTATGCTACAAATGAGGAATTGATTAAGGATATTGGACTGGCATATCAAGATGTGATTAGGCAGTTTTATGATGCTGGATGTCGCAATCTTCAGCTTGATGATTGTACATGGGGAGCAATAGTAGGAGATGCAGCAAAGCATAGGTATAAGTCTATTGGGATTGACATAGAGGAAATAAAAACTCAACTTCTTGCAGTTAATAATCTTGCTCTTGAAGGTAGGCCAGATGATATGGTGATTACTTCTCATATTTGTAGAGGTAATTATCATTCAACATATTTTTCAAGTGGTCCATATGATACCGTTGCAGATTATGTATTTGCCAAAGAAAATGTAGACGCACTTTTCCTTGAATATGATGATGATAGATCCGGGGGTTTTTCTCCACTTTCTAAAGTTTCAAAGGATAAAAAGGTTGTGCTCGGCCTTATTACCACAAAAACACCAGTATTGGAGGATAAGGAAAAGGTTATTGCAAGAATATATGAGGCAGCAAAGTATATACCACTCGATAGATTATATTTAAGTCCACAATGTGGGTTCGCCTCTTGTGAGATTGGAAACAAATTAACTGAGGAAGAACAGTGGGCCAAACTAAGACTAGTAAAAGAAATTGCAAAAGAAGTTTGGGAAAAATAAAAATATATATTATTGATTTGGAAAAAATTACTTCAATTATTGAATTTACATTCTAAAGAATTTGAAAAGTAGACCATAGAAATATGGTCTTATTTTTGTTTTAATGAATATGTTCGAATAGTAATGATATTTATATTATTCAAAATTTGAGCAAGTACAACACATTTAGTTGATTAGTTATTATTATAAATACTACTTTATTTAAATCTAAACAATTATTTATATGATATATAAAATTTGAAAACTAGCTATAAATTCAAATTTCTTAACAAATTAAATTTTATATTAGATAAATATTTCATAAAATAAGTGAATAATGTCATTTTTTTTGTTATAATTAAGGTGATAAAAAATAGTTTATTGAAATTTACTTTTAATATGTAGGAGTGTGGTAAAAATGCATATTAAAGAGATAATAGATTTAAAATTATTAGATGAGTTAATGAAGTCCTGGTCAAAGGCTACAGGTATGGCAACTATAGCAATAGATGCTGAAGGAAAATATATTTCTGGTAGAATAGGATTTACAGATTTTTGTACTAAATATACTAGAGGTAGTAAGGAAGGACTTAAAAGATGTATTTATTGTGATCAAAATAAAATAGGAACTTATTTTTGTCATGCAGGGTTAATGGATTTTAGTATTGAAATTAAATTAGACGATGGTACCTATTTAGGTAAAATAATTGGTGGACAAATATTACCTAAAAAACCAAATGAAGATGAATTTAGAAGCTTAGCTAAAGAATTTGGAATTGATGAGGAAGAGTATATTAATGCCTTGCGTAAGGTAGAAATACGATCAGAGGAAGCTATTAGAGCCTCAGCCTTTTTGCTTGGTAGAACAGTTAATTTGCTAGTGAATTCAGAATATTCAAAGAAAAAAATTGAAAAATACGCTGATGATCTACACAAAAGAGTTCAAAAGGATGGTTTAACAGGCTTATATAATACAGTATTTTGTAAAAATAAAATCGATGAATTGGTTTCTAAAAAAACTGAATTTGCTTTAATGATGGTTGATTTAGATGATTTTAAAAAGGTTAATGATAATTATGGCCATTTATTTGGAGATGAGGTATTAATTAAAACTTCTGATATGCTAGTGAGCTTTTTACCTGATGATTTTATTATAGGTAGATTTGGTGGAGATGAATTTATAGTTATTGTACCAAATAAAAATGATGAAGAATTAAAGACGATCGCAAATAATATATGTAAAAATATAGATGATATTAGATTCCCTTCAGAACCTAACTTTATGCTAACAGCTTCAATTGGTATTGCTAGATATCCAAAACATGCAAAGACCTCACAAGATTTATATGAAAAGGCTGATGAGGCCATGTACAAAATAAAGAATAGTGGAAAAAATGATTATTATCTTTATGAAAATGATTTAAATTAATTGGAGTGGAGTATGGAAAACTTTTATAAAGAATTACCAGATAATTATAAAGAATATAAAGTAATAGATGCTAAAAAAAGTTCGACTATGGTATGGTTTACTATTGTTAATATTATAGTAACTGTACTAGCAATTGTTCCCTTTTTCTTTATTTTTAAGTTTAATTTTAAGGAGTATTTAAATTATTTATCTATTGTACTCTTTATATTTTGCTTAGCTATGATACTTTATATAATTCTACATGAACTTGTTCATGGATTATTTTATAAATTATTAACAAAAGAAAAATTAACATTTGGCATAACTCTTACAGTTGCTTTTTGTGGTGTTCCTAATATATACGTGTCTAAAAAAACAGCCTTAATTGCTGTTTTAGCTCCCTTTGTGTTCTTTTCTATAGTGTTTTTATCTTTAATTTTTTTACTTCCTTATGAGATGGTTAAACTAATTTTTATCCTTTTATTTGGAGTTCATTTTGGTGGATGTATTGGGGATTTATATGTTGCGTTTATTTTATTTAAAAGCAAGGGTAATATATTAATGAATGATACTGGCCCTAAACAAACATTTTATAAATATGAAGAATAATTTAAAACTTGAATTTTAATAGAAAATATGAGATATGCAATCTCATATTTTTTATGTTTGTTATATATAGATATAATTATTTGTTTATGCTATAGTATATGTGAATAATTACGTTAATAAAAATTAAATAATAATAGGAGGGAAATTTATGAAAAAGAAAATAATATATATTCATGGTCTTGGAGGTGCAAAGGAACAATCTAGAATTTATACAACCATTAAGGAATACTACAAGGATAATATAATTGTGCTAGCACCAGAGGTACCTCATAATCCATTAGAGGCAAAAAAATGGATTAAGGCTTATCTTGAAGAAGAAAAGCCTGATTTAATTATTTCATCTTCAATGGGATCATTTTATGTTTTACAAAATAATGCCTTTATTCCAACAATTATCATTAATCCTGCAATGTTTG
>JBJEFR010000048.1:0-2068 GCA_051874255.1 Anaeroplasmataceae bacterium
AACCCGAGTTTGCCAGTTAATAATGAAAGAAATCCAGTAACATTTCGCATAGCTACTGGATTTTTGGCTTAATATGGCCCTAAAATATTTTTTATTTTTATGTACGCACATTTATACGCATTACTATATTTTTATATTGACTTTAATATTTCTTAATTCAGCTCTTTTGTACAATTTTGCAGGAATGTTAATGTTAAAAGCTTTGAGTATAATAGATAAATCAGAATCATTGATATTATTGAAAAGATAATATTCGTCATTCATTTTATCAATAGTCCATTTGTTTAAAGCTTTAATAATTCGTTCTGCAGTCATTCCTTCCTGCCAGTATTTATCACTATCTACTTTGAAATCAGTAGATTGTTTAATCTTATATTGAATGATTCTTATGATTAGAAGAGAAATGAAACATAAAATTAAATGAGCATTAATATGTTCTTTAGTTCTTACAAATATAGGCCTAGTATTTAAATCACCCTTCATTATTCTAAATTGGTCCTCAATTCTAGATAAACCATGGTATTTATCAATAATTTCTAAATCATCCATATTTAATTCAGAAGTTACAATTTTATAATATCCCATCATACAATTAAATTCATTGATTTTTTCTTCATCAAGCATAGCCTTAAGCTTGTGAGAATCAATAATTTCACCTGTAATAGTATTTTCCACATCTTTTTTCATAAATTTCTTTAAGTCTTTCGTTTGAGATTTAGAAATTCTAAAGGATTCAGGAGAAGCCTTAAGCTTTTCAATAAATTCTAAGAAAGATTTATTTTCATGTTTTTGTCTAGCTTCAAATCGCTTAGACCAATACACGACTTCTTTTTCTGTGATTTCCTTTTCATTTCCAAATTCATCTTTAACCTTTTTATGAATGATTCTAGATTTGTATTTAAAATCCTCTGAAGTAGAAATATAGCCGCTGTTATCAAGTAACCATTCTCTATCTTTTTTAGTACTTTTTAAAGTACTCTTACTTACAATATATCCATTACCTAAAGAAGTAATATGCAACAGATTTGGGTAGTTTGTCATACCTCTATCACCAATAAATATAAATCTTTCGTATTTCATATCATCAATAGAAGCTTTTAAAGCATCTGTTACAGTTTGATGATCTAAAGTGTTTCCTGGAAACATTTCTACTGAAATAGGAAAACCATTTTCATCCATAAATAATCCCATTTGAACAATTGGAAGTTTTCTTTCCTCTTTACAAACACCCATTTTACGAATACCTTTTTCATCTTCGGTATCATCATCGGGGTCTTCAATTTCAAAGTAGAAGTTAGTAACATCATAAAATACTAAAGAAGACTTACGATTGAATTTATTAATCATGACCTTATTTAATTTATTAAATATAGTTTTACGATATTTATATATAAAATCTAGGGTATCATAAACATTATATTCATATGGATCATTGATAATAGGAGTATAATAATCATTATTTTGACTTATTGTAGCTATTTTAGAAGCAGGATTTAATATTCTTCCATAAATTAATAATCTAACGAATCCTAATAAATCAAATTCGATATTATAAACACTTTTATATCCTCTAAACAATTCAACAAGCCCTAGTTCTTCAATAATACGTTCTAAAAGAGAATGAGAATATAATTTAGGAGATCCAATTAAATATGGATCACCTTCAGTATATTCAAGTTTATAATGTTCTAAAGGTTGATTCTTTTGACAATATGGTTTTAATGATTCAATTAAAGGAGAACCATTTTTAAAAGATTCTTTTAATCTTTGAACATAATCAGGTTTGCCATCATCAAATTTAGATAAAGGTCCTATGTTTAAGATGGTTTTCTTTCTTCCACCTTTAACATTTGGATTATATACACTTTCAACTAGACGTAAATATTCAATACCATTATTTTTAACTTTTTCAATATACATAAATAATCACCACTTATCACGTATCTACGCATATAATTATAGCACAAAACAGAACAAAATGCAATAAAAAAATCAGCAAATTATATATAAAATATATAACTTACTGAAAAATTTTTAAAATAGAACTAAATCAAGTGGCAAACTCGGG
>JBJEFR010000049.1:0-8146 GCA_051874255.1 Anaeroplasmataceae bacterium
ACTATTATAATATAGATTGATTTCTAATACTAGATTTATTGTACTTAAATTATACTTCTTCTTTCTTAATTATCTTTTAATGCTATGAGTACAACATAGCTAAAACAAAATTATTATAACATATTTTATTTAGAAGCTATAAAAAATAATCTAGGCATCTTTAATAAAATAGTATTATCACTATTTATAGGAAAATATTCTTTTAACTTTATTATAATATCACTTATAAAAATTTCTTTTTCCTTATCAGCTAGCTTTTCTAAATATGGACGAAGTCCACTACCTTTATACCAATTTATAATATCATCATATGATGACACAATATGATAATATGTTGTTTCCCACATTTCTACACTTTTTGAAACACCTGATAATATATTATATGTTTCATTTGGTGATAAATTATAGAAATTTTGTACAACATTAAGCTTATTCCATTTTGAAGTACTAACCACTTCATTTAAAGCCTTATAAAATAAGGCATTTTGAACCATCGGCATTTGAACTGCAAATACCCCTCCATCATTAAGCTTATCCATTATTTTTGGCAACAAAATTTTATGATTAGGTATCCAATGTAAACAAGCATTAGAAAAAATAAGATCAAAGCTTTCTAATTTATTTAAATCATCTGGTACAAAACATTTTTCGAATTTAAAACCAGGATAAGTACTTCTTGCCTTATCTAGCATATTATCAGATGAATCTATTCCTAAAATATTTGCATCTGAAAAAAATTGGTATAGCTGATTAGTACTATTCCCAGGTCCACATCCTATATCTAAAATAGATTTAGGTGTAATTTTAATTCTTTTTATTAGATCAATAGATGGTTGTGTTCTTTCATTTGCAAACTTCATATATTGATTTGAATTCCAATCATTCATAGCTATTACTCCCTTAAAAACTATTTTTATTATATCATGAAATATTATATATATCTATAAAAAAAGGAACTCATATCAAATGATGAATCCCTAGTTTTATTATATTAAATTTTATTCAGATACAACTTCATGAACATTGTCATAATTTGTATTAGCCATTGTATTTTCTAAGAAATTCTTTAGCTCTCTTGGGTTTTTAACTCCGCCTAATACAGCATCATTTTTTCCTACAACATCCAAATGAACATTTCCATACTTAAATATAGATCCAAAGAATGTTATATCTACATTCACTGCAAGAACTTTATTCAATCTCATTGTACTTTCTTTTTTATTTAATAAACCGCTCTTTATTACATATCTATCCTTGTAGAATTCTACAACACATGCTCTTCTTGAAAGTCCCTCGAATAAAAGAACTAATATAAATATCACCATTAGTATTAAAGCTGCAATTGTTCCTATTCCAAATGATTTAGTAATAACTGCAAGCGCAACCCCCAATGCTAACATAAGAATACTACCAAAACAGCATCCTACAAACCTTTGACTTAACATTGTTCTTCTTGCTGTATATAAAACTTCATTATTCATACTTTTTCCTCCTTAAACAAATCATTATATGTGATATTAAATAGTGTAATCAGTTTTTCAAGCTTTTGTATTTCAGGGGAGGATATATCATGCTCCCACTTATATACTGCTTGCCTTGACACACCCATTTTTTCAGCTAAATCTTCTTGTGTTAAATTAGCCTTTTTTCTAAAATAAGCTATTCTCTTCCCTAGCTCCACATTCAACACCTACACATCTATTATTATTATAAAAAATTAATATATTAATTTACACCAACCATTGGTTAGCATTTTAATGTAGCTACATTTAAAGAATAACGTATCAATTTGTATTATTAAAGAAAAAAGGTCTTTACATTAGCGTAAAAACCCTTTTACATTATTAAATTTAATATGTTTTTTCTAAGAAATCCTTTAATTTATAAGGTTTTTTTACCCCTCCAAGCATTATTTTGCCTGAATCAAGATAAACATCAATATTTCCATATTTAAATATACCACCGAAAAAGCTTTGTTCTATCCTACAGCTAATATACTTATGTAACATTTCACTATAGTAGCTTTTATTAAATAATCCTGAGGTAACAACATATTTATTCTTATAAAAAATAACCTTTGCACTCTTTCTAGACATAATTTCTATTATTAATAATAAAGATACAATAACTAGAATAATACTATCTATCACATAATAGGCTAATCCTTTAAATCGTAGGGCTATTAAAAAAATCAATAAGGAAAGTGATAATATTATAAAGTATATATATAAAACAAATTTAGTTGAAATTAAGCTTCTTTTTGCAATATATAATATTTCATCATCATTTGTTTCTATTTTTTCCTCTTCTTTATTAATATCTGTTATATAAACTATATCCTTAGTATCATCTATTAAAGAATTAATATCGATATTATATTTAGAAGCTATAGAATTTAATAAGGAATTCTCTGGTGTTGATTTACCTTTTTCCCAGTTTATAATTGTTTGCCTTGAAACTGATAGCTCATTTGCAAATGCATCCTGACTCAAATGAGATTTTCTTCTTATCTCTTTTAATTTTTCTGACAATAACATAAAATCACCTATATTATTTTAAAAGCACTTGCTTATTATCAAAATCAACTACTACTATTTCATTTCTGCTAGTAGGTATATTTTTTCCAACAAAATCAGCACGGATAGGTAATTCTCTATGCCCTCTATCAACTAAAATAGCTAATTCTATTTTAGATGGTCTTCCTAAATCCATTACTGCATCCATTGCAGCTCTTACACTACGACCTGTATATAATACATCATCTACTAACACAACTACTTTATCATCTATTTTAGTTTTAAAGGTTGTTTCTGATATTGTTTTTTTATCATCATCACGATGCCCATTTATATCAATTTCCTCTACTGCAACATCAGTCCCATCAATAGTTTTAATCATTTGGGCTAAAAACTTAGCTATAGGGGTACCCTTACGTTTAATACCTACTAAAACTATATTATCCATATTATCATTTTTTTCAATAATTTCATGTGTCAGTCTTTTTAATGTTTTTATAAATTGCTCACTCTCAATAATAACCTTCATAATCCACCTTTAATATGTATAAACTATATTTCAATTATATCATAATTCTTTTGTAATATTAAAAAAACCAAGAAAATAATTCTTGGTTTAATATATTACTCTTCGTCTTCTTCAGGTAGATTAGCATTATGATATACTAATTGAACATCTTCACATTCACTTAACATATCTTGCATTCTATTGAATTTAGCTAAATCCTCTTCATTAAGATCAACATACATTGATGCAACCATACTTACGCCTTGTTCATCAAATTCAAGTTCTTTTCCGCAAGAATCTAATGCATCAGCTATTGCTTGACTATTTTTTGGATCATCAATAATTGTTACATATCCATCCTCATCTGTTGAAACCTCTTCAGGGAAAACATCTGCTCCCATTAATACTTCAAGAGTTTCATCCTCAGTCATTCCTGTGAATACAAATTTTGCCTTACGGCTAAATAAGTGTCCAACAGCTGAACCTAAAGTTCCACCTGTCTTACCAAAAATTGTACGGATATCAGTAAATGTTCTATTAACGTTATCAGTTAAGCACTCAACTACAATTGCAACACGTCCAGCTGCCATTCCTTCGTAGCTAGTTTCCTTCATGTTTCCTGACTTTAATCCCTTAGCCTTCTCTAAAGCTCTTTTAATTACCTCGGCAGGACATTGATCCTTCTTAGCTTTTTCAATTAGCTTCTTTAATGGTTGATTCATATCTGGGTTAGGATCTCCAGCTTTTGCGCAGTCTAAAATTTCCTTTCCCCATTTAGAGTATTTCTTTGATTTTGCAAGGGCAGTTTTAGCCATAGATGCGGCACGAACCTCATGTGCTCTTCCCATAATTATACTTCCTTTCAAGTTATAAAATAAAATTTATGTATTACTTTACTATTATATTATTAATCAATATAATTTTCAATATTTTTTTATTTCATTGACTAAAAATGTTAATTTTAATTAATATTCAATATCATCTATTTCTATTTCATTTGTTATATTTGTTTTATTCTGTCTTCTTTTTGTAAAGATAATTAATCTATACATATCTATACAAAAATATATGAATAACGCAATGCTAGAGCATACTATTAACCAAATCTTTGCATCCTTATTTGTTAAATACATAGAACCTAATACTATTAGTGTGATAGGGAATGCATAATGAACAATCCGTCTAATCCAACTAATAATAATTATTACATAATTTCTTTTCCAAATATTATTATTTAAAAACTTAAATAGATTTAAAATTAATAATATTAATAAATATCCTACTGTAAGTGATACAAGGAATGTTTTACCAAAAATGATAGATAAAATTAATAATGTGATACTTAATCCAAAAAAGATAAAAGAAATAATCATTTTTATTCTATTTTTTAGTTTGTTATCACCTTGAACCTTTGTTACTATATTACTGATAAAAATACTTCCTACCTCAGCAATTACTTCAAAAATTATTTCAAATATTAGTTCAAATAATGCCGATAATAATTCTTCCATATAAAGTCTCCCTCACTTAGTTATAGAATGAAAATTTTTACATTATAGCATATGATATACAAAAAATAAAGGACGCTAGTCCTTTATTAATACTTCTTAGTATAATATAAAATTGTAAATCCACATGATAATAGCATTACTCCCATAACAACTAGTAATGTATAAAAAATTGTTGTATTTAAAAATCCTGATACTATTATACCTATAAGAACAATAAACAATATTAGCTTTAATGAAAAAGAAGAATATTTTTGTCTAATAAATATTAGTCTTTCATCATTCTTTTTAATTAAAAATTTTTCAGCAAAGCTATCACTTTTAAGTATAATTATATACATTATCATTTTATATAGTATAAAAGCTTCTCCTGCAAATGAAATTACATACCTTAAAACCTGAACAACTGTTTGATCAATACCATCTCTTTTAATTGCGGTTAATAATGTAACAAGCACAATAGGAAAAATCGTTGCAAGTATCATAAAAACTAATTTAATTTTAGTACTTTTACGAATTTTCTTTAAATCATATATAGTATTCATACATACTCTCCTATCTTTGATTAATATCCTCATCGTCTAAAATAAATATTTCTTCAACTGGCAATTTAAATAAACTAGCTATCTTTAAAGCTAATACTAAGGATGCTTGGTATTTACCATTTTCAATTGAAATAATGGTTTGCCTAGTAACACCTACATGTTTAGCTAAATCCTCTTGAGTAATCTTATGTAGTTTTCGTAATTCATGCACTCTATTTTTCATATATGAATACCTCCTACATAGTTTTATTTTATCATATTAGAGTTATTTTTTATAGATTAAATGTAAAGTTTTTTTTACTATTATGCATATTATAAAATATGGATATTAGCTATGATGATTTTGATAAAAAAACAACTGAAGAAAGATTAACTGAAGCTATTATAGGAGCATTGTTAGCACAATTTAGTGTTGATATCTTCTTTTCAATTTTTTTCACTGATAACAATATTATAATTGATGATATAAGAGAAACTGACATAGCTTTATATTATGGAGCATTAGCAAGTGGAATTGTAGTTGGATTAAGCAATAAATATTTAGATAGAATTGGTACTATTTTTTTAGCTACAACCTTTTTTGCAATCGCGAATAACACTGTAAACTATTTTTTAAATGAAGAGGAATACGATATAGATTCAGAGGATCTAATATTTGATATTATTGCAAGTGTTATTCTTGTATATTTATTTGATCCTAAAGCTAAATATGATTATATTAATCATTATAATTATAGGCATCATATACCATATAGATTGCCAAATACTGAAAGAAGCTTACTAGATATTATAATAATAATTGTTGTACTTAATACCTACTCTGGAATTAAAGATACACTAACAGGATACACACCTGCTACAACATCAGGCGCAACAAACGTGGATTAAAAAAATCTCTATATGTTGAGTACCCAACATATAGAGATTTGTTTTTTTATTATTTTAATTAATAAAGTAACGTAGCACTTTCAATGTATGCACCAATTAGTGTTCCTTCTTCGTTATAAACAAAAGATACTACTGCCTCATCATCTTCACTTTGATAACTATAAGATACACAAGTTGTACCAAAGTCATCCATAATCATTGCTTCAGCTAATGTATATTGGTCTATAGCTTCTGTAATGTTATTTATTAATGTAATTGTCTTTCCATCTTCGCTAACATCATCAATTGTATATCGAACTAGAATATATTCAGCAAATACATCAAACATACTATGGCTTACTTTATTCATATTTTCATTGTATTCACTAATTACATCTGTAACAAATGAATAATCTCCTTTAGCTGTATATTCTCCAAATGCTAATTCAAAAGAATACTTGAATAAAGTATCATTAATTTCTAAATTATTAATATCCATACTAATACTTTGAATTACACCTGTTTTACTTGTAACAACACTAAAGTCAAATTTCTTATTATACTTATTAATTTCAGCTTCAAGAATTGTTAAATATGCATCAAATACTATTGGTTCTATTTCTATTCCCATACTTGATAAAATAAGATCAATTATTGTCTCATCTTTAATACTCTTTATAATATCTAAAACTGATAAAACGTTCTCTTTTGCAAGCATATCATTGCTTATCATTAAAGCCATATCATATAAAGACATTTCTGGAATATTTTGAATGAATGATGTAATTGTAGAGAATATTAAACCATTTGTATCCTTAATATACTCTGAAACCAAGTATTCAGCCATAAACGCTACTTGATTAATAGCTAAATATGGTTCACTAATATCAGGTTCAACACCCATTTTTTCCTCTAATAATAACTCTACATAATTAACAATATCCTCAAGCATTATTCCTTCTAGTATTACTTGTAAATTATCATATGAAGCTGAAATAGTATCGGAATTAAAGATAGCATTAAATGCTCCATCTGCAAAATAATCATCATAGAATTCTTCTTCGATAGTTCCCTTAACATATGCATTTACTATATCTTCTATTGAATTATTGTTTAAGTAATTAAGTATTTCTTTAATTGTTTTTCCAACTATCGTTTTATTATTTGATATTACATATGTATCACCATCAATTTTAGCATCAAAAATAGCATTAATTAAATTACTAGGATATTCCATATCAATATCTAGATTTATATTTTCAACTACATCCTTATATTCAATGATATATTGTTGAATAGTTTCAATCTCAGCTTGATATTCAGTAATAAATTGTTGAATATAGTCAATAACACCAGTTGCTTCAATTAGAGCTACATATAAGTTATTAATATTCTTCTCTAAGTAAGATAATGTTAAAACATAATTTTGATTACAATTATATAATTTCACACCATCAATTGATACTGAGTCCACTTCTTTATTTAAAATAAACATATCGTCAACAAGCATAAATTCAAATTTCATAGAATCAATACAATCATTCTCATAGTCTTGACTTAATGTTGCAAGTCTACCATATATCTCTGTACTTGTGGATAAATTCACATATATTTCTGGTATAACAATAAAACTTGTTTCTTTAGTTCCGTCATCTAATGTTATAGTCATATCACAATCTTTCATTGATAATAATACTCCATTTTCCCAATCAATGCTATTTGACATATTCATAACAAATTCCTCAGTAATGTCTGCATGACCACATCTTGAGCATACCATACCATCATGTCCTAATGCTGGTATTACATTTTGTTTTACAATTATTTCTCCACATGTTGAGCAATGTGAACCTTCAGTTAATCCTTCAGCATCACAAGTTGCCTCTACACCTTTATCTGTAACAATTGTATGCTCATGTTCTGGTGTTTTTGGAACCTCTGTAGGATTATCATTTCCACATGATGCTAATGCTCCAACAACTAACAAAGACATTGCACCTAATATAATTTTTTTAAACATTTTCATACTAATCCCTCCTTTTGATTTGAAAATATTTTATTTATCTATAAACATTATAACATATAACGGACAACTAAAGGACACAAAAAGGCTATTTTAAATAAAAATAAATAATTATAATAACATTTTAATATGTACCCCAAGTCAAGGACACTTATAAAAAAAGTGTAATTATTTGTGTA
>JBJEFR010000050.1:0-35597 GCA_051874255.1 Anaeroplasmataceae bacterium
CCTACTCTCATTATTTTAAAGGTATATATAGAGGTTACGATTATTTTAATATACTTAAAAATAAAGGAGCTGCTGCTCCTTATTTTTACTATTGCTTTACTCCATGTTTTTTTAGCACGTAATCTTCAATTTCTTTAGCAACTATTTTAGTGAACGCAACAGCTTCAACTACGGTTTTAGCACCACTAACAACATCTCCTGCTGCAAATACACCAGGCTTTGAAGTAACACCTGATTCGTTAGCCTTAATAAGACCCTTTTCTGTAGTTTCAATCTTTTCCTTAGAAGCAAAGCTATCCTGAGGCCCTTGACCTATTGCGATAATAACAGATGAAGCTGGAATCTTATATTTATGCTCACTATCATTAACATAGCTTATAGTACCATCTTCATTTTCTGTTTTTAAAACTGGCTCAACAATTATTCCATCACTTAGAATTTGAACAGTGTTAACATAGTAAACCATTTGTACTCCATCAACTATAGCGTACTCAAGCTCAATTCTATTACATGTAACCATGTCTTCACCACGGAAGAAGATACATTTTACAGAGGAATGGTTTTGTCTTACTATTGTTCTTGCGACATCCATCGCAACATTACCAGCTCCAATAACTAAAACGTTATTTCCTAGATGCTCGTATGAGTTAGGATTTTTTAAATAATCGATTGCGAAATGAACATTTCCTAAGGTTTCACCAGGAATTCTTAGTCTATTTGGTTTCCATACTCCTGTACCAATGAATACGGCATCATATCCATCTTGAAACATATCATCAATAGTAATAGTAGGACCAATTAGGGTATTTGGTCTAAATTTAACTCCTAAGCTAACCATTTTTTCAAGTAGCTTATCTAGTAATGTTTTAGGTAATCTAAAGTTTGGAATACCATATCTTAATACTCCACCTATTTTGTCCTTAGAATCGATTAGGGTTACATTCCATCCCTTTTTAGCCATCATTATTGCAAGAGTAATCCCTGCAGGACCAGCACCAATAATTCCTAAATTATAGGGCTGTTTTTCTATTTCATTTATATTGTTTTTTTCTAAGTAGAAGGTTGAAATATAGTTTTCAATCTCATAAAACTTTATAGGAGCATTCTTGCTATTTAATACACAATGTCCGAAGCAATTACTTTCATGAGGACATATTAATGAGCATAAGGCTGTAAGAGGGTTATTATCAAATAATTTTTCTCCAGCTTCATTCATTTTACCATCTAAAAATAAATTCATTATTTCAGGAATAGGTGTTTTTACAGGACATCCTTCCTGACATTTTGGTTTTTTACATTTTAAGCATCGTTTGGCTTCTTGAATAATATCAGCCATAAAATCACCCTTTCTTTATTGTATTTTAACATTAATTTACAATTATTTAAAGTAAATGTGATATAATTGTTTTATGAGAAAACTAGAATATAAAATAGATTGTGATATAGTTATTAAGGATTATATCAAAAAAAATATTGGTAAAAAGTTTTATAGGTATTTAAAAAGAGTAGGATATGAGTTATATTTAAATAACGATTTGGTTAAAGAATATTATAAAGCTTTTACTGATGATATACTCACAATTAAATATAATGAGGATACTATTTTAGATACTAATTATTATCAAAAAGAATTAGATATTATTTATGAAGAGAAGGATTTTATGGTTTTATATAAACCAAAGGGACTGAAAACTATTCCTACTGGATATAATGATTTTAAAAGTCTTTATAATATGATCTTATATTATTATAAGGAAAATAATATAAATGGTACTATTCATTTTATTAATAGATTAGATAAGGATACAGAAGGACTTCTTTTAGTTGCGAAAAATAAAATTACTGCTAATATTTTTAGTAAAAGCTTAAATAATATAAATAGAGAATATTTAGCATTAGTTGAGGGAATTGTTACAAATAGTGGTACAATATCTATAGGTATTAAAAAGGAAGATGGAATAAAAAGAGTTCCTTCACTAGATGGTAAGCCTTCTTTGACCTATTTTGAGGTGGTAAAGAACTATGGTGATAAAACGCTACTTAAATTAAGATTAGATACTGGAAGATGTCATCAAATAAGAGTCCATATGAGCTACATTAATCATCCTATTGTAGGTGACCCTTTATATGGTAGTGGAGATGATTTACATTTATGTAGCTTTCATATTAAATTTATAAATCCAACAAACAATATGCCTTTAGAATTTGTTAGATATCCAAGGTGGTATGATTATAATGAAGAACAAAAAAGCAATAATTAGATTTATTTTACTAACAATAGTTGTAATTATTATGATTACTTTAACTATCCTTGCCATTCCCTATGTTAGAAAATTAAAGAATGTTGAGTACCGTAATGAATTTATTAGTAAGATGCAATCAATGGGAATCAAGGGAGGTTTATTATTAATATTAATAGGAGCTGCCCAAGTTATATTAGCCTTTATACCAGGTGAAATAATAGAAATAATATCAGGGATAATGTATGGACCTTGGATGGGCCTTTTGATTTGTGAAATTGCAGTAACTTTAGGTAGTATAATTGTTTATTATCTCACAAAATTTTTAGGAAAGGGATTTACTGATTGCCTTATTGATACATCTAAGTATGAAAATAAATTTAAGGTTTTAAAGGATCCTAAAAGAGTGGAGGTATTAATGGCATCGTATCTTCTTTTTCCAGGATTGCCTAAAGATTTTTTAGCCTTTGTTGCCCCATTTACCAGCATAAGCCTACCAAGATTTTTATTTATTAATGCAGTAGCGAGAATTCCTTCAATTATATCCTCAACATATTTTGGTGATTCGTTATTTAGTGGTCATTTTAAAATAGCACTAGTTATTTATATTATAGAAGGAGTATTAGCTATACTAGGATTTGTATTTAATAAGCAAATTACTAACCTTTTTGAAAAAAAGAATACATAATTATAATTATTCTTCAAATACTATATCTGGAGAGTGATTATATGAGTGAAATAAAATGTAACGCGACAGCATGTGGTTATAATAAAGAACGCTTTTGTAATAAAAAGGTTATTAAGGTAGAAGGGCTTTTTTCAAGAAGTAAGCTTGGAACATTTTGTCATAGCTTTAAAAATACTATGCTTGAAAATATAACTCGCGAGGAAATTGCCGAGGATATGTATGATAGTATTGCAACTGAGCCTATGGAGGTTATGATAAGCTGTAGTGCTAATTATTGTGTTTACAATAAAAATGATTATTGCCAAGCTAAAGAAATAAAGGTTGGAGGCTCTAATGCTAAATATCGAAGCGAGACAGAATGTGACTCATTTAAATTACGTTAAATAAAAATATTCTTAGGTTAATCCTAAGGATATTTTTTTATATATACCACAAAACTTGTTTTTTCGCTATTTTAAGTATAAAATTATAGATAGAAAGGAGATATTGATATTATGAAAAAAATACTTTCTTTTATGTTTATATTTATGTTTATAGTTATATCTCCTTTTGTATGTGCAAGTGAGATTATAGATATTAAAGTCCTTTTAGTAAATGGACTTGAAAAGGGAAATTTTGAAATATCAGATGATGGTTATAAGGGATTTTATTATGATTATTTAATGTCTATTAAAAAGGATAATTGGAATTATACATTTAGCTATGTTGATGATGGTAGTGATTATGATTTGTTAGTAGGTACCATAAATGACACTGAACTAGCTTTAAATGGATATTATCAAACAAAACTCCCTGTCACTAATAGATCGTATATGGTAGGCTTTCTAGCTTCAAATTATGATTTACAAATAGATAATATAGAAAATTATTATAATAAATTAATTGGCTATGATCCTAATGAGTATATTATTGGAACAACTAATCAAACAAGAACTGTTTTAAAGGAATACTGCAAGAGTAATGGAATAGTGAATTCTGGTGTTGGTAATGATAGGGCAGAGGGTAAAATAACCTTCTATGAAACAACAAATTTAATGAATGATTTAAAAAATGGAGTTGTTGATGCGGTATTTACATATGATACGATAGCTATAGATAATAATTTACTTTGTGGATCTGAAATAGCTTCAATTGCTTTATATATTAAATCAAAAAATAAAGAACTTATAGATACTATTGATACGAATGTGAATGCTTTAAGTACCTTAGATAATGGATATTTTGATTCACTTGAGAATAAATATTTTAAATCCTTGCATGAAAGAGGCTTGGCTTTCAGTACTGAAGAGCTTACACTACTTCAAAGTCCAAAGACTCTAAGGGTTGGGGTTTTAAATGATTATGCACCATATAGCTATGTTTCAAACTCTAAATTATATGGGGCAATAACAAAATATATCTCAGCTTTAAAAAGAATTGTACCAAATTTGAATTTTGAGTATCATGCATATGATTCAATGGAATCCTTAGAGAGGGATTTGAATGATAATAAATTAGATATTAATTTACTTCAAAGGTATTATATATCTAGTGATTTATCTAATTCAAGCTCATCATATTTTACTGATAAAATATCTTTCTTTGCTAATCAAGACAGACAAGGAAAAATAGCATATACAACAAATGATCTACTAGATTATGCATTTACCTTAGGCTACACAGAAGATGATTTAGTTAAATATAATAATATTGAAGAAGCTATGGAGGATTATAAAAAAGGAAATATTAGTGGTCTTATAGAAAGCTCATATGCAATATCATACTATAATGCGTTATATGGAATAAATGATTTAAAGTGCATTAGCTCAAGTGAGGAAACTGCATATTTTGCCTTTGAATATGCAGCAGAGTTTGACCAAAATTATAAATCAATAATTTCAAAGGTAATGCTTGAAATAGATTCAAAGGAATTTTCAAATAATATTTCATCAGAAATAATTTCTGCATCAATGCTATATCAAAATGAAACATTTAGTTTGAATGCTTTTATTCATAAATATGCCATAGGTATAACTGTAACAATGGTATCTATATTTGCTGTTATAACCTTACTTTCGGTTTTTTTAATTGTGGTTTTAAGTAAGAGTAGGAAAAAAGCATATAGAGAGCTATATGTTGATAAATTAACTAAGGGAAATACAAGAAATAAGCTTATAGCTGATGCAGCTAAGCTAATAAAGATAGAAAATAAATATGCTATAGTATATTTTGACATTATTAATTTTAAGACTATTAATACCTTGTTTGGAAGTAATGTTGGGGATGAGGTTATTATTAAATTACATAATAAATTAATTGATTTCATACCTAATTTAGATATTTTGGCAAGAAGCTATGCTGATAGATTTATAGCATTAGTTCATTTCAATGAATTAGATAAAATTAATGCTGTTATAGATAGATATGCTAGTGATTTATATAAATATCTAGTAGAGGAATTCCCTGATTTTAATGTTTCGTTAAGATGTGGAATTGCCCTATTAAATGGAGATGATATAAATGCAAGCATTGAGCATGCATCACTTGCTGCTAACACACTTCAAAAGGCAAGTGGAGTATCCTATAAAATTTATGATGATGACATCAATCAAAAAATAATAAAGAAGGCTGAGATTGAGCGTGATATGGAGCGTGCACTAGAAAATGGTGAATTTGTTGCATATTATCAGCCTAAGGTTGATGCAATAACGAATAGTGTCATAGGAGCAGAGGCATTGGTGAGATGGAATCATAAGGAAAAGGGATTATTATCGCCAGCTCATTTTATTGATATATTTGAAAGAAATGGATTTATCGTAAATGTTGATTATTATATCTTTGAGCAGGTATGTAAATATATTCATAGGGAAATTTCGGTTGGAAGAAAGCCAATTGTTATTTCATCTAATTTCTCGAGAGCTCATTTATTGTCAGGTAATTTTGTTTCTAGATTAAATAATATAGCTGATAAATATAAGGTTCCACATGAGTATTTAGAAATAGAACTTACTGAAACAATGTCAGTTGAAAGCTTTAATACATATAGAGATATTATTAATGATATTTATAACGCTGGATATAAAATAGCTATTGATGATTTTGGAAGCGGATATTCATCAATTCAGCTTCTTTATAGCTTGCCAATATCTTCTTTAAAGCTTGATGCTTCATACGTTCGTAGACAGGCTACAAGTAATCTTGAGGATTCCTTGATGCAAAGTATTATCAATATTTGTCATGAATATAATATTGAAATTATATGTGAGGGTGTTGAAACTAATGAAGAATTAAATTATGTTTTAAAGCATAATTGTAAATATATTCAAGGGTACTATTATTCAAAGCCTTTACCAGAAGAAGAGTTTAGAAAATTTAAGGTGGAAAAATAATGAGCTTATTAGAGGTTGAAAATATTAAATATAAATATACCGACAAGGAATTATACAATAATGCATCATTTCGTATTTTGGAGGGTGAACACATTGTTATAGTAGGACCTAATGGCTGTGGTAAATCGACATTTATGAATATTATTTCCAAAAATATTATTCCTGATTCTGGAAGTGTTTTATGGCAAAATAATGTAACATTTTCATATTTAGATCAGCATTTAGTGGTTAGAAATGATATTACCATAGAAGAATATATATATGGTGTATTTAAGCCACTTTATGATTTAGAAAAGGAAATGAATGGATACTATGATATGTTAGCTCTTGCTCCTGAGGCTGATTATGAAAAAATACTAAATAGAGCAAATGCTATTTCAGAAAGGCTAGAAAAAGAGAATTTTTATGCAATAAATTCTACTATTGGTAATGTTATAAATGGTTTAGGTATTAATTTATATGGAATGGAAACAAGACTTAAGAATCTAAGTAGTGGTCAAAGAGCTAAGGTTTATTTGGCTAAGCTATTATTAGAGAATCATGACGTTTTATTAATGGATGAGCCTACTAATTTTTTAGATGGTGAGCATGTGGAATGGCTTATTAAATATTTAAATGCTTATAAGGGAGCATTTGTTGTAATTAGCCATGATGAGTATTTTATTAGAAATATAGCTACTGTTGTTTATTCGATTTATAATAAAAAGCTTACTAGGTATAAGGGTAACTATGATTTTTATTTAAAGGAATCAGAAATAAGACAAGAGCATATGATGCGTGAATATGAAAATCAGCAAAAGTTTATTAAGCAAACTGAGCAATTTATTGAAAAAAATAGAGTTAGAGCAACCTCGGCTCGCCAGGCTCAATCAAGGGTTAAAATGCTTGAACATCTTGAAAAGATAGAAAGACCAATTGAAACTAAAGATATTCATTTTTCTTTTCCTTTTTCAAGAGGTTTGGGTCAAGAGGTATTAAAGACTACAGATTTATTAATAGGATATAATAAGGCTTTATTAGAGCCCTTAAATATTTTAATAAAACAAAATGAAAAGGTAGTAATATTAGGAAAAAATGGAGTAGGAAAATCAACCTTCTTAAAAACTATATTAGGTGTTATTAATTCCTTAGGAGGAGAATATAAATTTAATCCTAGTGCTGATATTAATTATTTTAAGCAGGAGGATGAATATCCTAATATTACTCCAGTTAACTATTTAAGACAGTTTTATCCACTCAAAACGGATGGAGATTTAAGAGGTGTTTTAGCTAAGCTTGGAATAAAGGGAGATTTGGCTATTAAATCTATGAATGAGCTTTCTGGTGGAGAACAGACAAGAGTGAGATTAGCTTTAATGACTATGAAAAAAAGTAATCTATTAATACTTGATGAGCCTACTAATCATTTAGATATTAATACAAAAGAAGCCCTATATGAAGCTATTTTAGAGTTCCCAGGTTCGGTAATACTTGTAAGTCATGAGCGTGATTTTTATGATGGACTACTAGATTATGAAATAAATTTTTAAAAGAAAAAAGCGGATTAATCCGCTTTTGTCATTTCTAGTATTTCTTTTTTTAACTCAGATATAATATCCTCTTCTTTAATTTTTCTTATTGGAACACCTTTTTTAAATAGAAGTGCTTCACCTTTACCTCCCGCGACTCCTAAATCAGCCTCACGAGCTTCACCAGGACCATTTACAATGCATCCCATAACAGCAACATGAATATTAGAGCTTATTTGATATAGGAAGTTTTCTATTTCTTTTGCAATAGGAATCATATTATACTGAGTCCTTCCACAGGTTGGACAAGATGTTAAAGAAGGAATATTAGTTATTAGATTTAAATTATTAAGTATTTGTTTAGCAGCTCTTACTTCATATATAGGATCATCAGTAAGAGATATTCTTATAGTATTTCCAATATTATTATCTAATATTTTAGTAATACCTATAGCTGATTTGATGGTCCCGCTAAACAAAGTTCCAGCTTCAGTAATTCCTACATGAAGTGGATAATTCCATGTGCTTGCGGCAAGCTTATAGGCTTCAACGGATAAATCTATATTTGAAGATTTTAGTGAAAGAACAATATCGTGGAAATCATATTTTTCAAGTAGTTCAATATGATACCTTGCAGCCTCTATCATAGCTTTGGCAGTAGGGGTAGCTTTATTAGGTAATGAACCTCCATTTACACCTATTCTAATAGGAATATTGTGTTCTTTACATAATTCTACGATTTCTTTTATTTTATTTTCATCTCTAATATTTCCTGGGTTTAATCTGATTGCATCTACATTATTTTTAATACTTTCTATAGCTAGTGCTGGATCAAAATGAATATCAGCAACCAAAGGAATATGAATTTGTTTTTTAATTTTGCTTATCGCAGCCGCATCATTCATATCAAGTACTGATACACGGATTATTTCACAGCCTTCAGACTCAAGCTTTAGAATTTGATTTACAACCTTATCTATAAACTCAGTTTTTATATTACACATACTTTGAATATAAATATGATTATTCCCACCCAAAGTAAGATTTCCTATTTTTATTTTTCTTGTTTCATTTCTATTAAACATTATATCACCAAAATGATTATACCATTTTATTTATAAATAATATATAATAAAAAAGGTGATTGTCATGAAAAAAGAAGTGTTACTAAAGTGTGAAGAGTTACTAAAAAAGGGTGTTTATGTTCCTTTAGAATATATGATTAAAGAAGATAATGATATTGAAGGGATAAGAAAAGCAGGAATAATTAATAGTATGGTTTTAGATTATGCATGCGAGAATCTTCATAGTGATATGACAACATTTGAGCTTGATTTATTAATTAAGGATTATACATATAAGCTTGGTGGTACTCCAGCAACGCTACTTGATCCTGATTTTAATCATTCCTGTTGCGTAAGTATTAATGAATGTGCGGCACATGGAGTACCTTCAACAAGAGTTTTAATTAAAGATGGTGATCTTGTTAAAATAGATTGTACAACTATAGTAGATGGATATTATGCTGATGCATGTAGAAGCGTAGTGGTTGGGAAAAATGAAGAGGCATTAGATTTAGTAAGTAAAAATAAAGCGATTATGGATTATGTGATAACAAAGATTAAGCCATATGAATCATTTATTGGAGATATAGGATATTATATTTCAAATAAAGCTCGTGAGTATAATTTAGATGTTGTAGTAGAACTAGGTGGTCATGGTGTTGGACTTGATTTTCACGAAGAACCATTTATTGATTCTATTAGTCAAAAGAAAACTGGCTTTTTAATAACGCCGGGTATGGTATTTACTATTGAACCAATTTTTACTAAAGGTTCGGCTAAGGTTAAAGAAAATGCCTTTGGAATCTACACTTTAGATAATTCGATTACTTCTCAAATTGAATATACTGTTGCCGTTTTAGATGAGGGCGTGGAAATTATTACAAAATAGTATATTTTTTTTAATTTTTATATTGCAAACGTTAAATCGATTTGTTATAATACTTTAGGAACGAAAACATATGTCTGGAGGGATATTGATGCGTGATTTAGTAAAACTAGTATGTGAAGAGTGCAAGAATGAAAATTACTATACAGACAAGAATAAGAAGCTTAATCCTGAAAGAATTGAGTTCAAGAAATATTGTCCAAAATGTAAAAAACATACTATTCATAAAGAAAAGAAGTAAGCCTCTCGTTTAGGCTTTTTTCTTTATATAAAGGAGATTTAAAGATGGTAGAAAAATATATATCAGGTCCTTTTTTTACAAATACATATGTCTTAAGTAAGGGTAATGATGCGATTATTATTGATCCAACTATGAATTTTGATAAGTATGCTTCTTTAATAAAAGAAAAATATAATGTAAAGGCTGTGCTTATTACTCATGCTCATATTGATCATATTGATGGAATAATTCATTTTAAAGAGCTTCCTATTTATATTTCTAGTGCTGATTATAAATATATTAAGGATGATGATTATACATTATATAGTTTTTTTAAAAATAGTAAAATTTTTGATTTGACAGATTTTAATTTTGTTCTCGTTAATGATGGGGATACTATAAATCTTTTAGATGAAAAAATAGAGGTTATGTTAACTCCAGGTCATACTCTTGGCGGAGTATGCTATAAATATAAAAATATAGTATTTACGGGAGACACCTTATTTAAAGGCTCTATAGGGCGAACTGATTTTCCAGGTGGTAATGAAAGAGAAATCCTAAAAAGCATAAAAAGAATTATTGAAACATATCCAGATAATACAAAGCTTTACCCAGGACATGACGAAGAAACGACTATAAGAGATGAAAGAAAGAATAATGTTTACTATAGTGAAGCATTAAATAGATTTTAGATATGAAGCGATGCTTCATATTTTTTTTTATTAAATGTATATTACTAAGTAAAAATACATATAATTTTAATAAATTGGCACGAAAGTATTGACAGTGCAAACAAAAAAATATATACTATACTTGCACTTTGGGATAAAGAGTGCAAAAAAAGAAGGTGATTGAATGTTAACAGATAGGCAAAAGCTCATCTTAAAGGCAATAATTGAAGAATATATTGCAACTAATGAGCCAGTTGGGTCTAAGGGATTAACGGATAAGCCATATTTAAATTATTCATCTGCAACCCTACGTTATGATATGCAATATCTTGAAGAAAGTGGCTATTTAGAAAAAACTCATACCTCTTCTGGTAGAATTCCATCACAGATTGGATATAAATATTATGTAGAGCATTTAATTACAAGAGATGATGATTTATTAAGTGAACTAAAGGAATTTGATGAAATTCTTATGGATAGAGAATTATCACTTGAGGATGCACTCAAAAAAGTAGTTGATTTACTAAGCGATAAAACTGGCTATATGGCAGTGGTTAATGGATCGGCTGCGAATTATGCATTGGTAAAAAAGCTTGAGATTGTACCACTTGGTAAAAATGAGGCCTTGATGCTTGTTGTTACAAGTAATGGTGTAGTAGAAAGTCAGGTTATTCAAATACCAGAATATGTTAACACTGATGATTTACTAAAGTTGATTGATATGTTTGATAATGCAATGTATGATCACCCAGTATATGAAATAAGAAATGTATTAAGTAAAGAAGCAAGTAAACCAAGAATAAGAAAAATGGTTGATTTTAGAGATGATATCCTAAACTTCATTATTAAATGCTTTTCAAGATTTCAAAATAGTGATTACTATACCTCAGGATTATCAAAAATATTTAATCAACCAGAATTCCATGAGCATCAAAAAATGCAGAAGTTTATTGATGTAGTTGACCAAGGTGTTTTATCAAGTTTATTAAATGAGTTTTCATTGGGACTTACAATAAGAATGGGTATTGATAATGCTAATCATGCCTTAAAGGATTGTGCGATTATAAGTATCCCATATATTATAAATGATGATGCATATGGGACGCTTGCGGTAATAGGACCAGTTAGAATGAATTACAAAAGAGTAATTCCGACGCTAGAATATGTTGCCAAGAGTATGTCTAAACTATATGATAGATAGGAGCTAGGAAATTGAGTGAAGAAATAAAAGAGGCTGTTTCAAAGGAAATGAATGAAACTGAAGAAGAGTTTGCACCTGCTGATGAAGAAGCCTTAGAGAATGAAAAAAAGGCTACAGAGGAAAAAAAAGCCGATGAAACTAAAACAGCAAAAAAAGAAGTAAAGAGCAAACATAAGCAAGAAATTGAAAAACTAAATGCTGAAATAGAAAAGCTTAAAAATGAAAATCTAAAGATAAGAGATGATTATTTAAGAGCAAGAGCTGATATGGAAAATACAAAGCGTAGATTAAATGAAGAAGCTATTTTAAATCGTAAATATGCTTCAATGAAATTAGTTGAGACTTTAGTTACTCCAGTTGATATGCTTGTGAAGGTTTGTGCCTCAGAACAAACAAATCCAGAATTAAATAATTTCTTGATTGGATTTAAGATGATATCAAATCAACTTGTAGATGCACTACAGGCTGATGGACTTAAGGAAATTGAAGCCTTAGGTAAAGAATTTGATCCAAATGTTCACCATGCTATTAGTAAAGAACACAAGGATGGTGTAGAGCCTAATATGGTAATAGAGGTTTTACAAGTAGGCTATAAATATAAGGATCGTTTATTAAGACCAGCGATGGTAAAAGTTAGTGAATAATAAAAAGGAGATAGATTAAAATGTCAAAGATTATTGGTATTGATTTAGGAACAACAAATTCATGTGTATGTGTAATGGAGGGTGGAGAAGCAAAGGTTATTGCTAATCCTGAAGGATTTAGAACAACTCCATCTGCTGTATCTTTTAAAGGAGATGAAATAATTGTAGGTGATGCTGCAAAGCGTCAAGCTGTATCAAACCCTAATACAATTCTTTCTATTAAGAGACATATGGGAGAAGATTCTTATCGTGTAGATATTAATGGTAAAAAATATACTCCACAACAAATTTCAGCTATGATTCTTCAAAATTTAAAGGCAACAGCTGAAGCATATTTAGGAGAAAAAGTAACTGAGGCTGTTATTACAGTTCCAGCCTATTTTAACGATGCTCAACGTCAAGCAACAAAGGATGCAGGAAAGATTGCAGGTCTAGATGTTAAAAGAATTATCAATGAGCCAACTGCTGCAGCATTAGCATATGGTATTGATAAGCAAGATAAAGAACAAACAGTATTAGTATTTGACTTAGGAGGAGGAACATTTGACGTTTCAATTTTAAGTCTTGCTGATGGTACATTTGAGGTATTATCAACTGCTGGAGATACATATCTTGGAGGAGATGATTTTGACCAAAAGGTTATTAATTGGTTAATATCAGAAATTAAGAAGGAGCACAATGTTGATTTATCAAATGATAAGATGGCTCTTCAAAGATTAAAGGATGAAGCTGAAAAGGCAAAGAAGAATTTAAGTGGAGTTACTCAAACAGTAATTAGCTTACCATTTATTGCTTTCGGAGCAACTGGTCCAATTAGCTTTGAAACAACTTTAACAAGAGCTAAATTTGATGACTTAACTCGTGATTTAGTTGATAGATGTTTAGTTCCAGTTAGAAGAGCATTAAAGGATGCTAAATTAACTGCTAATGATATTGACCAAGTATTACTAGTAGGAGGATCAACTCGTATTCCTGCTGTACAAGAATTAGTTAAGAAGGAATTAGGAAAAACACCAAATAAGTCTGTAAACCCAGATGAAGCAGTTGCTTTAGGTGCTGCAATTCAAGGAGGAGTTTTAACAGGAGATGTTAAGGACGTATTATTACTAGATGTTACTCCACTTTCACTTGGAATTGAAACTTTAGGAGGAGTATTTACAAAGCTAATTGATAGAAATACTACTATTCCAACTTCTAAATCTCAAGTATTCTCAACTGCTGCAGATAATCAACCAGCTGTAGATATTCACGTACTTCAAGGTGAGCGTCCAATGGCAGCTGATAACAAGACATTAGGAAGATTCCAATTAGGAGATATTCCACCTGCTCGTCGTGGAGAGCCTCAAATTGAAGTTAAATTTGATATTGATGCTAATGGTATTGTTAATGTATCTGCTAAGAACTTAGGTACAGGAAAAGAACAAAAGATTACTATTCAAAATAGTGGATCATTATCAGAGGATGAAATCGAAAGAATGGTTAAGGAAGCTGAGGAAAATGCTGAAGCTGATAAGAGAAGAAAAGAGGAGGCTGATTTAGTTAATGAAGCATCTCAATTAATCTTCGCTTCTAAGAAGGCTTGTGATGACCTAAAGGATATTACTGATGATGAAAAGAATAACATCAATACATTATGTGATGAGGTTCAAAAGGCAATTGATTCTCATGACATGGAGACATTAAAGACTAAGAAAGCAGAGCTTGAACGTGCTGCACAAGATGTTGCAGGTAGAGCTTATCAACAAGCACAATCTCAAGCATCAAATGATGGTTCAAATGATGGTAAAGATGATAATGTAGTTGATGCTGATTTCTCAGATGTAAATTAATTATAAAATATTTCTTATTGGGCCTTTACGGCCCTTAAGAGTTTAGAGGTGCATTTTATGGCAGAAAAAAGAGATTATTATGAGGTACTTGGTGTAAGTAAAACAGCAAGTGCTGATGAAATAAAAAAAGCTTATCGTTCGCTTGCAAAAAAATATCACCCCGATATTAATAAAGAGCCTGGTGCTGAGGAAAAGTTCAAAGAAATAAATGAAGCCTATGAGGTTTTAAGCGATGAACAAAAGCGTTCTAACTATGATCAATTCGGATTTGCTGATCCTAACCAAGGCTTTGGTGGAGCTAGTGGCTTTGGTGGATTTAGTAGTGGCTTTGGTGGCTTTGAAGATATATTCAGTTCCTTCTTTGGTGGTGGAGGATCACGCCAAAGAGGTGGTCGCCAAAAGGGTAATGATATAGAAAAGACAATGACTATTACCTTTGATGAGGCTATTAAGGGTACAAAAAAGGTTATTCGTGTTACTGTTGATGAGGAATGCTCATCATGCGGAGGAACTGGTGCTTATTCAAAAAGCGATATTCATACCTGTGATCGATGCAAAGGTCAAGGAAGCGTTTATGTAGATCAAAGAACTATTTTTGGTATGGCAAGAACTCAAACTATTTGTCCATCTTGTGGTGGTAAGGGTCAAACTATTACTAAAAAGTGTGAAAAGTGCTTAGGTAAGGGACGCATTAGAAAAACAAAGGATGTCGAGGTTAAGATTCCAGCAGGAATTGATAACGGAATGACATTGCGTATGGAAGGATATGGAGAAGCTGGAGTCGATGGAGGACCAGCAGGAGATTTATTTATTTCATTCAAGGTTGAACCACATAAGGTATTTATTCGTGACCATGATGATATTATTTTAAATATTCCTATTTCATTTGCTCAAGCAGCCCTAGGAGATCAAATAGAGGTTCCAACTGTTGATGAGCCTGTTACTCTTAAAATTCCAGCAGGTACTCAAACTGGTACAAAGTTCCGTTTGAGAGGAAAAGGAGTTAAGAGCGTTAAGAGTGCTTCAAGAGGAGATCAATTTGTTATTGTTAAGGTTGAAACACCAACTAATTTAACTAAGGATCAAAAGGAGCTATTTGAAAAGCTAAAGAATGCTGAGGTTACAACAAAGCAATCTCCTTGGGAAAAATTTAAAAATTTATTCAAATAGTTTTAAAGCCAACTTAATCGTTGGCTTTATTTTTTGGTAAATTATGTGATATATGAAAAAATGTTTTATTTTTTTATAATTTTAGTATATAATCTAACTATACTTTATATGGAGGATAAAATTAATATGCAATCTGAAAACGTTGAAATTCAAGCAATAGAGGTAACTGAAAGCTTAACTAGCTCAAAAAAGGAATACGAAAAAATTATAAAAAAAGAAAAAAATAGACAATTAAATATGAGAGCACAAAATCTTATTAAAATGGGATGCTTTGATCAATATGAAAGAACAAGTGTTGATTTTTCAAAGCTTGAAAAAATTACTTATGACAAATTATATAAGAAAGTATATGATTTATATCAAGATGAACAAGGTAATTTATTTTACATTTATGCTAAAACAGAAGGTGAATCAAATAAGCCATATGCATTTGATATTATAGCTATTGAAACATTAAACGATGATGAATATAAGCAATTATATAAGGCTTCAAGCTATGAAGGAGCTAAATTTATAAAAATATTATTAATATCTTCAATTGTTCTTTGGGCACTTATCATATTATTTGTTGTTGCGGCAGTTATAACTGATATTGTTAATAGTGTGTCATTAATTGATACATTAGTGTCATTAACAAGCTATTTCTTTAATATTGCGTTACTTGGTGGAATCATCGGAATCTTATCTGTTGTATATCGTGGATATATAGGTAAATAAAATTGCAAAAATATTTTATATCAACCTCTGAATTTAAGCAAAATATGATTACAAGTGATGATGTATATCATATTGGTGTAGTAATGCGCTTTAAGCCTGGTGATAATATTATTGTTAGTGATGGTATAAATGAAGCACTTGCTACAATAGAGGAGATAGGCAAAAAATATGTAAGCTTTAAGATTGAAAGGGCAATTCAAAATAATAATGAATTGCCATTTTTCATTGATATTTATCAAGGCTATCCTAAGGGTGATAAGCTTGATGATATTATAAAGCATTCGGTAGAGCTTGGTGTTAATAACATTTATGGTGTTATAACTAAAAGAACTATTTTTAAATTAGATAAAGACAGATTACAAACCAAGATAACAAGATTTAATAAAATCGCAAAGGAAGCAGCTGAGCAAAGTAATAGAGCTAAATTATCAAAATTTGTTGATATTAAGGAACTAAATAAAATTGACTTTAGTGGCTATGATGTAAAGATAGTATGCTATGAGGAGGCTGCTAAGGAAGATGAAAAAAGTAATTTTAAAAAGGCTATAAAATCAATTAATAAGGATTCGCGTGTATGTGTAGTTATAGGACCAGAGGGTGGTCTAGAGGAAAGTGAAGTTAATGATCTTTTAGAAAAGGGATTTATTTCATGTGGATTAGGTCCAAGAATTTTAAGGTGTGAAACAGCAAGTAAATATGTACTTAGTGCAATTTCATACGAATGGGAGTTGAAATAATGCCAAGTGTAGCATTTATTACATTAGGATGCAAAGTTAATATTTATGAATCAAATGTTTTAATGAAAAGATTTAAGGAAAATGGTTATGAAATAGTTGATCCTAAAGAGGTTAGTGATGTATACGTAATTAACACATGTAGTGTTACAAATATGGCAGATAGTAAATCAAGAAAAATGATAAGACAATGTCAAAGAACTAACCCGAATGCTATAATATGTGTAATGGGGTGCTATGCTCAAACTAATCCAGAGGCACAAACCTTAGAAGGAATTGATATTTTAATTGGTAATAAGGAAAAAGAAATAATAGTAAACAAGGTAGAGGAAGCTTTAAAGGGTGCACCTAAATTTACATATATTGTAAATATGAGGCAGCAACGTGAATATGATTTGATGGAGGCTACTGAGTTTGATCATACTAGAGCATTCATAAAAATAGAGGATGGATGTAATAATTTCTGTTCTTACTGTATTATTCCTTTTGCAAGGGGTCCAATTAGAAGTAAAAGAGCTAAGGATGTAATTGAGGAAATGAAAAAAATAGCTCAAATGGGATATAAGGAAGTAGTATTATCAGGAATTGAAACGGGTTCTTACGAATCAAATGGCCTAAGATTATCTGATTTAATTGAGCTTATTTTACAAGAAGTTCCTTTAATAGAAAGGATAAGAATATCATCAATAGAAATGACTACTATTGATGATAAAATGATAGATCTGATAAAAAATAATAGTGTTATTGCAAGCCATCTTCATCTTCCGCTTCAAAGTGGTAATGCAAAAATACTTAAGCTTATGAATAGAAAATATACTCCAGAAGAATTTTATCAAATGACTTTAAAGCTTAAAGAAGCTAGAAAAGATTTATCAATAACAACTGATGTTATAGCTGGATTTCCTGGTGAAACGGATGAGGATTTTAAAGATACTTTAGAGTTTATAAAGAAAGTTGGGTTCTCAGCTCTACATGTATTTCCATATTCAAAAAGGAATGGTACAGCTGCAGCAAAGATGAAGCAAGTAAATGATTCAGTAAAAAAACAAAGAGCCTTAGAGCTAATAGCTTTATCAGAAGAATTAAATTATGAATATAATAAGAAATTTTTAAATACTATTCAAAGGGTAATAATTGAACAAAAATTTGATGAAAGCTATATGGTTGGACATACCTCAAACTATTTAAAGGTTTTTATACCATTAGATGAAAAACTAATTAAAGAAATGGTCGATGTCGAAATAATTAATGTTGAAAAGGATAAAATTATAGGGAAAATAAAAATATTTTAAAAAATATCTTTACAACGAATTTTCTTTTTAGTATAATGTATAAGGACTTTTAAAGCGGAAGGAGGCCTAGAATATGTCTAAAACAATAGTTCGTGAAAAAGAAAGCATTGAAGATGCTCTACGTCGTTTTAAGCGTGATGTTTCTAGATCAGGTAACCTTCAAGAAGCTAAAAAGCGTCAATATTTCTTAAAACCATCTGACGTTAGAAAGCAAAAACGTCAAGAAGCTCGTAAGAGATTCAAGTAAGATTTAAAACCACATTTTGTGGTTTTTTTTTGCTTTTTTTAGAAAAAAAACATATTTCTTTCTATATATTTTAAGGGTGATATAAATTGATATGCATGTTATGTAATAAAAGCTTTTTAATTAAAAGAAGGATTAAAGATTTACTTGTTAAACAAAAATATTTAGTATGTGATAATTGTTATAAAGCGCATCCTTTAACTATAGATAATATTGTATTACCTTTAAATAATAATAAAAATGGATATATAATATCACTTTTTAATGAGAGCGAAGTAATTGATTTTAGTGGCTTTATGTTTGAATACTCAATCATTGCATCAAAATATATTGATAAATATTTAATATTATATGATACTTTAAACTTAACTGATAAGACGATAGATATTTTTAATATATTATCAAATTTAGTTGATGATGATTTATATATTATAACTAATAGATGTCGATTATTGTAATTATTTTTGGTACGAAAATCTTTGATATAATTGTAAGTCGATAATAAAATATAATTGAAAGCAGGGGAGGTATATTTGATGCTTAAAGGAAAAGTAAAGTGGTTTAATAATGAAAAAGGATATGGATTCATAGTAAAAGAAAACTATGATGATATCTTCGTTCATTATAGCTCGATTCAAGACGATGGATTTAAGACTTTACAAGAAGGAGAACTTGTTGAGTTTGAGCTAGTTTTTGGAGAGAAAGGTCTTCAAGCACATAATGTGTATAAAATCCACTAAAAGTAGGGACTGTAAGCCAAATGCTTACAGTTTTTATATTTTGTATTTATTGACTTTGTTCTATTGAAAACGTTTTAAATATTTGCTATAATATAGGTGACCAAAAGAGACACCTTGGTCAGATGAATGGAGTGATTTAATATGAAGGTTGAAGTTGTAGGAAAGAATGGATTTAATCCATCAGATGCAAATAGAGATTATGCAGAAAAAAAATTATCAAAACTTCAAAATTATTTTCAAGAGGAACTAAACGCTAGAGTTGTATGCAAGGTTTATCCTAAGTTCCATAAGGTTGAAGTTACAATTCCAACTAAAAATGCTATTCTTCGTGCAGAAGTAGCGGATGAAGATTTATATGCTGCAATTGATAAAACAATTGAAAAGCTTATATCTCAAATTAGAAAGTACAAAACTAGAGTGAAAGAAAAATCTGATAAGGAAGGAATCAAGGATATATTCTATGATGCTAATTTAGATTTAGAAGCTCTAGATAAAGAAATGAAGGCTGCTCAACTAGTTCGTAATAAACAAGTTGAATTAAAACCAATGACTTTAGAGGAAGCAATGGGGCAAATGGAATTAACTGGTCATGATTTCTTCGTATATCTTGATAAGGAAAGTGGAAGAATTAATGTATTATATCTTCGTGAAGATGGAGATTATGCAGTAATTGAAACTAGACAATAATTAAAAAGAAGGTCATAGAAATATGACCTTCACTTTTTTTGGTGATAGTATGTGGAAAGATTTTATTGATTGTGAAAAAGAAAAACAATATTTTAAGGAATTAATGGCTTTCGTTGATAATGAATATAAAAATTATAAATGTCATCCTGCATATGATGATATTTTTAATGCATTTAAATATACAGAATTGAATGATGTTAAAGCAGTAATATTAGGACAGGATCCATATATTAATGATGGAGAGGCTCATGGTCTTTGCTTCAGTGTGGAGGATAGTCATTTAACACCAACGCTTAAAAATATTTATAAGGAAATGTCTAGTGATTTAAATGTTGAGGTTTCTCAGGATGGAAACCTAGAATATTTAGCTCATCAAGGTGTTTTTATGCTTAATACAATATTAACTGTTAGAGATAAGGAATCAATGTCTCATAAGAAAAAAGGATGGGAAATATTTACTGATAATGCTATAAAAAGACTAAATGAAGAAAATCATCCTATTGTATTTATATTATGGGGTGCACCATCTATAAAAAAAGCATCAATGATTACAAATCCCATTCATTTAGTTATAACATCACCACATCCATCACCTCTTGGTGCATACCGAGGATTCTTTGGATCAAAACCATTTAGTAAAACTAATGAGTTTTTGATTAAAAATAATATTGAGCCTATAAAGTGGTATAAAAGCCTAAAATCACCTACCCTATTTGACATATTATAAAAATGGGTGAAATATATTGAATAATTATAGTTTTGAAAAGTTTGTTAATAACAAAGAACTAGAAGGTAGCACAACCTATGTTGTTAAACAAGGTGATAGCTTATACAAAATAGCTAATTTATATGGCGTTAGTGTAGATGAGATTGTTAGATATAATAAATTACAAACAACAACAATTTATCCTAATCAAATATTATTTATACCTTCTAATAATAAAACCTATATAACTAGAACAGGTGATACATTATCATCAATATCTGCAAAGAATGGTGTAAGTATTGATTGCTTAATGAAAAATAATTGCTTTAAAGATTTAGTATTATCAGAGAATCAAAAGATCAATACTATGAATCATAAGGAATTAGTTATAACTCCTGGTATTACGTTAGATGATATATTAAAAAATTATAATATTACAGCCTATGATTTAATTATTTTGAACAAGGATAAATGGCTACGTTTAAACGAAAAGATAATTGTTAAGTAATTATCTTTTTTTTATGTAAGTTTGTATTTTTATGGCTATTTTGGTATACTATATTAGGTGATTTAATATGGTAAATGTTATAGGAGCTGGACTTGCAGGATGTGAGGCAGCATATTATTTAGCAAATAAGGGTCATAAGGTGAAATTATATGAAATGAGACCTGTTAAAATGACTCCTGCACATAAGACAAGCAAATATGCTGAGCTTGTTTGTTCCAATTCTTTAAGAGCAGATTCTCTAGAGAATGCCTGCGGGATATTAAAACGTGAGATGGAAACCTTTAATTCTTTAATAATAAAGGTTGCTAGAGAGCATAGTGTAGAGGCGGGTGGAGCCTTAGCTGTTGATAGAGAAGGATATAGTCAGGCAGTAACAGATATAATCAATAATCATCCTAATATAGAGGTAATCCATGAGGAAATCACTAAAATAGATATAAGTATTCCAACAATTATTGCCTCAGGGCCTCTAACAAGTGATGACTTAAGCAAGGAAATAAAGAATCTTTTTGAAGAAAATGATTTTTATTTTTTTGATGCGGCAGCACCAATAGTACTAGCTGATAGCTTAGATTATAGTAAGGTATATTTAAAAAGTAGATATGATAAGGGAGAAGCTTCTTATCTAAACTGTCCTATGACAAAGGAAGAGTTTGATTTATTTTATAATGAGCTTATTAATGCTGAGGCAGTTGAACCACATGATTTTGAGCTTAAGGTTTTTGAAGGATGTATGCCAGTTGAAATAATGGCTAAAAGAGGTCCTCAAACTCTAACTTTTGGTCCGTTAAAGCCAGTTGGTTTGGAAACCCCTGATGGTAAAAGACCATATGCAGTTGTTCAACTTAGACAAGATGATGCACAAAAGACAATGTATAATCTTGTAGGCTTTCAAACTCACTTAAAATGGCCAGAGCAAAAAAGAGTATTTTCAATGATACCTGGTCTTGAAAATGCAACCTTTGTTAAATATGGTGTAATGCATAGAAATTCCTATATAAATGCACCTAAAATATTAAATCCGACTATGCAAACTAAAAAATATCCAAATATTTTCTTCGCTGGACAATTAAGTGGCGTTGAAGGATATGTGGAAAGTGCTGCGAGTGGTATCCTTGCTGGTATTAATATGGATAGATTTTTAAATAATAAGCCATTATATACTTTTTCAAGAAAAACAGTAATGGGTTCAATGGCCTATTATATTTGTAATGCATCGCCAGATGGATTTCAACCAATGAATGCTAATTTTGGAATTATGGAGGATTTGGATTTTAAGCATAATAAAAAGGAAAGAAAATCCTTATATGCTAAAAGAGCTTTAGAGGAAATAAAACAGGCCAAGGAGTGGTTAGATGAAAACTGATTTGGAATTAATAGATGATTTTAAAAATTATTTAGAAACTGAAAAGGGGTATTCTAACAACACAATAATTGCTTATGCTAAGGATGTAGATGACTTTCGAGGGTTTATACGTAGTGAAAAGCTTGCTGCTAATTTAATTTCTATTAGAAATCCAAGAATTGCTAAAAATTATCATGCTTATTTGAATAGCACCGAACAAAAGGCAACTACAGTTAATAGAAAAATGTCAAGCTTAAGAACATTTTATGATTATCTATTAAAGGAGCACATCGTTTCAGATAATATTTTTAATGATATAAAAAGTGATAAGGTTCCTAAAAGACTTCCAAGGGTGTTAACAGATGAAGAAATAAGGCTTATGTTTGCATCTCTTGATAGAAAAACACCACTTGGCTTTAGAAATGCTTTAATATTAGAAATATTATATGGATGTGGTCTTAGAGTTAGTGAGCTATGCGCACTTACTATAAAGGACATTGATTTTAATAATGACTCTATATACATTAGATCAGGTAAAGGTGATAAGGATAGAATAGCCTTGATGTATCCTAAATTAAAAGATGATCTTAAGCATTATATTAGTTATGAACGCTTAACACTATTAAGGGTAAGCTCTAATCCACTTGAAAGAACTTTGTTTTTAAATAAAAATGGTACCCCTCTTACAACTAGAGGAGTAAGAGTAATATTAAATAGTATTATTAGTCAAATGGGAGAAACGTTTAAAATAACACCACATATGCTAAGGCATAGCTTTGCGACAGCTATGCTTAATAATGGTGCTGATTTAAAAATTGTTCAAGAAATGCTAGGGCATGAAAGTATATCAACAACTAGGATATATACCCATGTTTCTACAGAAAAAATAAATAAAACATTTTATGAAAGCTTTCCAAGAGCAAAAAAAGAGTAGATTTAATGTAATAGTTATGATATAATTTTTTTGTTAAAATGAAAATGAGGTAATATAGATGAAAAAAATATTTTTAAGTATATTTGCAGTTTTATCAATGATATCACTTGTTGGATGTAAAAAGGAAACGGAATCATTTACATTAGATGACAAGGCTAAGAATACAGAAATAGCTACTACATGGCTTAATTCAGTAACATATAATGCAACTGCTGTTAATAATGATAAAATTATAGGTGATGAAGGGTATGATGCTAAAAAGGTATCTCACTTTGAGGTATTTTTACCAACTGATATTTTAGCGGAAACTAAGGTGAATATTTTAGATATACCTACATATGATGTTCATTCAACTGTATATGCTAATTATGCTAGTACTACAGCATTTGGATCAAGTGATTATACACTTATTATAGATATATTATGTACTGATGATTCAATTAAAGCGGCAACTGGATATGAAGTATTAAAGAGTAAAGAGAATGTTGTTGATCCTAAGGATGGATTCATTAATGCAGAAAAGGAATCAAAAAAGTTAGCTGTAATATATGTTCCAGCTAAAGTAAATTATGTTAAATATGATAGTGAAGGTTCAAGAAGAATGACAATAATGACATATGTTCTTGCACCAATTTATGCAACAACAACAATTAAAACAAATGATGCATATGATGATACAGTTGTAGAATCATATAAATCAAAACCACTAACATTTAAAGTATTAAATGGAGCTATCCAATAAGGATAGCTTTTTTTATAATTTTTTTATTGAAATGATAGAATAATTGTGATAAGATATAAAAGGCATAAAATACACATGCTACTAGAGTAGGGTATCAGTGCAGTATAAAAATTATATTGTGGTACCGTATGATGAAGGTAGCAGAGGCTAAAAAAACAAAAAGAATAACGGAGGAATTAAAAATTATGTCAGTAGTTTCAATGAAACAATTATTAGAGTCTGGTGTTCATTTCGGACATGCAACTCGCAGATGGAACCCAAAGATGGGAAAATACATCTATACTTCTAGAAATGGTATTTATATCATTGATTTACAAAAAACAGCTAACGAAATTGAAAAGGCTTATGCAGCTTTATTAGAAATCGTTAAAAATGATGGAAAGGTATTATTTGTTGGTACAAAGAAGCAAGCTCAAGAAGCAGTTAAGGAAGAGGCTTTAAGATGTGGTCACTACTATATCAACAATCGTTGGTTAGGTGGAACTTTAACAAACTTCAAGACAATTAAGAAGAGAATTGCTAAATTAAACCAATTATATAAGATGGAAGAGGATGGAACATTCGATGCTCTACCTAAGAAGGAAGTAGCTAAGCTTAGAGCTGAAAGAGATAAGCTTGAAAAGAACTTAGGTGGAATCAAGGAAATGAAGAAGGCTCCTGAAGCTTTATTCATTATTGATCCTCGCAAGGAGCACAATGCTATTCTTGAAGCAAGAAAGCTAAACATTCCTGTATTCGGAATCGTAGATACTAACTGTGATCCTGATGATGTTGATTATGTTATTCCTGCAAACGATGACGCTATTAGAGCAGTAAAACTTGTTACATGGGTTATGACTAACGCTGTAATTGAGGCTCAAGGTGGAGTTGTTGAAAAGTTTGAGGATGAAGAAGTAAACCTTGGTGAAGAAATTGCTAAGGAAAAGAAAGATGTTAAGGACCAAGCTCCTAAAAAGCCTTTTAATAAGGAAGGAAAAAAGCCTTTTAATAAGGAAGGAAAGAAGCCAGCTGCTAAGAAAACAACTGAAGCAAAGGCTGAATAATTATATTTTAAATATAAAATAATAGGAGGATTAATTCATGGAAGTAAAAGTAACACCAGCAATGGTAAAAGAATTACGTGATGCAACTGCTGCCGGAATGCTAGATTGCAAGAAAGCTCTTGAGGCTTGTGAATGCGATATGGAAAAGGCAATCGTTTGGTTACGTGAAAAGGGAATCACTAAGGCTGCTAAAAAGGCTGATCGTGTTGCTGCAGAAGGATTATGTTCTGTTGCAGTAAAGGGAAATGATTGTGTTGTTTTCGAGCTTAACTCAGAAACAGACTTCGTTGCAAAGAACGACAAGTTTTTAGCATTATTAGATAAAGTTGGTAATATTTTAATTAACTCTGATGCTAAATGTACTGATTGTGCATTAAAGGTTGACGTTAATGGTAAGGATTTAGCTACAGTTATCCTTGAGGATTCTGCAGTTATTGGTGAAAAGGTATCTTTACGTAGAGTTCAAAGAATTACTAAAAAAGATTCAGAAGTATTTGGTGTTTATAAGCATAATGGTGGAAATATCGTTGTAGTTACAGTTGCTGAAGGAACTGATGAAACTGTTGCTAAGGATGTTTCAATGCATGTTGCTGCACTTAGTCCAAAATATGTTTCAAGAAATGATATTCCTGCATCTGAAATTGAAGCAGAAAGAAATATTATTTTACATGAAGCATTAAATGAAAATGCAACATCTGCTAAACCAAAACCAGAAAATATTATTCAAAAAATGGTTGATGGACGTTTAAATAAATCATTACAAGAGATTTGTTTATTAGACCAACCATTTGTAAAGAATCCAGATCAAACTGTAGAAGCATATGTTAAGGGAAATAAAATGTCTGTTGTTTCATTCGTTCGTCTAAAAGTTGGAGAAGGAATTGAAAAGCAAGTTGTTGATTTCGCTGCTGAAGTAGCTGCTCAAGCTGGATTAGCTAAGTAATTTAAGTGAGGGGCTACTTTGTAGCTCCTCTTTTTTAAAAAAAAGCGAGGAGTGTTGATAATATGTATAAGAGAGTACTTTTAAAATTAAGTGGAGAAGCGTTAAAGGGTGAAACTTCTTTTGGTATTGATCCTGAAACTGTTCATAAGGTAGCACTTCAAATTAAGGAAGTATATAAGCTAGGTGTAGAAATCGGTATTGTTGTTGGTGGTGGAAACATCTGGAGAGGAAAGACTGCAAGTGAGCTTGGAATGGAAAGAGCCCAAGCAGATTATATGGGAATGCTTGCAACTGTAATGAATGGTTTAGCCGTACAAGAGGCATTAGAGAAAGTAGGAGTACCTACTAGAGTAATGTCTGCTTTAGAAATTAAAGAGGTTGCTGAAATCTATATTAGACGTAGAGCAATAAGACATCTTGAGAAAAATAGAGTATGTATTTTTGTTGGAGGACTTGGTTCACCATATTTCTCAACAGATACAGCTAGTGTACTTCGTGCAACAGAAATAGATGCACAGCTAGTATTAATGGCTAAGAATGGTACTGAAGGAGTATATGATTCAGATCCTAAGAAGAACCCTAACGCAAAATTATATACTGAACTATCATTTAGTGAAATTTTAGCAAAGAACCTAAATGTTATGGATATGACAGCTGCAACACTTTGTAGAGATAATAATCTTCAAGCTATCGTATTTAATATGAATAAGGATGGTAACATCGTTAAGGCTGTTAGCGGTGAGAAGATTGGAACATTAGTTAAAGAATAGGAGATAATGATTATGCCAGATATGGTTTTATTAGAAGCAGAAGAAAGTATGGATAAGGCAATTTCTAGTTTTGAGCGTGAGCTTACAACTGTTAGAACAGGAAGAGCTAATCCTAATTTATTAGACACAATTGTGGTTATGTATTATGGAGCTCCATCTCCAATTAAGCAAATAGCTGCCATTTCTGTACCAGAAGCTAATCAATTATATATTAAGCCTTATGATAAATCTATTTTAAAAGAAATAGAAAAGGCTATTACTGCATCAAACTTAGGATTAACTCCTCAAAATGATGGAAATGGAATTCGTTTAATTTTACCTCAAATGACTGAACAACGTCGTCGTGAATTATGTAAGGATGTTTCAAAGATGGCTGAGGGTGCTAAGGTTGCAGTACGTAATGCAAGACGTGATGCAAATGATGCTTTAAAGAAACTTGAATTACCAGAGGATGATGAAAAAGGATATCTAGAGGATGTTCAAGCTCTTACTGATAAGAAAGTTCAAAAGATTGATGATCTTGCATCTGAAAAAGAAAAAGAATTACTTACTATTTAATGAAATGAGCTAAACCACATTGGTTTAGCTTTTTAGTTTTTATCATAATTGATGCGTATCTCTTTCAATTATAAATAATAGTTTGAAAGTAATATTAAAAAAAATGTTTTAGCATAAACAATTACAGATATTTTGTGATTTAGAATTTTTATGATTTAATATAATTATGGAATGAAGTCTATAGTAGTTGGTGAATTGTCATTTGTTATTTGAGAGGTCTAGATTCTAATCAATATGGTTTACATATGATAATAAAAATGAGACTATGATATTCATACAAACTATACATGTACTTTATTAGAATTGGCATCATAATGAATCAAGGAGGGATAAAATGATACAACTTATAAATATTGAAAAAAAATTTCAAGCTGAAAATGAATTTATTGCCTTGAAGGATGTATCTATTGATATAGAGGACAAAAAGCTTACCACCATCATAGGTAAATCAGGTAGTGGAAAATCAACCTTATTAAATATTATTGGTGGATTACTAAAGCCAACAAATGGAGAAGTAATTGTAAATGGTAGGAATATTAATCAATTGAATGATATTCAATTAGCTACCTTTCGCAATGAGGAAATTGGTTACATTTTTCAATCATTCTTTTTAGATAAGGATATGACAGCATTAGAAAATGTTATGGTTCCTTTAATGATTAAAGGGGTTAATAAAAAAGAAAGAGTATCTATTGCAAGAAAAATGCTAGAGTCAGTTGGCCTTGAGTCAAAGGAAAATATTAAAGTTTCAAAACTATCTGGAGGAGAAAAACAAAGAGTAGCCATTGCAAGGGCTATTGTAAATAATCCTAAAATAATATTAGCTGATGAGCCAACAGGTAATTTAGATAGTGAAAACGGCAAAATTGTAATGAGTTTATTAAAAACTTTATCTAGGGAAAAAACAGTTGTATTAGTTACTCATAATTTAGAGGATGCTATGACTTATTCAGACACTATTATTAAGTTAAAAGATGGTATGGTTATATATGAAGACTAGAGATATTTTTAGAATGGCCATAAGAAATTTATCCTTTAATAAAACTAATAATTATATTACTATGTTTATAATTTTTTTATTAGATTTACTTTTAATCATTTTTTTGGCTATTGGTGTTAACGTTAAAAATTATATAAATAAATCCGTAAGTAGTGTATTAGAAAATGATGAATTAAGTATTGTTTATAATACGCCATTGGGATTGATTTTAGAGGATATAGAGTTTATTGAACAAGTAGTTGGAAGTAAATATGATGTAGTAGTTAGCACTAATACTTCTGGCGTAACGGCTATTGATTTTGGTATTTCAAAGATGAATTATGATACTGATGTCAATTACTTGGAATTTAAAACTAATCCATATATTTTACTTAATGAAAGCCTTAAGGATGAATATAAAATTGGTGATATTTATAGAGTATATATATCTGATTTTATAGTTATGGGATATACTAATGAGTATGATGCTGCAGTAGATTTGTCTTATTTTTTGTCAAATTGCCGTACACTTATAAACGTTAAAATTAAATATATAGAAAATGATTTTGATTCATTAACTAATGTCATTGATTATTTTAATAATGTAAGGGATAGACTTTCAAAACATGGTGGAGATATAGTATCAGTTGATTCCTATATATTAGATACTGTAAATGATGCATATCTCTTATCTAATGTTTCTTATTTTTTACTAATGATTATTGCAGTTTTATTATTAATATTATCCTTGAGTACTATTAAAAATGGTATAAGAATTGCTATTGATTCTGATATGTATTTTATTCGTATGTTTAAGCTTTGTGGTGCAAATAATAGAGATATTTTTAAGATATATTTATCAGAAATGATAATTGTGATTTTTTCTTCAGTATTTTTAACTACTGGGTTAGTTTTTATATTTAAAAATCTAATTAATAATATTTCTTATTTTTATTCTAAAACAATTGTATCGATATTTATTGATATGATAGAAATTTCACCTACTGAATTTTACTTTCCATTTTATATACCTTTGATAAGCTTATTATTAACTATGCTATTTGTAATAATTAGTTCTTATAAAAGTTTTAAGAAAAGAATTTCTGATTATGATGAATTGGTTATAGTTGGAGGTGAAGAACATGAATAATAAAGATGTTTTTAGCCTTGCTAAAATGAAACTTAAGGCTGTTAATTCCTCATACAAACACACATTTATTAGTTATATAATTTCTTTAGTAGTTTTTACCTTATTTTGCTTTATGTTTGTTTCGTTCAATCAAGCTGTCAATAAAATAATAAAAGAAAATGATATTATGAAAACTGTGTCATTAACTAGTGAAAATATGGAAGAATTACAAAGCTTTATTAATGATAATATTGAAGAAGATTATGATGTTATTTATGAAAGAATTAATGTTCTATCAAGTATTTTATTAGATGAAAATGATAATCCAAAAAGATATTATCCTAATATTACAATTGGTGATAAAACCATAGAATATACTAAGTTGAGTCAATCTTTAACTTTATATGAAAATGAAATGTATACTGAGTATGCGAAGAAATATTTAAAAACAAAGTATAATTCAAATGGATTTATTGCTGGAACTGATAGTAATAATAAGAATGAGGTAGTTATTTCTAAAGAATTACTGGATAGTTTTAATATGGAGGCTAGTTTTGTTATTGGAAAAAAAATAACCTTTGGAATAGAACTTCAGGACGGAAATGATAAAAATATTCATAGTTATTATCAAATAATAAAGGATTTTATAATAACAGGAGTATATGATTCATCGGCATATGAATTACCCCTAACCGTTGTTGAGCCTTCATTAATATACATAACATCTTGTAGCGAACTTAATATTCCAGATAAATACTATAAACCTTCATATAAGGTGGTATTTGATCTAGAAAATATAGATAAGGCTTTTGAACTATATTCACTTGAATTAATGTCTCCTTCTTTAGAAATATCAAGAGTATTAAATGTATATAATCAAATTAATCCATTATATGATTTAATTAGTACTACTTTGTTAATATGTTCATCACTTGTCTTTGTTATATCTTTATTAAATATATATATTACCCAAAAGCATCTATTTAATTTAAAAAAGGATTATATGCAAATGTGTTATGTTAATGGAATGAGAAAAAAGGATATTTATAAAGAATATGTTTTTGAAAATATTTTATTATTAAGTAAACCATATTGCATATATATATTAACAAGCACTATATTATGTTTTGTTTCTATGCTTGGAATTAATGCGATATTGAAAAAAACTTTGGTAGAGTGTCCTTTATTAATAAAAACTAATATGTCATTATTTCCGCTAATAATAGTAATAGTACTATTTGTTAATATAATATTTATATTACTTGTAAGTTTAATGTCTACTAAAATAAAAAGTGACAATAATTATGTAGAATCATAGTCGTTTTTGAAACTGGACTAGATTAAAACTATAAAAATGAATTTTTAAATATTCATTTATAATCGCTGATTATCAGCGATTTTTTTTGTTGATTTTTTAATTAAATTAAAAATTTGAAAATTATATATAATTATAGTATAATACTTGTATTATGAAAAGAGGTCATAAAATGAGCCAAGAATTAGATATGAATAACATACCTAAGCATATTGCTATCATATTAGATGGTAATGGAAGATGGGCTAAAAGTAGATTAAAGCCAAGATTTTTTGGACATCGTGAGGGTGCTAGAAATAGTATAAGAACGGTAAAAGCTTGTCAAGAACTTGGAGTTAAAGCTTTAACATTATATTGCTTTAGTACAGAAAATTGGAAGAGACCAAAAGCTGAAGTTGATTATCTAATGCAAAAACCAGTTAGATATTTTGAAAGATATAAAGAAGAATTATTAAAAACAAAATGTAAAATACAAATTTTAGGTAGAAAAGGTGTTATACCTAAGGCTTTAAGTGATATTTTTGATTTTGTAGAAGAACAAACAAAAGATAATGAAGGATTAGTTTTAAGCCTTTGTGTTGATTATGGTTCATATGAGGAGTTAACTACCACATTTAAAAAAATAGGACAAATGCTATTAGATAATAAAATAACTTTAGATGATATTACACCAGAGTTAATCGAAAATAATCTATATACAAAAGGATTACCAAAGCTTGATTTATTAATAAGAACAAGCGGTGAACAAAGAATTAGTAATTTTTTACTATGGCAGATTGCATATGCTGAATTTTATTTTACGGATGTGTATTGGCCAAGCTTTAGTAAAAAGGAATTAGAGAAAGCAATCATTGATTACCAAAGTCGAAATAGAAGATATGGTGGATTAAAGGAGGAAAAGTAAAATGAAGAAGAGAACTATCACTGGTGCGATCCTTCTAGCTATTTTTATACCATTATTAGTTGTTAAAGAGCTATTCGTATTATTTCAAATATTGATGCTTGGATTATCAATAATGGCATCAGTTGAAATGATTAATATGTATGAAAAAAGACATGAATTCCCTATAGGTGTAAAAATAGCTATAGTGATTTCTACAATTATGCTATATTTATCATTTTTAACATCATATAATGTTGAGAGTGCTGCAGGTAATGTTCTTAAGCTATTTAATATTAGAATAGAGTTTATACCAACATTAATGATTATTGTTATTGTCTTTTTAGCATTAATGGTTGCATGCTCGGATTTTAATGGTGCGGCAATAGGTAGAGCATTTACCATTATTTTATATTGTTCATTTGGCTTTGGTACTATAACAGTATTAAGGTCATGGGGACTTGAATTTGTTTTATATTTATTTTGCATTACGGTATTTACTGATGTTTTTGCTTATTTATTTGGAATGGCTTTTGGTAAACATAAAATGGCACCAAATATTAGTCCTAAAAAATCATGGGAAGGTGCAATCGGAGGTACAGCTGTAGCAACAATTGTTGGAGTATGCTTCGCGTTATTCTATAATAAAATAGCTAACAATGATGGATTTACTATATTTAGTAATTTATCTTATATGAATTTTGATTGGCTAAACAAGCCTATGCAAATTATTTTTATAGTATTTTTAACTATTTGTTCTTCAATTTTGGGACAAATTGGAGATTTAGTTGCTTCTAAATTTAAGCGTACATATGAAATTAAGGATTTTAGTAATATTTTTCCAGGACATGGTGGAGTATTAGATAGATTAGATTCTGCAATTTTCGTATCAATGTTTTTGTGTACAGTGATTGTATTATTTAATAATTTCTTATTATAGGTGTTATAAATGAAGGATATATATTTATTAGGGGCAACCGGTTCAATAGGTAAGCAAACATTAGATATTTGTAGGGAACATAAGGAATTATTTAGAGTTGTAGGCATGAGTGTTGGAAGAGATATTGAACTATCAACATCTTTAATTGAAGAATTCAAGCCTGAAATTGTATGCTTAAGAGAAAAGATAAATGTTAATTTTTCTTATAATCCTATAATTGTTTATGGTGATGAAGGCTTGTTAGAGGTTGCATCATATAAATCAAAAAATAAAGGATTATTAGTTAATGCATTAGTTGGTCATGTTGGACTTAAACCTACTATTGCAGCTATTAAGGCACATAATGATGTAGCTTTAGCCAATAAAGAAACTCTTGTTATGGCAGGATTCTTAGTTATGCCCCTTGCAAAAGAATATAATGTTAATATATTTCCAATCGATTCTGAGCATAGTGCGATATGGCAATGTATAAGAGGAGAAGAAAAAGAGGATATAAAGAATTTAATTATTACAGCATCAGGAGGTAGCTTTAGAGATCTAACAAGAGAAGAGCTTAAAAATGTTACTAAGCATGATGCTTTAAATCATCCAAATTGGAGTATGGGAGCAAAAATAACTATTGATAGTGCTACTATGATGAATAAGGGTTTTGAGGTTATAGAGGCACATTACTTATTTGATATTCCTGTTGATAATATTAAAACAGTTTTACATAGACAAAGTGTTATTCACTCACTTGTTGAATTTAATGATTTGAGTGTAAAGGCGGTATTATCAACACCTGATATGAGAATGCCTATATTATATGCACTTTCATATCCAAAGCATTTACCATATAGTGGTAAGCCACTTGATTTAATAAGTATATCAAAGCTTACATTTGAGGAATTATCTAAGGATAGATATAAATGTCTTCAATATGCATATGATGCTATTAGAAAAGGTGGATTATATCCAGCTGTTTTAAATGCGGCTAATGAGGCAGCTGTTAATCTATTTTTAAATGATGAAATTAGTTTTTTAGATATTGAAAAAATAATTTCAAATGAAATTAGTAAAAATTATGAAAAAAATAATATAACAATTGATGATATTATTAATGTAGATATTGAAATTCAAAATCGCATACTAAAAAATAAAGGGGCGTTTTAAAGTATGATTATATTAAAAATATTAGTATTTTTAATTATTCTTAGTGTAATTATTATCATTCATGAATTTGGGCATTTCTATTTTGCTAGAAGAGCTGGAGTATTATGTCATGAATTTTCACTTGGGATGGGACCAGTTATTTACCAAAAGAAAAAGGGTGAAACAACCTATAGTATAAGAGCTATACCTATTGGTGGATTTGTATCAATGGCTGGTGAGCAGGTTACTGCGGATATGATTAAGCCAAATGATTTTATTGGTATAAACTTAAGTAATGGTTGTGTTAGTGAGCTTGTATTATCAGATAAAAAGACTGCTGACATAAGAGGTAAGGTTATTAGAATAGATCTTTATGGGCGTCATGGTGAGCCTTTAGAGGTTGAATTAGAATTAGAGGATAGTACTACTAAGACCTATCCAGTTTTAAGAGATGCTTTTTATGTTTTTGATAAATCATCTCTTCAAATAGCACCATATGATAGAAGCTTTGAATCAAAATCATTGTGGCAAAGATTTTTAAGTATTTTCTTTGGTCCATTTATGAACTTTGTTTTAGCGATGATCATATATTTATTAGTATTCTTTATTCAAGGAACTCCTAAATACGACACTACTATGATTGGTGAGATAGATTCAAATTATCCTGCCTATGGAATTCTTCAAGAGGGTGATGTTATTGAAGAGGTTAATGGAGTAAGTGTTTCAAATTGGGATGAATTTACCACAAGAATGAAGGAATTAGCTTACCAAGGTACAATAGAGGTTAATGTTAAGGTTAAGGGATCTAGTGAAACAAAGGTTATAAACAATTATGTAGCAATTAATTCGATTGGTTTATCAAATATAAATGTGAAGGAACTAGAAAATATTCCAAGTGAATTAAAGGGACCTAATGGTGAAATACTAGGAGCTCAGGTAGGAAAAGTAGGTCTAAGATATACTGATAAGGTTAGTAGTGATGATACGCAGCTTACTAATGGAGATATTATTACTTATATGATGGTTCTTCCAAGAGGAACATCATATGATGAAGCCTTATGGCAAAATGTAACATCATGGAGTACTATAATTAACAATCTTAAGGATCAGGATATAGCAAAGGTTTATTTCAAATATTATGATCATGAAACAGGAGAAAATTATAATACGTATGATCGTAATCAAACAATTGAAACCTATGGTAATAATGTATTAACAAACCAAGGAATAGAAAAAATTAAGATTTATTTAGGAGTTTCTCCTACATATCACCATAATTTCTTTGAATCAGTTGGCGCAGCTTGCAAAGAATTCTGGAGTGATTTTACATTAATTTTTAAAACATTAAAGCTACTTATAGCACCTGGTGATGTAAGACAAATAGGTGTAGATGACTTATCTGGTGTAATAGGAATATTTTCAATGGTTAGTGCCCAGTTTAGTGCAGGAATTTTAGCATTACTGTTATTTATGGCATTGTTATCTGTAAATATAGGAGTGATGAACTTACTTCCTATTCCGGCACTTGATGGTGGAAGATTAGTATTCCTAGCAATAGAAGGAATTACAAGAAAACCATTAAATAGAAAGATAGAGGCAACTATTAATAATATTATGTTTATTCTTCTTATGATATTTATGGTATATATAGCTTATAACGACATTATGAAGTTGATTTTTAAATAGGATAAAGAAATAGAGGTGAAATGCCTCTATTTTTTTATAGAAATTGACTAAGTAACGCAATTTTTTTTATTGACAATGGAATATT
>JBJEFR010000051.1:0-1996 GCA_051874255.1 Anaeroplasmataceae bacterium
CCATTAACATTAAAATTATCAGTTATTGTTTCAGGAGATACTTCATATTGATATTCATATACTTTATATCCATTTATTTTATATGGTGCAAAATCCTGCTTTGTTAATTTATTTGAAGCTTGTACATATATTTCATTGTAAATAGCTTCATGTTTAATATGACTATAATTCATAAACCTTATATTTTTATTACTAAGAACATCAGCAGAAGGAACATAATAGTAGTATGCTACATATTGATCCCATGTGTTAGTTCCTGCATCAACTGCAGCATTCATTTCATCAGTGCTGTAATATACCAGGTAAAAAATATAATTAATGCTTTCAGTCGTGTCTCCTGGTTCAATTATTTCATTACCTGAAAATCTAGTGAAGTAGCAATAATCCCAATCTATTACATATCCATCATTCATAAAACTATTTAGATCTAAATCAGTGTTTATTGAATGATCCTTTAAATCAACAGAAGGAGTAATAGAACCATATTTAAATATTTTTCCTGAGTCAATGTTCACTCCTTTATCACTTGATATATTTCCTTGATAATCTAATTTAATAGGAGAAGATACATCAGTATTAATTGTTGTAGCTACATTTAGATCTAAATTATTTGGTGTGTCAATAGTAGCTACTGTAGCAGTTCCTGAAGATGCAAGAAGTGCAGCAGCTGCAAATGCTTTAATTATATTCATTCTTCTCACCTCCATATAATAAAATTAGATAATACGATTAATTGATAGATAAACTTCATAAGCTCCACCATCATTATAAAAATTAGTAAGAGAGTAATTATCATTACCTAAATTTTTCCAAGAAAGACTAAAATATGTTTGAGGGCTATTTCCGCTCGCAAAAGAATTCACTTCAAAGAAAAATCCATCATTAAGTGAATATGAGTAAACTGTCCCGACATAATCAGAAACTAATGTAACCATATTATCAATAAAATGTGTATCACATAAACGACGGTATAAATCATCATTTAATGCTACACCAACATCAGATATAATTTCACCTGAAAACTCATTAATTATGCTATTAACACTTTCAGAATCGGTAAACCCTGCAACATCATTAGAATATAAGGAAACATAAGTATCACTTATGTTAAAAGTCCATTGATATAATGCAGTTTCTTGAACATCTATTAATTCTTTTAGCTCATTATTTTCTTTTTCAAGATTATTAATTTGATCCTGGAGAGAATCAATCATATTAATGAATGCTGTATTATCACTAGTAGAAGTATTAGAAGTATCTGAATCACTTTTATTATCAAATAATCCTACAGATAATCCAACAATTGCAGCTCCTGCAATAATTGCAGTTGCATAAATCCATAATTTATTTTTTTTCACGCTGCTCTCCTCCTTTTTTTATAAATTCTTATCTACAATACTATAATCTTGAACCATTAAACAATCACTATCAAAGTTTGTTTCAAAGCAAATAAAATCCATTATACCATTATTTTGATCTCTAGATGCTATTTGAAACATTATTCTATAAGATATATAACTGGCATCATTATATTCTGTTAGTAGACATATACCTCCATTGTTTTGGGAATCGGTATAATTAATTCCGGGTAAATGAAACTGAGCTTGTTGATCAAAATATCCATTTTCATTTGAATAGCATCCTCTATATGTAATCATTGGATAATCATAATTACCTTTTATATTAAATGTTTGAACAATATCACTCCAGGTTTTAATTTCAGATAGTTCATTGTCCGTTAAATACAGTGAACTGTCAATATAAAAAGTCCATAGAGTAGCATATAGATATCCAAATTGATCACCAAATTCAACTAAATAATTTGTATTATTAAATTCAGTAGTGCTAGTAACGTAATTTGCACAATGCATCAAATTAAAGGAGTATCGATATTGATTTCTTTTTAGATCATTTTCAGTAAATTCACTATCACCAACTGAAATAGCATCAAAGTATCCTTCACTTGCGTATATATTAGTATCAGTAATTATATCTC
>JBJEFR010000052.1:0-34995 GCA_051874255.1 Anaeroplasmataceae bacterium
TAATCAAAAATATATTATTATTTCCACATACCTCAAAGAATCCCGCTTTTTTTATTCTTTTTATTAGTTCACATACTTCTAAATACTTATCCTTTTTTACATTAACTATCCTCATTTTATTGCTCCCTTTTAAATATACATACTTTCTTAATACCATATTTTCTATCTTTAATAAGAATGTATTTCCCAATTTTTTCACTACAATTAGTATCACTTTGCATTTCAAAGCATAGATATCCATCATTAGCTAGCATATCATAATTACTTATCATTAATACTATTTCATCAATATTAACCATTTTATACGGAGGATCTAAAAAAATCAAATCAAACTTAATATCCTTTAAAATATTTAAGCATTCCTTATAATCACAATTATAAAATTTCATATCATCACTACATTTTAGCTTATTACAATTATCCTTAACAACCTTTAAGGCCTCATTATTAATATCATTAAAATAGACCTTATTAATTCCTCTACTATAGGCCTCAAGCCCCATAGCTCCAGATCCTGCAAATAAATCTAGGGCAACTCCTCCATCAAAGAATTGACCAATTAGATTAAATATTGCCTGTCTAACCTTATCAGAGGTTTCTCTTGTTGTTTCTAAATTGCACATATTTATATTATGATTTCTATATTTTCCTGCGTTAATCCTCATAAAAATGTCCTCTGAAATATTTTATCATATTTAATGTATAATATCAAAAAAATAATCCATAATATAACTGTAAGCGAAAAGCTTACGAAGAATTCCCCTATTCTTCATTTTGAAGTCATAGATAATTTCTATACTTCTTTTCTCCCTTTCACATACATACTTCAAACTTACTCAAAGGAAAAAAGTCAGCTTTCACTGACTTTTTTTCTTTTAATCCATATATAATACTCTCATTACTCTTATTCTAGTACCTTGATAGCTTTTTCCATCTAATTTTTTTAAATAGGCAAAAGCAGCCTTAGTTATTTCTAAGGTTGTACCACTTTTACGAATAACTATATCTCCGACATTACTTTTTCTTACACCTACTGTTTTTTCCATAAAGCTTAGTAAAATTTGAGGTCTTAATAATTCTTTTTTTCCAATATTTAGATGAGCATATATATAATTATTTGTTTCTGTTGGCTTAAAGTTTTTAGGTTGTCTACCATCATGATTAATTTTATGCTCACGTTTATTTCTTACAATTTCTATTTCATTATAATTCTTACGCTTACCATCCATTAAGATATTAATTAAAGCATTAATAATCTTTACAGAATCATTTTCTGAGGCAGCAAGCTTATTTAATACCATTAGGTTATTCTCAATAGGTGTATCTAAATTAGAAATTATATTATCGAATAACCTATTAGCTTGTTTATCATATATTTCCTTAATAGAAGGTATTTCCTTTTGAGTCATACTTTTTTTAGTATATGCTTCAATCATCTTAACTCTATTTCTTTCGCTTGGGGATGCGATTGAAATTGAGTGTCCCTCTAATCCAGCACGACCTGTTCTTCCGATACGATGAACATATAGCTCATCTTCATTAGGTAGGTCAAAATTAATAATTGCCTCTAAGCCTGTAACGTCAATACCACGAGCAGCAACATCTGTTGCGACAAGATACTTAGTAGCACCATTTCTGAATGCATTCATAACTCTATCTCTAACTAATTGCTTTAAATCACCATGGATTCCATCCGCCTGATAATTATTCTTTTGTAAAAATAACACTAGTTCATCTACCTTACTTTTGGTATTAGCAAAAATAATACATGATTTAAAATCATAGTAATCTAACAATCTTATAAGTAAATCATTTTTACTTTCTCTTTTACAATAATATAAATCTTGATTGATTTTATCTACAGTTAAGGTCTTTTTCTTTATAACTATATGTAGGGGATTATGTTGATATTTACTAGCAACATTCTTAATAAAAATTGGCATAGTTGCACTAAATAAAGCCGTTTGTCTTGATGAAGGGGTAGTAGATAAAATAAACTCTAAATCCTCCTGAAATCCCATTTTTAGCATTTCATCAGCCTCATCAAGTACTAAGGTATGTATATGTGCAAAGCTTAGTACTCCTCTATTCATTAAATCAATTATTCTACCTGGTGTTCCAACAACTATTTGAGGATGATTTTTTAAAGCACGAATTTGCTTTTCATATGATTCACCACCATATACTGTTGCAATTTTAACATAGCTTTTATATTTAATTAGCTTTTGTAATTCCCCTGAAACCTGTAAGGCTAATTCTCTTGTAGGGCATAAAACTAAAGCCTCAATATCCTTACTTTTAGAAATTTTCATAATAGTAGGTATACCATAAGCAAAGGTTTTACCGGTACCAGTTTGGGCTTGACCTATTACATCTAATCCCTCTATTAAAGCAGGTATTGCCTCTGATTGTATTTCCGATGGCATATTTATATTTAATTCGTCTAAAGCCTTAACAATAGCATCTTCAACATTTAACTCTAAAAATCCATTTTCCATAAGATAACCTCACCTATTATAAATTACACAACTAGTTAAGTATATCAAAAAACATAAGGTTTTACAATAAAAAAAATAAAATGCCTTATAAAAAGGCATAATTTTTATATTAGTGCTAGGACTCCTGTGAAGAACATCTTCTTCTAAGGATTAGGTCCTCTAATAGCTCTAATTAGGATTCTTAACTACTAAGCATTCAACACATAGAAACTCTCAGACCAGCATAATATTATTTGGGTTCCACGGCATATCCTAGCATCTATAGTATACCAAAGATATGTATAGAATGTCAAATTCCAAATTTTAGGAGAAAATCTCGTAGAATAAATATCCTATTCCTAAAATAGTTATAGCTATACCCATAAAGAATACTAGCTTATCACCCTTAGTATTTGCAGAAACTGATATTCTTGGATTAATTTGAGTAAGTAATATTGCTATAGCACCAAATAAAATAATAGCTAGTGGCATTGCAAGATGATTAAAGAAATAATTACTTTTTTCCATCATTATTCCCACAATAAAATAAGGAACAATATCTAAAAATAATAAAACCGCTAATACATATACTATTGTTTTAAGTATTCTTACAATATGCTGATTTTTAGCTTTTTCTTCAAGCATTTTTTGTTTATACTCATTAATATCTTGTGACATATAATTAACTCCTTTGTATCTTTATGTAATTATTATAACAAAAAAATAAAATTAAAAAAGCACTTTCGTGCTTTTTATTATTTATTATTTGCTTAATGCTTCAATTAAATCAGCTTTCTTCATTGTGCTGATTCCCTTAATTCCAGCAGCCTTAGCCATTTCCTTTAATTCAGCAACAGTTTTAGAATTTAAATCTACTGATGCTTCTGCCTTAGCTTCTTCCTTCTTTGGTGCTTCTTCCTTAACAGGAGCAGCTTTCTTAGCTGGTGCAGCCTTCTTTACTGGTGCTTCTGCCTTAACTTCTTCCTTCTTTGGTGCCTCAGCCTTCTTTGCTGGTGCAGCCTTCTTAGCTGGTGCTTCAGCTTTAGCTGCAGCCTTTTCAGCCTTTGAAGCAGTCTTTAATACTACTACCTTTTCAGCAGTCTTTTCAACCTTCTTAGTTAATCCTTCTTGAGCAACCTTAACTAATGCTGCAAATCCTTCAGCATCGTTAACTGCCATTTCAGCTAGCATCTTTCTATTGATTTCAACTCCAGCCTTTGTTAATCCATTAATAAATGCTGAATACTTCATTCCATTTAATTGAGCAGCAGCATTGATTCTTTGAATCCAAAGCTTTCTGAAATCTCTCTTTTTAACCTTTCTATCTCTATAAGCATATGCTAATGAACGCATAACTTGCTCATGAGCTGTTTTATATAGGGCATGCTTTGATCCATAATATCCCTTTGCTAATTTTAAGACAGCCTTACGTCTTCTTCTTGTTGTATATCCACCTTTAACTCTTGGCATTTCTAAAACCTCCTATGATCTTCCTAAAAATTATAATAAGTTACTAATTAGCGGCTTAATTCTCTTCTCATCAGTCTTATGAACTAAAGTTTGCTTACTTAAGTTCTTGTTTTCCTTATGAGTCTTGTTAGTCTTTAAGTGTCCTGTATAAGCATGTCCGCGTTTTAACTTTCCAGTTCCTGTAACTTTAATTCTCTTTTTTAAACCACTATGTGTCTTTTGCTTTGGCATAATTCTTTACACTCCTTTAATTATTTCTCTGATTTTGGTCCTAATACGGTAAATAATGATCTACCATCTAATTTAACTGGTGATTCAATATTAGAAACATCAGCTAAACTTTCTGCGAATCTTTCAACAACTTCTTTTCCTAAATCTTGATGTGCAATCATACGTCCAAAGAAACGTAAGGTAACTTTAACCTTATTTCCTTTTAAAAGCATCTTTCTTGCATTATTTGATTTAGTATCAAAGTCGTGCTTCTCGATTGTAGGGCTTAGTCTAATTTCTTGAACGACTACCACCTTTTGATTTTTCTTCATTTCCTTAGCTTTCTTTTGTTGTTCAAAGCGGAATTTAGAATAATCCATTAATTTTGCAACAGGTGGATTAGCATCTGGAGATACTAATACTAAGTCTAATCCTCTCATATCTGCTTCCTTTAAAGCATCGTTTCTAGACAATTTCCCAAGTTTCTCACCTGTGTTTGTAATAACCAGTAATTCCTTGCATTTGATTTGATCATTAATGATTGCCTCATCTGCACCTTTCTTTTGCTTGTTAATACTTACACCTCCATATTAGTTTTATAAGCAAAAAAATAAAGGGACGTAAACGCCCCTAAAAATACATTATCATACAATTTAGCTCTTTTGCCTACCAACTCAATTATCAATCAGGCGAGAAACGGGCGTTTCTTCTTTCCAATTATTAATTTGAACATTATTATTTTACACTAAATTATATTAATGTCAATATATTTTTATAACTTTTTTATATTTTTTTATTTTCATTTCACTCAAGAATAAATATTATTTTTCTTTACTATTTTTAAATACACTAATAAATACATATATTCCTATTAAAATGGCTGTTGATATTATAATAATTAAAATAGGAATTGCATCATTTACCTTACTACCAAAAAAATATAAATCAAGATCAAAGCCCTTTCTTATTCCCTCTATAGCTTCTACAGGAGCTCCTTTTAGCTCTTCAAATATTCCATTTAAGAAATGATTATGAATAGCATTTGTTCCATATGTACTAGGTAAGAACATCAGTCCATTACATATTAATTTAGGAAAAGAGCTTAGAGGCATATAGGCACCACAAATAAATCCATATACACAGCTAACAGCTGTACCTACTGCTGACATTTGCCCTTGAGTTTTTAAAAAATTATTAATAATACATGCAAATGCTGAACCAAAAAGAGTCAATATAAATACATCAAGGATTACTAATACTACATCTATAACAGATAAATACCATCCAACAATAGCTATGTAAATAAATCCTACAAATAGTGCTATATAGCAAATAATCATTGATACAATAGCCGTTGAAATGAAATAGCTTAGAGCTATTGTTGATTTTTTTACAGGTGATATTGTAATATCCTTTATTTGACCCTGAAATTTATCCTGAATCATAATTAAGCTACAACAAAATGATATAGTGACACTACATACTGCAAGTAAATTTGAAAAAATCCACCCTGCAACAAATCCATTTTTTATACTTTTAGAAGTAACTGAAATATCATTTAAAAAGTTTGCGACAGAATCGCTATAAATCTTTGCTAAAAAAGTGACATATAAGCATATTAGAATCAGAGGTGTTATCATCGCTGAAAAGAACATTCCCTTATCCTTAAAAAATAATTTAGTGTTTCTACTAACTAACCCAACTAATTGTTTCATTATTCATTTCCCCCTACAAGCTTTTTACCTGTTATATTTAAAAATACATCATCCATTTTTCCCTTAACAATCTCAAAATCTTCAAAAATATCAGGATGCTCTAATATCATTTTCTTAGCTTCATTAGTATTTGAAACCTCAATTCTATACCCATCCTTAATTTTTGAATATTTCAAATTTAATTTCTCCAAATCATTTTCTTTAACATTATAAAGAGTTATATAATCATTGGTATAATTATTTTTTAATTGGTATGGTGTACCTTCTCCTACTATTTTTCCTGAATCAAGAATAACGACATAATCAGCATCATCTGCTTCCTCCATATAATGAGTTGTTAAAAAAATAGTAAGCCCCTTCTCAATTCTTAATCTATGAAGTACGTCCCAAACATTTTTTCTTGTTTGTGGATCAAGACCTGTAGTTGGTTCATCTAATATTAAAATTTTAGGATCATGAAATAAAGCTCTTACTATATCTACCTTACGCTTTTGTCCTCCTGATAAGGTTTTTAGTGGTTTTTTTAATAATTTATCTAAATCAAACATATTAGTTAGTTCACTAAGTTTTTTATTAAAGGCTTCCCCATGAATATTGTATAATAATGCACGATACTTTAAATTATCATATACACTCAAATCCTTATCTAATAAAGAATTTTGAAAAACAACTCCTATTTTCCCTTTTATTTCCTTATCATTTTTTGAAATATCACTTCCATCTATATAGACCTCTCCACTATCCTTTAATAGCTGGCCACACATAATTGAGATGGTTGTTGATTTACCTGCGCCATTAATCCCTAAAAACGCAAAAAATTCTCCTTTTTTAACCTTAAAGCTAATATCATTTACCGCTTTAACATCGCCAAAGCTTTTAAATAAATTTCTAATTTCTATTATATTTTCCATAAATTTATCCCTATTTAATCCCTTTCTATCTAATATTATATCATTTAAGGAATTAATATTAAAATAAATTTACTAAATTGCTTTAAATTCTTTATTTCCAAAAATTTTTATTATTAGTTTATATACTATAACATCAAACAATATACCTATAAATAATCCTGGCTTAAAGAAATCATTACTACTATAATCAATATGAAATAAAAAAACATTACCTAATATTTTATTTATGTCATAAACGATACTAGATATAAAATATAATATAAGCACAAAAATAGCTGAAAAACCTACCTTTGTTAATCTAATTAATAAAAACGAAAATAATAATACCTCTATATTAACAATAATTATAGCAATCCATAGTTTTAATAAAACAATATCAAAATAAAACCCTTCAAATCTATATGTGCCAACCAAAATCATAAGCAAATAAATGATAGATGTATATATTATTGTCATAATAATATAATTTCTTAATTTAATCCTTATAAGTTCCTTATTAGTTATTTTAGATAAAAAAAGAATATCAAATCTACCATTATTTCCTATGGTATCTATTGCTATAATAACTGAAATTAAACATATAGAGATAATTGATATAATACTAATATTATCATTTATATATAACATATGATATCTGCCTCTATCGAAATTATAATCTAAGCTCATTATATTAAAATCCCATAAATTAAATATTAAAAACAATAAAATGATAGATATAAATATTAAAATAAGATTAATTTTATTTAAAGAGAATCGATAATATAATTCTTTTACATTTTTCATTTGATACTACCACTTTCCATATTTATTTTCTTAATATTATCACTTTCAAATAATTCTGGCTCATGAGTAACTACAATAACAGCCTTTTTATTATCCTTTAATTTCATTAAATCTTTTATAAATAGCTCTCTTGAGCTATCATCTAATCCATTAAACGGTTCATCAAAAATATATAAATCGCTATTTTCTAATAATGTTTTTATTAATACTATTTTTTGTTGATTTCCCTTTGAAAGCTGACATACTCTTTTATTTTCTAGCTTATATTTTTCAATATAAGACATAATAATATCACTAGACAATGTATCCTTAAAATATGTATATAAAAATTCATAGGAATTAATTAATGATGGTAGCATAAATTTTTCAGGAAAATAGGATATAGAATCAAATGTATCAATTATATTACCACTATCAGTTTTATTTAGCTTAAGAAGGCCTAAAATAAGATTAATTGTTGTAGTTTTTCCACTTCCGTTTTTTCCATTAATTATAACAAAATCATTATCCTCTATTACAAAGCTTATATCCTTTAATACTTTATTCTTTCCAATATACTTATTAACATTTTCAAATTGAATCACTATAGTTCCTCCTATTAAGTACTGATGTATAGCTATAAACATCATTAAAATCTAGTTCTAAGGTTGCATAATAATAATTATCTATAAATAAAGTTTTATTATCTATACTTAAATCTATAAATAGGTTATCTATTAAATTATTACTGTTAAGATAAATAGTTATAATATTATTTTTTAGTTCATAATAATTATTTATATTAGGTGAGATATTAATATCATCTATTTGCTTTACATATTCATTTAATTCAATAATAACCTTGCTAAGGTTATTATCAAATTCAGCATAGAAGGTCTTAATATTAATATCATTTTGCTTAATTTCATCTATATATAGAGTTCCTATATTAGCATTATATAAATAATAATCATTTTCAATATTAAGCTCTAAGGAATTTATATATATTTGATTTAGAGCTGGAAGATCAAATATAAGCTCATATCTATACATATCATTAATGCAATATTGTTTTATATCCTTAATATCTAAAATATAATAAAAATCATTTTCACCTTGCAAAGAATAAATATTTCTATCTATATAGCTGAATGATGGATTTTCAATATTACTATATAAATTAATTGTCATTGTACGATTTTTAGTATATATAAATGAATAATCATATCTTATAGCATAGGTATATTCACCTATAAATCTATTGGTACAATTCGATTTTATTAAAATAGCTAATGATAGAAAATATATTATTGAAATCATTATTGTATTCATTCTTTTTATCATATAGACACCTTTACAATTCTTGGATAAATATTTGTTATTTCAAAATATTCAAAGCATCCCCAATTAGATGCAATCCACCATTCATATTTTTTAGCATAACCATTGGTTAAATATCCATCGCCACACAAATACATTGTAACCTTTGTTTTAGGATCGATGTCAATTTCCATATTCTCAGTTGTTTTTACCTCAATGGTTGTCGAGGTTTGATTTTCTATTTTTAATGATGATTCTAATCCTCCTGAAAACTTTTTAACAGTTCCCTTAATATTAGTTCCAATATTTCCTGTAGCACTAACTGAGGTCTTATATACAGTAGAATCCACCTTCTGAAGCTTATATTTCATTGCCGTTGTTCCTGTATTATACACAGACATTATTGTTTCACTTACAAAATTACATTTTACTCTTTTATTTATATATGCAATTCTCCAGCCAATCCACATTCTTTTTTTGGTTTGGTTTTTGTATGGAATTAGTTCCTCCTCAGTATAATTATTGATTAATTTACCTCTACATAATGTTATACTACTAAACTTTTGATAATCTCCTCCCACTGATGATGCATTAGTTTTTAAATTAAACATTAGTAAAATTGATAAAAGTAAAATAGTAATTATAATCTTTTTTTTCATTAATGATCACCTCACTATATATTTAGACTTTATAATTACTAATTACTAATTTTTTTGTTACAAAATAAAAAAAACTAAGATTTTAGTAAATCTTAGTCTTAATTTTAAAAGAAATTATCAGTATAGTCCTTATCCTCTTTTTCTAATAACTGTTCCTCTTCTTTAACTGTTGTAGAATTCAAATCATTCTCTTTAATTTCATCTTCATGAATAGAATAATCATCCTCCTTATTAGGGTCTGGACTAAACTTTTCTTTAATAGGATTAACAATATTTTTCATGATTGGATTAATAATATTTTCCTTTACAATATCAGGTATATTACTATCTAGCTTCTTTTTATTATAAATAAATAAATCATTTAAATGAAGAGTATCTATAAATACAAGTGGCATAAGCTGATTAGCTATAATTTTTGTTTCCATCTCTTCATTAATATTAGTATTTATATCAAGCTTAAATAATTCATTTTCCTTATTAACTAATATATAACAACAATAATTATTAAAACTAATAATAAAATCAGAATTAAATTTTTGTTTAAGCGTAATGAAACTATTAATAAAGCTTGAATCACATAACTTAGAATATGTTATCTCATCGGATGCATAAATATTATAGTTATTCAAATTTCTTGATATGATTCCATAATTATGCAAATCTCTATCGTAAACATTCTTGTTGAATGTAATAATTGCCTTTCCATTTAAGCTAGATGGAAATCTTAGCTTTATAAATCTAAATTTGTTATTTATAGCTTTATCTGACTCATTTAGGCTTGCTTTTACACAAACATCCTCTATACTTATTCTTTTATAAAAATATGCGGATAAATTTTTATATTTAACACTTGAAATAGAGGAGATTATTTTGGCATTTAATAAATAGGTTTTATCAAAAGTAGGAACTCTTTTAAAGCTTATATTAAGCTTATTTTCTTTAGCAATTTCAGATATTATATTCCTTTGATATTCTTTATTTAGATTAACCATAAAAAATGATGATTTACTAAATGATAATTGAAAAAATACAAGTGATAGAAATATAAGAATAACTCCAATTGGAAGTAAAACAAAAATGAATATAATTCCTAATACTAGAAAAATTAATGGTAATAACTTTATAAATCTTTTTTTATTTTTTTTCCTTTTATTCAAATTAGATATTATCATAAGTACCTCATTATTTTTCTAAGGCTTTAAATACATCTACCTTATCTAATTTTTCCCATGGAAGGTCTAGGTCATTTCTTCCAAAATGTCCATATGCAGCTGTTGCCTTGTAAATAGGTCTTTTTAAATCTAAAGAGCTTATAATTCCCTTTGGAGTTAAATCAAAATTATTTATAACTGCCTCGGTAATTGCATCAATTGAAACCTTATTTGTTCCAAAGCATTCAACCAAAACAGAGGTTGGCTTTGCGACACCAATTGCATATGAAAGCTGAATTTGGCAACGGCTTGCAATTTTTGATGCAACAATATTTTTAGCGATATAACGGGCCATATAACTAGCACTTCTATCTACCTTAGAAGGATCCTTTCCACTAAAGGCTCCACCACCATGAGCTGCAGCCCCACCATATGTATCAACAATGATTTTTCTTCCTGTAAGCCCTGAATCTCCTTGAGGTCCTCCAACAACAAATCTACCTGTTGGGTTAAATAAGAATTTAGTATTTTCATCAACTAAATTCTCAGGAACTATAGGATCAACAACATACTTTTTAATCATAGCTCTTAATTCCTCCATAGGAATAGCTGGTGAATGCTGTGTTGAAATTAAGATTGTATCAATTCTTCTTATTTTATTATCATCATCATACTCAACAGTTACCTGAGTTTTTCCATCTGGTCTTAAGCAATCAAGAATATGATTCTTTCTTACATACGATAGTCTTTGGGCAAGCTTATGGGCTAAAGTAATTGATAGTGGCATATATTCTTCAGTTTCATCTACTGCATAACCAAACATTATTCCTTGATCTCCTGCACCTTGCTCGTGTTCCTTTGTCTCATCAACACCTTGGGCAATATCTGGTGATTGTGGGTCTATTGCGGTCATTACAGCTAGATTATCAGCATCAAAGCCAAATTTTCCTCTTGTATAACCAATCTCCTTAACAGTTTCTCTAACTATCTTTTGGATATCTACATATCCCTTTGTTGTAATTTCTCCAAAAACAAAGCATAATCCGGTTGTAACAACTGTTTCGCATGCTACTCTTGATTCTGGATCAATTGTAAGTAATGCATCTAATATCGCATCACTTATTTGATCACATATTTTATCTGGATGTCCTTCTGTAACTGATTCGCTTGTAAAAAAATGTGCCATATTATAATACCTCCTTGATTGCCTTTGTTAATTGATCTGCACATGATGTGTTTTTAAATCCACATGTATTTCCTTCTAATATTTCTACAATTTTAGTAAGCTCCATTCCTTCACAAAGCTTAGCTATTGCCTTTAAATTTCCATTGCATCCACCAATAAATGCTAGGTTATGCATTTTTCCATCTTCATATTCAAATGAGATTTGCTTTGAACATACACCTGTTGGCTTATAAATCTTCTTTTCCATATTTTCTACTCCTTAAAATTTCCATATATTTCATCAAAATCATTAGAAAATCTATTAAATCTATCTATGATTTCAAAATCAAAATAAATCTTATAATCATTAGTTATACGTTCCATACTTACCTTATGACTAAGTGGACGCTTATATATTTTAGGACTTCTTAATGTTATATATAAATCACATAGTAAAACTATTTGAGAAATTCTATCATTTTGAATTTCCTTAGTTTTATTAATAAATAGCTCCGAATTTCCACCTTCCTCATGGGCTCTTATAATATCATCTCTTTTTCTTCTAAGCTCTAGTCTTTTAACAATAATATTTCCAAGTCCTGTTTGAACACGAAGCTTTTCAAATTGTTCATCCTGATCTTCAATATTCTCAACATCTAAATCTATTTTTCCCTTTAAATGAATAGTTGAATAGCTAACTGCCTGTTCAATTTCATCTGGCGTTAAACCAACTATAGACGCAAGCTTTCTACTCATCATCTCAAGTAACGGAGCCTGAATATGTTCATCCTCTTTGATTTGATTATCGCTTAAGGTTACATCAAACATATCAATAACTACCTTAGTAAAATCCTTCTGAACATTTTTTCTTTTCAATAATTCCTGTTTACGCTGTTCTTGTATTCTATTACCCATATAGGTGATTGCATATAATACAATCATAAACGCTCCTAGCATAATAGTTCTTAGAATTATATCTTTAAATTCATCAGATACAAAGAATTTTTTAAAGAAGTCCATTAAATTAGTTGCATAATCCTTATGGATAATATCATAAGTGATAATAAAATGCAAAATAGTTACCAACGCAAGCAAATAGGTTGATATATTTTTTATCATTTTAGGACTTTGATATAGCGATATTACCACAAGTGAATAATATATTAAGATATATGAGCTATCTCTATATATTGCATCCGTACCTGTCATCATCTTAACATATAGTACGATTGCAAGTAAGAACATATAAAACACACAAAAGTACGAGGCTATTTGTTGTTTTATCATATCATGCTCATTATGTAATATTAAATTGTTTAATGTATGATTTACAACAAAGGATAGTGGTAATAAAATAATTGTCATTACCCAATTTGATGGTGTACCAAAGGATAATAAGGCAAATATACCAGTATATATCATATTTGAGAAAAATATTATATTTTTAACTACAATATTTCTTCTATATAACATCGCAGTATCATCAGTAATATCTACATCTTGTTCTATAGAAAACATATTTTTCCAAAATCCCTTAAATTTAAACTTTGGCATTATTTTCTTCCTTTCTAAGTTCTAATTTATTACATAAAACAATCATTTAATTTTATAAGCTTTTGTCCATTAACATATTCAGAAGCCTTCATCATTGATTTACCTGTAGGCTTTATTAGTCCTAAAGACACAGCTCCATCTATTGTCTTTACTAATATTTTTTTATTTAAATCTATAACCATACCTGGCTCTTCATTACCATTATACTCTACAATAGATGAAGAATAAATCTTTATATTTTCATTATTTATTACCCCGTAAGCCCCAGGCTCCATAGCTAATCCTCTTATTTTATTAAAAATATTTCTAGAGGTATCATTAAAGGATATTTTTTCCTCACTCCTTTTAATATTAGGCGAGAATACTACCTTTGATTCATCCTGAGGAGTTCCTAACATCCTCAAATTATATATATCGTCTATATTATCAATTAATAATTTTTCTCCAATAACCGAAAGCTTATCAAACAATATTTCATTGTTATCAGTATCTAATATATCTATTTCCTTCATTGCATAAATATCACCTGCATCCATTTTATGAACCATATCAATGATACTTACCCCTGTTTTCAAATCTCCATTTATAATAGCTCTTTGAATAGGTGCACCTCCTCGATATTTAGGTAGAAGCGATGCATGAACATTTATACACTTTTTAAAGCTATTTAATACCACATCAGGAACTATTTGTCCATAGGCAGCACTGACAATCATATCAGCCTTAGTATTAATAATAGGCTCATAGTCCTCTTTAATATTTGTAGGCTGAAATACATTAAGTCCTAATTCTAAAGCCTTAGCCTTAACTGGACTTGGTGTTAAAATTCTTTTTCTTCCCTGAGGCTTATCAGGCTGAGTTACAACTAAAACCACATCATATTTCATAGATAAAGCTTCTAATATTCTAACACTAAATTTAGGTGTTCCCATAAATACAATTTTCATTACTAATCACATCCTTGTAATAGATATTATAATATCCTTTTTATTTTGATAAACACTTGATATATATAATAATGCGTCCTTCATTTCATCCTCTTTAAACTTAATTGTTATTGTATATCTATAATTATTATTAAGCTTAAATATAAATGACTCGGCAGGACCATATATTTTACTATTTAAAGCCTTTTCACTTAAATATGCCATAATTTCATTTGATGTTCTCAAGGCAAGTGCCTTATTAGAGGATGATACTAATAATTCAACTCTTACTGAAAAGGGTGGATCAAATAGTATTTCTCTTTTTTTTATTTCACTTTTATAAAATCCCTTATAGTCATGATTTTTCGCAAATATTATTGACTCATGAAGAGGATCATAGCTTTGAATTATAACATTACCATTAATTTTATCTCTTCCAGCTCTTCCAGAAACCTGTTCTAACAAATCAAAGGAAACCTCATTTGCATTATAGTTAGGTAATTTCAAGCCAATATCTGCATTAACTACACCTACTAACGCAACATTAGGAAAATCTAGACCCTTCGCAATAATTTGCGTACCTACAAGCACATCAGCCTCACCACTATTAAACTTATTAAATAACATATCATGGGCATTTTTATTACGAGTTGTATCCATATCAACTCGTAAAACTCTTATACCTGGTATTTCACGCTCTAGGGCTTCAACTATTTTTTCAGTTCCTCCACCTACAAATTTGATATATCTACTATTACATGTAGGACAAGAAGAAACATTATTCATTTCATATCCACAATAATGGCATTTAAGTCTCATAGATGACTTATGATAGGTTAAAGATACATCGCAATTAGGACATTTAAGAACGCTGCCACATTCACGACATTGAACAAAGGAAGAAAATCCTCTTTTATTTAAAAACAAAATAGATTGTTGCTTATTTTGGTATGTTTCCCTAAGGGAAGACATAAGCTTTTCAGAAAATACACTTCTATTACCTTTTTTTAGTTCTTCTCTCATATCAACTATGCAGGTAGTTGGAAGTGGCTTATTATTAGCCCTGCGTTTAAGCTCTAACAAAATATAATCACCATTTAGGGCATGATAATAGGATTCTATTCTAGGAGTTGCACTACCAAGTACTAATGGACAATTATGATAATTGCTTCTAAATTTAGCTATATCAATCGCATCATAGCGTGGATTAGTATCCTGAATATAGGATTTTTCATGCTCCTCATCGACTATAATAATACCTAAATTTTTAAATGGAGCAAAAATTGCACTTCTTGCCCCTACTACTATTTTTGCCTCTTTTTTTATAATCTTTCTCCATTCATCATATTTCTCACCAACTGAAAGATGGGAATGAAGAATTGCAACATTATCATTAAAGCGAGCCTTAAATCTAGCATTCATTTGTGGTGTTAGGCTTATTTCAGGAACTAATACAATAGCTTCTTTACCACTATTTATTACTTTCTCTATAATGTTAAGATAAATTTCAGTTTTTCCACTTCCTGTTACCCCATGAAGCAAGAATGTTTCATTTTTATTAAGATTTGACTTAATGCTATCAAAAGCATTCTTTTGTTCTTCATTAAGATTAACTCGCTTATTTTGAATTTTAGTAACATAAGGAGTACGATAAACCTCTTCATCATATATTTCAATATTTCCATGTGATTCTAGTGTCTTTAACACAGCATCACTTATGCCCATATCATTTATTAAAATTGATTTAGGAATATCCTCATCTAACTCAATCAAATAATCTAATACCATTTTAGCCTTCACTGAGGAATATTCTAATTCTTCATTTATAAGACTAACCATCTTCACATTTTTAGTATTTGTTAGATCCTTTATATCATTAATTATTTCAATATCTCCCGCAATTTCTAGTTTTTTTAGTTTATTTAAATAAGGATCATTATTTTTTATAACATAATAATCATTTTTAAATAAATCCTTTAGCTCTGGACTAATATCTTTATTAATTAAATGAGCCTTTTTTAAATATCTAACCTTGAGGGCACTAGGAATCATCGTTTTTAAAGCGGTGATGGTAAAGGTATAATAGGTATCAACCATATACTTTGCAAGAGCTACAAACTCTTTAGTTATTACAGGATTTATATCTAATACTTCGGTAATTTCTTTAAGCTTTGTAAGATCATAGTTAGTACTTTCGTGGATATCAATAACAAATCCTAAAACACTTCTAGTTCCAAAAGGTACCTTTACTCTACTACCAACCTCTACAATATCAACAAGATTATTAGGAATTATATATTCAAATGCTTTATTTACTTGCCTACTTTCTACATCAACAATAACATCACAGAACACATAATTCCCCCTTTCGAAATAAAAAGTCCATTCAAGATGGACTTTAGTTTCTATATTCCATCACTCAAGCCTTAGCACCTAACCTAATAGGTTGCTGTAGGGTCTACGAGCTTGCCTCTCGCCTACTCTTTATGGTATTAAGCTACATATATTATATACTACACTATGAAAATAATCAATTATAATATTAAATTTGAGTATTCTATTTTAGTAATAAAAATTAACTATAACCTATATATACATTTTATTAAGTAAAAAAAACTATTTTTTTCTCAAAAAATATAAAAATATATTAATAAATTTGTATATATTTGTGTGTTTTTATAAATAAACTTTTCGTGGTAAAAATTTTTTAATTAAGCCATTTTTTTGTTATAATAACACTTGGAAGAAAGTCTATGACGGTGTTACTCCAAACAAGTAAAAAAGGAGGTGTTACTTATGCTTTTGTGTATAAGTCCTCCTAATATTATAGTCTGGAAGATTTTGCCTTATGTTTGGTATAATAGCTACTATTATAAGTATTACTGTATCAGTAATAAAAATAGTAATTATTATTATCGAAAAGAAGAAAAAGAAATAACATTCTTTATATTCTTAAGAAGGGAAAAGAAAAACACCGTTGCAGCGGTGCTTTTCCTAGAATTTCAAATTTAATTTTCTTGGAGTAGGCCATTATTAGGCTTCCTTCTATCTTTATTATATACAAAAGTAATAAAATTATCAATAATTATTACAATAAATTATGCTTCATCTTTTTTAAATCACATGAATGTTAATTCATGTTTTTTTTACTAACAATTTATTAAAAGAAAGAAATATTATCAGCTATTTCACTATCTATAAATCCCATTAGAGAAAGAGGCTTTGATAGAGCCTTTATAACAATATAAATGACTAAGCTTTGAGGTAGTAAATAAACAAGATTTTTAGGCAATGATATAGTTGCCATATAAACTAGAGTTTGGTTAACATTAAAATCAGAAATAATACCCCAGCTTATTCCTCCTATCAAAACATTCGCAACAAAATTTACAAAAAATCTTGCAATTAGACATTTTGAGAAAGTAATATGAGTTTTATATAAACACATTCCATAACAAAAGCATGCAAACATTGATTGGATTGTATAGCCTATAAAAAACATTCCATTTGGTTTTATTATATATCCTATAATATCACATAAAAATCCAACAAGAAGGGCAAAGCTAGGGCCATACATCATACAAGCAACTGATAAGAAAATAAAGGCAAAATTAATACCTAAATTACCAAAGCCTGATGGAATAGGAATAAATTTAGAAATCATTACAAATCCTAAAAGAATACTTGCCATACAAAGACTTTTAACATTTTTGAAATTCTTAGCTGACTCAACAAATATCTTTTTATGAAATGGTGTTCTAAAAATATTTTCATTATCATAATTATGAATTATTTTATTATCTAAATTATTTCTAAATACAAATAGTAATAAAATTGATAAGCCTACGAAAACAAATCCAGGAATTGTAATCCATAAAGTATAATAAAGGGTTTTTCTATTCTTATTTAAGGTAATACTTTGAGGATCAGAATATATAATATTTAGCTTACTATTTTCATCTAAGGAATTGGCTTCATAAAATTCCTTATCAAATTTATTAAATACCTCGTGACCATTTATGGATGATTCCTCATATGAAGCTATTTCTTCATCTGTTAATAATATAACTAAGCATAAATGCTTTAAAAAGCCTTTAGCTGCCGAATCAGAATACTTATAATCAGTTCCAACATTAAAGGAATCCATATTACATAATATATTAAAATAACCACCCATATCCATAATAGATATGTCAGTTATCTCTACATATTTATATGTTGATACTTTATTTCCTGTTTCTAGGCTTTTAGTTATTTTCTTTACTCTTTCTATATTATTAATACTAATTATTTCATTATAATCAATACTAACCGATTCAGTATATCTAAAGGTTAGTGATGAATAATTAGAAGTTATATATTTTTCTTTATATGTTAGCTTTGCGACAAGTAGTCCTAATAATAGTCCGGTTATTAAAGAAATTAATATGACGCTCCAACCTTTTTTCAAAACTTTTAAAAATGTGTTTGTTTCCATAAAAAAAGACCTCCTAAAAAGAGATCCACTATACAAAATACTAAAAATAATATCTTTACATACAGCGGATGCGACTGATTACCGCCACAATAGTGTTCGTCCTTAACCAACTTCCCATGTTTAAGGCACTTAACGCAATCAAATCTACTCTGTTAGAAAGATTATATCCTATTTATATCTGAAAATAAAGAGTTTTTTTAAAATAATGTATCTTTAATAAATTTATATGTCATTTCTGGCCAAGTTTGAATGTATGGATTTACTTTTTCAAGCTCTCCCATAGCTGATTCTAAAGTACCTAAGCTTGATCCATGTAAAGCATGTGGGTAAATATGATATTCAAACTTAATATTATTATCTTTTAAGGCTTTTACCATAGCTATGCTATTTTCTAGGACTACTGAATTATCATCTGCAGAGTGCCATATAAAGGTAGGAGGGAATTTCTTATGACAAGACTTAGCAATATCAGTGTATTGAAGCATTTCTTCTGTCATATTTTCTTTACCTAGTAAATATTCATATGAACCTTTATGCCAATATCTAGAATCACTTGTTATAACTGGGTAGCATAAAATACATAAATCAGGGCGAGAATTATATTCTTTATACTCCATATAATGATTTGATAGCATTCCTATCATATGAGCTCCGGCACTAAAGCCAATTAATATTACTCTATTAGAATCTACTAAACTATCCTTTCTTAAATAATCGACAGTATATAAGATTTCCATTAATGGCTCTGGATGTGTTAAAAGCTCCTCACGATATTGTAATATAGCAGTATGAAATCCCATTTTTTGATAGACATCACTTATAGGCATTGATTCTTTTTTTGAACAATGGTGATATCCTCCACCAGGAATTATAAGGACAATAGGTCTTTTTATATTATCTTTATAAAAGATATCAAAATAATTTTTAGTATTAAATAAATATTGTCTTTTATTCATTATAAAACCTCTTCTATTGTTTTAATCTTTTCATTTAATTCTTTTTTTTTTGACTCACTTGCCTTATCGTAGTTATTCTTAAGAATATCAAGTTTTTTAGTCCACTTTTCAATAAATATTGGACTTTTTTCAGCTCTTAGGCATGGACCAAAATCTATATCTTTTTTACTATACCCATCACATTTTATTGGAATACAAACTAATATTTCATAAAAATGCTTTTTGTCCTTAATTATAATTTCATGTTTTATAGAAAATCCATTATTTAATAAAAACTCTCTTAATACAGCCTCTTCATTATTAGGCTGTAAAATAAGTGTTTTTGCCTTAAAGGCTTTTTCTAATGATTCTGTTAGAATCCTTTTTATTAATACTCCACCCATTCCACAAATAGTAATACATTCTACATCATCATTAAAATTTTTAAGACCATCGGAAAGAATGGTCTTAATGTTATTTGTTAAGTTATAATGCTTTATATTATTCATCGCATTTAATAAAGGCCCTTCATTAATATCACAAGCATATGCTTTTTCAACACCATATTTTTTTATAGCCTCTATACAAACATATCCATGATCACTACCTATATCAGCAAGGGTTTTATAGCCCTTAGTTAAGCTTGCGATTACATCTAATCTATCCATTATTTTTTAATTAAGAAATCCTTTAGTTTTCTACTTCTAGATGGGTGTTTGAGTTTTCTTAAGGCCTTTGATTCAATTTGACGAATACGTTCACGTGTTACACCAAATTCTTTTCCAACCTCTTCTAGAGTTCTAATTCTTCCATCAGCAAGTCCAAAACGTAATCTTAAAACTCTTTCCTCACGGTCTGTTAGAGTAGCAAGTACAGCATCTAATTCCTCACGTAGCTTAGCCTTAGCAGTGTATTCATATGGATCTAGGGCATTTTGATCAGCAACAAAATCTCCTAAAGAAGAATCCTCTTCCTCACCTACTGGTTGTTCTAAAGAGATTGGTTCTTGAGCAATTTTTTGGATTGCTTGTACCTTCTCAACAGGAATTTGCATTCTTTGAGCAACCTCCTCAGGAGAAGGCTCTCTTGAAAGCTCTTGAAGTAATTGTCTTTGAACACGAACAAGCTTATTAATAGTTTCAACCATATGTACTGGGATACGAATAGTACGTGCTTGATCAGCTACAGCACGTGTTATTGCTTGTCTAATCCACCAAGTTGCATATGTTGAAAATTTATATCCCTGTTCATACTCAAACTTATCTACAGCCTTCATAAGTCCCATGTTTCCCTCTTGGATTAAATCTAGGAATTGAAGTCCACGTCCAATATATTTTTTAGCAATTGATACTACTAATCTTAAGTTTGCTTCAACTAATCGATTCTTAGCTTCCTCAGCCTTATCTACAATATCAAGAAGCTCATTATATTCCTCTTCAGAAACAGTGTTATTATCGTCTGCATCAATTTCATCAAGCCTAGCTTGAGCCTTTTGACCATTGTATACATCTTTTGCATATTCTTTTTCTTCATCAAGAGTTAAAAGAGTAATATTTCCTATTTCCTTTAAATACATTCTTACAGGATCATCGACCTTTACACTAGGAGGTAAAGCATCAAAATGGTCAATATCAATTTCTTCTTCTAGTTCAGGTGAAAATACCTCTTCAACCTCAATATCATCATCTAGCTTAGCATCAATAAGTTCATCATCCTGATAAATTGAAATCTCTAGCTTATTTAATTCTTCCTCAAGGCGAGCATATTCTTCAGAATCCTCTGAATAATATTTAGTTATATCACCAATTAGGACATAGCCTTGTTTTCCTTTTTCTTTTAGTTCCTTTAAAATTGCATCAAAATCCATAATTTACTCCTACTTTCTATTTGAATTTCTTATTTTAAGTAGATTAAACTTATTTTGAATAAGTTCAATCTTTTTAGCTTGGTCTTCCTCTAAATTAATTTGTTTATCAAGGTTATTAATTTCCCTTACTAGCCCACTTTCATTAAACACACTTATACATTTAGATAAATCCTCATCATTATAATCTATTGGTAAAGAATTTTGTAATGTCATGATATCACTTGTATATGCTTTAAAATACATAGTATTTGTTGATAATAGTGATAAAAATTTTTCTTCATCAAAGAATTCACAAAAACCATAATATGAATCAATAAGCTGCATCCATAATGATTGGTGAATCGGTTCAAAATTTCCAATATCAATTTTACTATCTATATACATAGCCTTGTCTTTACTATCGGTTGCATATTTAAACAATCGTAGCTCACATAAGCTATATTTACTCATCACTGCAATCGCAGCATCATAAGATTTAATATTTAAAGGATTTTCATTTTTTTCTACATATTGTGTCATTGGTCTTATATTAGAATATGTAGTGTAATCTAACATAAGTGATGAATAGCTAATATGTGATAACTCACTTAGCTTATTTAAAAATCTTTCAACTAAGGTCTGACTTCTTTCCCTAGATAAAAGCCTAAATACTTCATTCTTAGTTTTTTCAAATTCAGATGTATCATTTAAATCACGGCTTTTAATAATTGCCAAAAATCTATATTCAACCTCTGATAGGATATTATTTGTAAAAATATCAAGATATTTAGAAACACCAAATTTATTTATATACTCATCTGGGTCCTTAGCATCCTCCATTAAAACAAGCTTAACATTTAAGCCTTGACTTTTCAATAAATCTATAGCCTTTAATGAAGCATTTATACCTGCACTATCTCCATCATAGCATAGGATAACATCTGTTGTATATTTTTTAATTAATTGACATTGTTCCTTTGTAAGGGCTGTCCCAAGTGAACATAGCGCCTCCTTAAGACCAGCCTTATACGAGGCAATAACATCCATTTGTCCTTCATGTAATATTACCCTATGCTTCTTCCTTATTTCAGGGATAGCATTATCAATATTAAATAAATTAAGATGCTTTTTAAAAATAATTGTTTCCGGCGAATTGACATATTTAGGTTGATTCTTATCCTCAGTAAGATAAATTCTTCCACTATACCCTAATATATTTCCTTCCTCATCCTTAAGTGGAAACATTATTCTTTTAGTGAATAAATCATAATAAGTTTTATTATCATTTGTTTTTACAAGACCAGTATCAATCATATCAAGAGTCGAAATATTTAAATCATTTAATATACGATAAATAATATCTCTTTCTGATGAAGCTAGTCCTATACCAAACGTTTTTATTGTTTCATCATCTAAACCTCTTTTATGCAAATAATCAAGCGCAACTAATCCACTTTTAGTTTCAAATAAGTTTTTTGTGTAAAAGCTTTGGGCTTTTTCCATTATCTTGTAATATTTACTAAAATCTGGTTTATTATTATCCCTTTTTGAAATATCTAGCTTAATACCTGTTTTTTTAGCTACATAATCTAAGGCCTCTAAAAACGAAACATTTTTTACCTCTTGAATAAAGCCAATTGGATTTAAGCTTTTATTGCAACCAAAACAGGTTGCGAGTTTTTTTTGAGGTGATACTACAAATGATGGTGTATTTTCATTATGAAAGGGACAAAGTCCTTTATAATTTGCGCCAGCCTTTTCTAGCTTAACAAATTCACCAACTATTTCAACCATATCTGATTTATCAATAACTTCTTGAATTTGTTCTGTACTAACCATCATTTCACCCCTTTAAAATAATAATCAATTACTAGAATTTTATTTTATCTTCAATATAACCTACTAATTCATCAACAGATAAAGTAATTTGTTCCATAGTGTCACGGTCACGAACTGTAACAGTGTTATTATTTAATGTATTATCATCAATTGTAACACAGTAAGGTGTACCAATCGCATCCTGTCTACGATATCTTTTACCAATTGTTTGTGATTCATCATATGTAGTACTAAAGTGCTTTAAAAGCTCAGTATATACTTCATCAGCCTTTTCTTGATGATATTTCTTAACAAGTGGTAAAACAGCTACCTTATAAGGTGCAAGGCAAGGTGCTAAATGTAAAACCTCTCTTGTATCATTTTCAAGTTTTTCTTCCTCATAGGCACTAAATAATACTGATAAGAAGGTTCTTTCAACACCAACAGATGGCTCTACAACATATGGAATATACTTTGTATTAGTATCTGGATCTAAATATTCTAAGTTTTGCTTAGAATGATTTTGGTGCTGAGTTAAATCGTAGTTAGTTCTACTTGCGATTCCCCATAGCTCTCCAAATCCCCAAGGAAATTCAAATTCAATATCAGTTGTAGCATTTGAATAAAAGCTTAATTCCTTTTGTTCATGATCTCTAAATCTTAGTTTTTCTTTCTTAACACCAATTGACACTAAGAAATTCATACAATACTCTCTCCAGTATTTAAACCATTCCATTTCAGTATTTGGCTTACAGAAGAATTCAAGCTCCATTTGTTCAAATTCACGAACACGGAAAATGAAATTTCCTGGTGTTATTTCATTACGGAAGCTTTTACCAATTTGTCCAATTCCAAATGGTAATTTTCTTCTTGTGGTTCTTTGTACATTCTTAAATTGTACGAAAATTCCTTGCGCAGTTTCAGGTCTTAAATAAACCTCAGATTTACTTTCCTCAGTAACTCCCTGATGAGTTTTAAACATAAGATTAAATTTACGAATTCCTGTATAATTTAATTTTCCACAAGTTGGACATACAATATTATTCTTGTTGATATAATCAATCATTTCATCATTGCTCATACCATCTGCAATAACTTCACCATGAGTGAAATCCTCAATAAGCTTATCAGCTCTATAGCGTGTATTACAGCTCTTGCAATCAACTAGTGGATCTGAGAAATTTGATAAATGTCCTGAGGCAACCCATACTTCAGGGTTCATTAATATAGCACTATCAAGTCCTACGTTATATTTATTTTCAGTGACAAACTTCTTCCACCAAGCATTTTTAATATTTTGTTTTAATAAAACTCCAAGAGGTCCGAAATCCCAGCTATTTGCTAGGCCCCCATATATTTCACTACCTTGAAAAACAAATCCCTGTTCCTTAAGATATCCTACTAATTTTTCTAATGTCATTTTACTTTCCATCCTAAACGGCCTCCATATATAAACATACATTTTATTATATAATAATAAACCTGTAATTGTCAAGTGAAACCAAAGATAAAAAAGATAATGAATTCACATTATCTTCTTAAATGTTATACAAGCTTTCAAAAGCCTCATAATAGTATTCTTTACGACTATTTTCTAATATATTAAGAAGCTCTTCATAGCATTTATCTAGTGTATCTGATAAATAAAGAGCGTATCTTCCTCCATCATTTTTAAATTCTTTAATATACTCACTTAAGGTAATCCCATGGCTATAGCTTCTACCAATTAAATCAGTAGATGCATCCATACAGTCAGCACAGGTTACAACATCGTTTACAAGCTTTTCAATATTAGATAGCTTTAATTCATAGTTTGGATATCCACCCATTTCATTATGCCAACAATGATGAGCCAAGGAAATATTGGCGTATTTACGGTATTTTTCTTGTTTGTTAAGAAGTCTTGCACCTAATAATGGATGGGTTTTTAAAATATTAAATTCATCATCAAAAAGCTTTCTTTCATATAGTGATACTGTATCTATTATTGGCAATTTTCCTACATCATGTAATAGCCCAGCATTATAGGTAAAATCTAGCAATTCCTTTTCTTCAATATTGAGTTCTTTTAATATATTAGTATTTTTTATATACTCCTTCATTATGCACTTAGATATTTTCGCAACCATATATGAGTGCACATACGTAGGCAAATGGAAGGCTGCCATACCACGTAGGGCAAATTGAACAAAACTCATACCCTCTACTTCAATAAATGAATCAAGCATTAGGGAATAATATTCTAATATATAGCTTAATGTTTCACTTGCTGATATATTTGAAGCATAGGCTAAAGTATTCTCATATATATTTTTTAAATTTTCCTTTTCTTTATCAGTCAAATTATTTTTATCAAGTACAAGCATATATTCACAAGGAACTAACAAATTAGAAAAAATAGCCGCGATTTCATATCCTGAAATTCTTCTTCTATATAGAAGCATTAATTGCTTTTTATATTCCTCAAGAGATATTGCGCCGCTTATGTATGAAGATCTACTTAATAAAATATTACATTCAACATCAGTTATTCTAGTTACAAGAGTAGGATTTTCTTTTTTTAAGGTATATAATTTTTGACAATATTTATAAATCTCATTAGCTAGCTTATCATCTATTTTTTTGACATTATTCCTTTCTGTCATATATCCAAAATACTCATAAATACTTGCCTCATGATTAGTCCAATTATAATTAGGAACAGCTTCTTTAATATTAGAATCATTCATAAAAGATAGGCTTCTTAAAAGCTCATTTTTTTCAGTAATATTATCATCGCTACCATATAATCCCTCATGAAGTGCAGACATATACCTTGAGTTAATTAGTAAAAGCTCTATACTGCTTTCAGTTAAAGATTTAAAATTATTTTTTGTTAAATATTCTACAAGAGTATTAGCCATATTCATAGCTTTTTTTCTTAAATAAGATTTATATCCTGTATAATCCTCTATTCTTTCAACCTTATTCATTAAAGTATAATAAACTGTAATTCCTAAATCTAATATTTCAACAATACAATTATTATCCTTAATACTATAAGCGTAATCTAATAGCTTATCGCAACATAAAGCCAAAAAATTAACATCTAGATTTTCCATACTATATCCATCTATCATCTGCTGCAATGCTTCTTGTAAGACCATAAACTCATCGTGTGTTAATTTATAATTTTCATCTAAAAGTGGTAAAACATTCTCATAAAGTAATATTTGATTTTCTTTTGAAATATCTCTTATTCTTTTAAAATTAGAAACCATTTCCTGATAAAATCCCTCTTGATCTAGAAAAATATCGCTTGGAACTGAAGAAATAGCTTTTACTAATCTAGTATTATCAATATATTTTTTTATTGCATCACTTAAGTTCATAAAATACCTATACCTTTTTTAAATCTATTATTTATTTAATTATACATTAAAATATCTCATTTTTCTACATTATATAACATTTAAAAAGGTCCTATTCAAAAATAAGACCTTTAGATAAAATATTATTCATCAGCATAACTACATATAATAAAGCATTATTAAAAATCCTTTAAAAATATTTTAATACGTATATAATAATAACCTCTATATTCAATACTTGATATTCTAGCTAACAACAACTTGCCTGCATCCATTAGTCTAGAAAATACCACATTATCTTCCTCTGGAATATATCCTAGCTTATTAGATAAAGAGTCATATACAACTATGCTATTTTCATTAAATTTATTGACTTCTCGAATTAAATTTAACTCTTGATTTAATGATAATCCCTTATACAAATCATCGTTATTAGTTGTTTGTGAAATTCTCGTTTCAAACAAAAAAATTTCCTTTATTAATGGCTTTATTAGTTCTGATACTCCATTGTTTGATATCACTTTTTCAAGCTTATTTTCAGAAATTTTTAAATCATTGGGCATAATTGTTCTCTCCTAAATAAGAATTAACCTCTTTTTCTAAATCAAAGGCATACTTTTTTAATGAATCTATCTCTTCATTTAATTCATCCTTATGGGAATTAATAGTATAAGAATCTTTTAAATATGCTTCTAAAATATATGGCTTAGTTGTTTTAATTTTTTCAATTCTAGATTTATATTCATTTATTTTATCTGAAATATTAGGAATTTTTACAATTAATGAATTATTAACCATTACCACTGCGGCATCATAAATTTTTTCTAATTCCAAAAAATCAGAATTATTATAATAAAATTGAGTAAGAGTCCATAATCTCTTTATTTCATCATTAAATTCAAATTCCGGATGAAGATCAGGATGTATTAGCTTGGCAATTTTATAATATAATTTTTTAGCTTTTCTAGCATCCTCATCATCAACATCAGATGATTTTATAGCATCTTCTACCTTACTTAATAAAATATCTAATTCCATTTCATATTCTTTCATTTCATTTTCTAAATATGAATATAATTTTTCCTCATCAACAGTTTTCCCTCTATTTTTCAAGGAAATTATATAATTTAATGCTTTTTTAAGCTTCACTATTTCTATTGAAACCTTAAATTTTTTTATCTCAAGGCTCCCAAACTCAATATTATACTTAATTTCAATTTGTTCAGATTCAAATAATACATTTTGGTAAGCAATAACTACGTCAGTAAACTTTTCTTTTAAATCCTCATATTCCTTTTCAATCATTTGCATTTCAATCACCCCAACTTACAAAATGATGCGATAGTTGTAATCTTTTCACCATTAATTTTAGCATTTAAGAAAAAATCTTTAATTGTTTTATACCATTTATCATCAAAATTAACAATAACACTATCTCCTTCTTTCACTGCTTCAACTAAATATTTATTTTCTAGGTAAGTAAATGAATAAATCCCTTCATATTTTAATTTCTCAAATAAATTATAAATACAATTATCATATTTTATGTCTACATCATATTTAAAAAGATTATATTCAATTATTTGCATAATTGTTAAATCTCCCCAAAAGGAACCGAAATAGGTTATCCTTTTAATCAAAACATCTCTTGCCTTATACATATATTTAATTCCTGATTCAACATCGCCTTTATTTAATAAAATAGTTCCTAATCTTGATGCGATTTCTGGCAAGCATTCCATAATTTCATTTGAATCATTTTTTACCTTAGTATAGGCAGTAATTAATAAATCATATGATTTATCTAAATTCTTTTCAACATAATAACCATTTTTATACATATCTGATATTTTAATTATTGATTTCGTATCTCCCAAATCTGCTGCCATTTTATAATATTCAAATGCTTTTTTATAATCTGGTTCAGCTGTTCTTCCATAATAATATATATATCCTAATCCTGACATTGCTGCAACGCTACCCTCTGATGCCGCAATTGAATAATACTTCAATGCCAAATCAAATTTCTTTAATTCATAATATCTACCACCTAGGCAAGTTGTGGCTGCAATATCCCCTTCATCACTTAAGAATTTTAAAGCCTCAATAAAATCTTCCTCTTCTTTTTGATTATGTTTATATTTACTATTATATTTTTCACATATATTAATTGCTATATTTTTATTCATTACTTCTCCTTTTAGTCATATTAAAATATCTTTATAAAAATTCAAGTTAATTATTCATCAGCTTCATTTCTTATAACCATATGGATATGATCTTCCCATTTTCCATGAATTTTTAAATATTTCTTAGCTAATCCCTCATTATAAAATCCAAGCTTAGAAACTAAATCTATGGCAGGTTTATTATTAGGCATAATATTAGCTTCAATACGGTGTAAGCCTAAATCAGTAAATGCTATCTCTATTCCCTTCTTTATAGCTTCTGTCATATATCCATTACGAACCTCATCCTTATCAAGTCTAAATGATAAAAAGCAGCTTGAAAATGAACCTAAAATAATACCATTAAAGTTTAATACTCCAATAATCTTTTCTGAATCCTTTTTAGTAATCCAAAACTTAAAGCATGATACATTATTAGTAAATAAAAAATCATTTAATAAATTTTTCTTTTGATATTCCTCTGTATAGAATTCATCTGGTCTAATAGGCTCTACATCACGTAAAAATTCTTTATTTCTTATAAAATACTCTGTAACCTCATGTACCATCAAAGGATTTGATAGGTATAATTTTAATCTATTTGTTTCATATACTTCTTTAATCATAAATCTCACCATAATCATTATATCATAATATTATCATTATTAAGAAAAAAAAGTCATATTATATAATGGTGGTTTTATGTTTAAAAAGTTTAATGCAATAAAAAAATATATTCCAGTTATCTTTTTAAGTATATTCATATATCAATTAATATTAGTCATTTTTACCTATTCTAAGGAAAATTTAAATATACTATGGATTTTAGTTGTAATTTATGCAATATATATAATCATTAAAAATAATACTAATATCATTAAAAAAATTAAAGACAAATTTAAAAAAGAGTGATTTCACTCTTATTTGTAATTTTTTAAAAAAATTCTTATTTTTTTTGTTGTTTGTAAATAATTATATAATGATTCATAATTAATACTTAAAGCCTGATCAAGTGATAAAATATATAAATATAATACATAAAATTCAAAATATATTTTATAAAATTTATCTCCAAGGTCTTTAATCCAAGCTTTAATAATAGGATTAATTAAATCATATATGTCATCATTTAATACATAAAATCTAGCAATATCTGAGGATGGAATAGCCATTTTAGAATAAAAGAAGCCATCTAGCTTTGAGGAATTATAATTTATTATAGATGGATATCCATGACAAAGGCAATATTTCAAACTTTTTCCTTTTTTTATTTCCTTTATTATTTCCTCTTGAAGCTTAAGTAATCTTTTTTTAGCATCTAATACTATATAATATTTACTTAAATAGGCCCAGTTATAATCTCCCTTAATAGTGGTATTTTCTAAATATCTAATTGAGTTTTCTAAGCTAGTAAATCTATAATCAAGGATTTTATATATCTTATTAAACCTTTCTAATGACTTACTATCAATAGTTATGTCATAATAGGTCTTTTTATGAAGCTCCTTTAAGGAATCTATCATAGCCTTGGCTCTTGCGATATTTTCTCCTTTAGGAATATTATAACGAAAAAGCATATATTGCTTATTATCATATTCTATTAGCTTAATAGGATGATTAATATTCAAATCGTAGTTCTTTAATATTTCATAGGTATTTATAATATCCTTTGATACTAGCCTTATTAGATATTTTTTTCCATCTAATAGTAAATAGGCATAGTTATCAAAGATACTTAGTATTTCTTTTTCCTTATAATCACCTACTATTTTTAAATAATCAATCATTTAGATTGATCATTACAATTCCTAAATCCTTGTCATATCCCTTATATAACTCCTCAATAGTTTTATTATATTCTATCGATAAGGCATTAAGCTCTGATTCATCGGTAATTCTGAAGGTTTTTATTTTGAATGTTCCATCTAAAAAACGATCAAAAAATCCCAAAAAGCTATTCTCATCTAGATTTGATTTAGTAGTAATAATTTCTACATTACTAGCCTCTTCATAGGTTATATTATCTTCTTCTATTGTGTTATCTTCTTCAATAATAATATCTTCACTTTCATCAATATTGTTATCTATAACAATAGTTTCTTTTTCTTCTCTAGTATTTTCTAAGGCTGGTTCCTCTAGCTTTAAAATAAGTTCATAATAAGCATTGATTCCCCAAGATTCAATAACCTCTAAATTAATACTTTTTATTTCTAATGAAGAAACTGCTCTTTTATCAGAAAGTATGATAGTTAAGGGAATTTTTTTAGTTATAAATATATCATTGTTATCAATATCAAATATTGAAATATCTAAAATAAGATTACTTTTAAGCTCACCACTATCTACAATATAATCATCTAGCTTTGAGATATAGGTTTTAACACTTGAAATTCTTTTAATATCTAAAAAGCTTTTTTCACTAATTATAATTTCCATTTTATCACCTATAAAATTATATGAAAATAATTAGTGAAAAATCACTATTATAATAAATATCCTTCAATTATATCTAGGATTTCATCAATACCCTTTTTCTTCATAGCTGAAGTAAGTACTACCTTATCACTTTCATCCATTTGAAGCTTATTTCTTATAGCCTTAATACTTGCTTGAAATTTATTAACTGAAATTTGATCACACTTTGTTGCAACAACGCAGCAGGGAATACCATAATATTTAAAATAATTATACATATTACAATCATCCTTAGTTGGATCATGCCTTGAATCAACTAATAAAAACGCACATTTTAGATTTTCACTATCTCTAAAATATCCTTCAATCATAACAGCAAAGCTTTTTAAAACTTCCTTACTAACCTCGGCATATCCATAGCCTGGTACATCTACAAAGTAAAGACTTTTGTTTATATCAAAGATATTAAGTACCTGGGTTTTACCTGGCTTTGATGAGGTTTTAGCTAAAGACTTCCTATTGCATAGCATATTAATGAATGAGCTTTTTCCTACATTACTTCTTCCACAAAACACAAATTCTGGCTTTTTTTCTGTTGGAAATTGACTAACCTTAGTTGCGCCTTTAACATATTCTGCACTTTTTATAATCATATTTATTCACCAAGCCTTTCTAAAATTTTTAAATAATCTTTATAATCAAGAGTGGAGGTTAGCATATCACTATGATTTATATCACCATGAAAATCACTACCTGCACTTAATAATAATTTATTCTTTTTGGCAAGACTCAAATAAAATTCTTCATCATCTTCCTTGTTCTTAGGATACTTATATTCTATCCCATCTACCTTCATTTTTATAACCTCTAAATTAGTTTTTCTTGAATTAAGACATGGATGAGCATATATAGTAATACAATTATTCTTTTTTAAGAATTTTATTCCTTTTAAAGTATCAAAATGAGCTACCTCAATATAAGCCTTTGATTCATGTGATAGATAAAAATTAATTTCTTCCTTACTTACAAGAGGATTTGATTTCATTAAGGATTGAAACATATTTCCTCTTGTTATAACATCTCTATCTAATAAATCATCTAAATTAATATTTAAATGATAAATAGTTGAAATCTTATTCATCATATCAATACACCTTTGACGGCGTATTTTTTTCATTTCATCACTAAACTTATACATATCATCAGGTACATAATTATTTTTAAATAATCCAATAATATGAACACTTTCCTCATTATGTATGGTACTTAGCTCTATTCCAGGTATTACCTTTATTCCATTTTGGATTCCAATGCTCATAGCCTCCTTTAGGCCATAGACGCTATCATGGTCAGTTAAGGCGATTACATCCGCACCTTTTTCTTTAGCTATTGAAATAAGCTCTCTAACTGAATATATACCATCTGAATATGTTGAATGATTATGTAAATCCGCCTTCATAATATCACCTATTCTACGCTTTTTAATGATTCAACCATTTTAATAGATTTAATCTTTAAACTAATTAGTAAATTTAATAAAACACTAACTCCACAGGTAATCAGTATTGCAAATATATATGAATACCAATTGATATGATAAATATAATTAATCATTGGAGGTTCATTTATACTCATTACTGAATATAATAATGGTAGTCCAAAAAACATTCCTATTATTCCACCAATTATTGTTAATATTAATATCTCATATGTTAGCATCTTAGATATATCCTTATAGCCATATCCTAAAACCTTCATGGTAGCCATTTCTCTTGTACGCTCCTTAAAGTTTAAAACCGCAAGGTTATAAACTACTACTATAGCTAGTAGTATTGCGAACACCTTTACTACAAGAGTGATAGTTCTAATACTAGATAAGGCTGTATTAGCTGTCTCTATTTTAGTATCAATAGGATTACTCCATATAACACCATCAACAAGCTCAATATCCTCTGATATCTTATTAAGGTCACTACCATCCTTAGCTATACAATAAAAACGATTAGTTTTAAGCTCAAATGGCACAGCATTCATTCGGCAATAAATTCCTTGTGACATAAACATTGATATTATGTTTGTAACCTTCATTTCATATGCCTTATTAGAATGATGAATAGTAATAGTATCTCCTACCTTAATATTTAAGCTTTCAGCAAGCTTTTTAGATAGGGTTACTCCCTCAAGAGGACAATCTAAGGTATAGCATTTACTTTCATTTTCTAATATAGTAAGGGTTGTATCAGCTACTGCATCATTAAATGATGCCATAACAACACTATATTGAAATTCCTCTACATAGGTAATATCACTTGAAGCATTATATATATCACTCTTAGTAACCTTACCTGAACTAAATAATACCTCATTATCATAAGTGATTTTCTCACTTAATTCAAGCTCAAGACCATAATTTAAGGTATCCTCAATACCAAAGCCGCATATTAATAGTGCTGTACAGCCAAGTACTCCTATAATTACTAATATACTTCTTGACATTCTTCTTTTAATATTTCTCAGTGCCATTTTTAAAGAATATGACATATGCTTATTAAAAAAACTAATTCTTTCAAAAATACTACCCTTAAATGGTTTTGTTGTTGAATCTCTTAAAACCTCCGTTGGATTTTTAGATACATATTTATGAGTTAAAATAATAGTTACAAGTAAAGATATTAAAAAGATTATAATAAAACATATTAAATATTCTATATAAAATATAGGATGATGTGCATCTGGTATTTTATATAAAACACCATATTTAATTCCCATTATTTTAGGAATTAATAAAGGTCCTATTATTAAACCAAGAATACCACCTATACCTACAAGCAGCATACTTATTTTAACATAGTGCATTACTATTGTTTTTCTACTAACACCTATAGCAGATAATGTCCCTATATACTGCTTGTCCTTATCAATTTGTTTTTCAATAGATGCGATAATTACTAAGACACCTACTATATAAAATATGATTGGAAAAACAAAGCATAAGGATAAGGATTGATCAATATCCATCTCAACAGCCTGATTTCCAGGCATTAAATCCCTTGTTGCGATATAATCTAGAATATCTAATTCATTTAAATATGATCTAATATTATCAATATTTCCACCCTTAAATACAAATTGATTATATAATGAATAAGAATTAAATTTACCTAATATAAAAGATTGAGTTGCATTTAAGTTATAGGTATCGCCAATTAAAGCAAAAATTGACAGCCTTAAGGTATCCATATTCATATATAATAATCCCGGTGATGAAGCTAAATTTCCTAAGCTTTCCGCATGAGACATAATACCTGTAACAACAAATTTTAATGTCACCTCATCTGAATCATTAAAAACATCCACACAGCCTGGTTTTAACGCTTGTCTAAACATTTCACTAAGTCCAGATGAATTAGGTATCATTTGTTTTAATGATATTTTTACAGTCATTAATATTTCGTCTCCGACCTTATAGCTTCTTCTTTTCGCAAAGGATTCAGATAATAATACTCCAAAATCAGAAGGATAGCTACCTGATAATATTTTTGCAGGTACTGATATTTCATTAGTATTTTCAGATACCATTAAATATATTTTTCTTTCATTAACATAAGCATCAGAATATAACCTTTTTTCTACATCAGTATATCCTAATTCACTCTTTTTATTAAG